>CAIYZC010000778.1 GCA_903930565.1 uncultured Pedosphaera sp.
AGCCGCATCGGACGGCCGGCGGCGTGCTAGGGTTTTGGCCGCGGGGGCCGGTGCCGGCGTGGCGGCGGTCGCGGGCGGCGGCGGGGTGGACGGGGTGGGGGGCGGATTGGGTTCGGCGGGTTTGGCGGAGCTTTGCGCCCGGGCGGCCTGGTCACTCCAGTACATCGCGGCCCCGATCAGGCAGGCGCACCCGAAGGCGGTGGCGAGGCCCCATTGCAGATTCTTTTTGCGCACGTTTTTCATTGGGATTGGTCTTTCTTCTGAGTCAGCAAACTGTCACCGCCGAAGCCGGCGAACACCATCAATTCCTTCTGTTCCCCGTCCTCCTCGACCAACACGCGGTTGACGCCGATGCGGAGGAGTTTCAGGCCGCCGAGTTCCGCGCCGACCTTCACCGGACCGGTCTGGCCGTTGGCGGCGCGGAGAAAGGCTTGGTCGCCCGCGATGCCGATCAGGGCGGCGGGGACGGGGTGGTTCACGGGGCCAAAAAGTTCACTTTGGTAAATGCGTTCGATGCGGGCCTTGATTTCGGGCGGGGTGTCGGGGCCCAGGCCGGCCATGCCGCCGGGGCCGCCGCCGCCGCGGGGCGGGCGGGGGTTGCCGCCGGCGGGCCCACGGCGGGTGGCCGCGGCGGCATTCACCGCGCGATTGGTGCCGGCGGCAGCCGTATTCGTGCCGGTGGTGGGGGCGTTGGTGCCGACCGCCGGCGCATTGGTCCCCCTGGACGGCGCGTTCGTGCGGGACGAAGGCGAATTCGTGCCGGCGGCGCTCCCGGGGGCGTTCGTGCCCGGGCGGTTTGTGGCGCTCCCGGAGGCATTGGTTACGGGGCGGTTGGCGTTCGTGCCGCCGGCCGGGCTATTGGTGGCCGCCGCTTCCAGCGTGGGCACCGCCGGGAGGGCCAACCGGGCCAACGGCGCGCGGCGCAACCAGATGCCGGAAGCTTCGGAGACCAGCAGCGCCGCGAGGGCGACGCACACCAGGCGTAGTATGGAAACGAGCTGCTTAGACACGGCGCACCTCCGCGGCTTTCCATTGTTCGTAATCCAGAATCGTGATGACCAAACTGAGTTTGATCATCCCCGGGGCGCCGCCCATGCCGGGCCCGCCCATCATCATGCCGGGCCGGCCGCCGCCGCCGCCGGCCCCGCCGGCGGAGATTTGCACGGACTCGACCACCAAGGGATAACCGAGGGTGTTCAAGCGGTGGAGAAAGGCCATCACGGCGGTGACCTGGCCGGAGGCTTCCAATTGGATGGAGGCGAGTTCTTTGGCGGTGGTGCGGCCGGCGGATTCCCGAATGGGGCCGAGTTGCACTCCGCCCGCGGCGGACTTCTGAATGGCGGCGCTGGCATCCGCCACCACCGTGGCGCGGTTGAGCCGGGCCGGGTCGAGTTTGAACGTGGTCATCAAGCGCTGGAGGTCCGCGCCGCGGCGTTCATAGGGGGCCAGTTCTTGGCGGATTTGGTCCGCTTGGTGAACCAGCGCCAGATAGTCCGCCCGGGTGCGGTCCAACCGGCGCCAAAGCGTGGGGCCGTAAAAGCAGGCGAGATACAGGACGGCGAGGGCGGCGCCGATTTTCACCGTTCTTTGGTCGCGTTCGGTCATAGGGTTGCGGGGGTTGCCGAGGGGGAAAGCGGGCGGTTCATTGCGGTTGACCTTCGGGCAGGGGCATTGGGGTAATCATGATCGGCGCCCCTTCCGAGGGGATCACGACGCCCGGCGGCAGCACAACCCCCGGGGGGAGGGTGATACCCTCCGGCAGTCCGGACGCGGGCATGGGCCCGCTCGGGCCGGCGCCGCGGGCCGCCCGGGCCGCGGCGGAACGACGGGCCGCGACCGGGGGCGGGCCCCCATCGCTGCCCCCCCCGGCCGGGGTCGGCATGCCCATCGGCATCCCCCCGCCCTCGGACATCATTCCGGGAAAGCCGGCGGGCATGCCCGGGCCGCCGCCGCCCCCGCCATTGGGCGCGGTGGTGACCGGGATTTTGAGATTCGCGCGCGCCGCCAGGGGTTTCCATTGGGCGCCCAGGCGCACGTTCACGCGCTGGCGGTCGGGGGTGGGGGACTGCTCTTCCACCACCACACTCGCGAAAAAGCCCGAGTCGATGAGTTTCTTGCGGAATTCCGTCACCTGGGTGGCGTTTTGCATTGCGCCCCGGAGGGCGACTTCGCCGCGCTGCGTCATCGACAGGTTCTCAATTTTGGCGCCGGGCGGGGCGGCGTTGGCGAGGACGAGCAAGGCGTCCGAGTAGGCGGGTTGGTTGGTCTGCAGGTATTCGAGGAAGGCCAGCTCCCGGTCGATGGTGGGCAGGTGTTCGCGTTCGGTCTTGAGGGCGGCGAGCCGGCGGGCGAGGGCCGGTTGCCGCACCCAGGCTTCCCCGAATGGCAACAGCACGCAACCCAGCGCCAACAGGCCGGCGGCCAGCGCGTACGGCCGCGCCGCTGCTCCCGGAGCCAGGGCCCGGGCGGCCGCGGTGGCCGATAATTGGAGCACCGGGGCTGGCGGGGCCGCGGCGCGTTGCAAACCCAACGCCGCGGCCGAGCGCCCGGGTCCGCCGGTGCGGGGCAGCACTTCGCAGACGATGCCCGCGCCAAGGGCGCGCGCCAGGCGGATGGCCAGTCCGGGCAAAGAGGCGGGGCCGCTGAGATGCAGCCGCCGACCGGTGAAAACGGGGCGGACCAGCGCGGCCAGCTCCGCCACCGCGGAGTCGATGGCCTGATTCACCAAGCGGCCGTATTCACCGGGGGCGGCCGTGTCCGCTTCCCAGCGGGTCAAAACCCGTTCCGCTTCGTCGCGGCTGACGCCCAAGGCGCGCTGGAGGGCCGCCCGCAGGTTTTCAATCCCCCAGGGCAAGGCCCGTAAAAGCGTGGGTGCGCCGTTTTCAAAAGTGGCGAATTCGGCGCCCTCCGGACCCAGGTCGAGCAACGCTTCGACCTCGTTGCCCAGGCTGGCCCGGGCGGCGGCGGCGAGGGTGAAGAGTGGTGCGAAGCCGGCCGTGGTGAGGAGTTCGGCGTAGTCGGCCAGGAGCTCGCGGCGAACCGCGGCCGCCAACCAAACCTGCGCCCCGGGGGCGGCGCCGGCGGGCGGCACGGCCCCGGGCAGGGGCACCGCCCCCCACGCCAACTCATCGGGGGATAGCGGGAACTCCGCCTCGATTTGGAGGCGCAGCACGCGATCGCGATCCGCGGGGGCGGTGGGGGGCAGGAGCAGCCGGCGCAGGGACACGCCGCGCGCGCCCACGGCACACCAGGCGGGCCGGGCCGCCTGCCAGCCGCGGGGCGGGAAAACCGGCGCCAAAGCGGCGAGCGCCGCGGCGCGGCCCGCGGGCGTGAGCCGCCCATCGGCGCCCCGCTGCAGGGGCACCTCCAGGCCGGTGTCGCCCGCGAGCACCAGCAGGGCATCCCGACCAAACTCAAAGCAAACGTGTTGGGGGTTCATGGGGGGCTTAGAGATCCTCGCGATAGGAAAGGGTGTCGACGGTGCCCGCGCCGAGGCGGACGATGACCTGTATGCGTTGGCGGGCGCCACTGGACTTGACCACCCCCTCGCTCATAATCCGAAAAGTATCCGAGCGCACCGTGACGAGGGGGGCGATTTGTTTGAAGATTTCCCGGGTCAAGCCCGGGACTTTGAGCAAGTACGCGGGATTGGCGAAATATCCATTGGACCGGCGGTAGGCGATGATCGCGCGGGCGAGCGTGTCATTGACGCCCGGCAGACAGATGAGCACGGTGAGGCTCGCGGTGTTCACATTGATCGCGCCGGCGAGGGATTCATCGGTTCCCACCGCCACGTCATCGCCGATTTCGGCGAGCATGGTTTCACTGATCAGGGTCGGGCCGCCCGCATTATTGCCGTTGTTGGGGCCGTTGGCGCCGGCATTGCGGACCCGGCCGGGCTGGGCGCCGCCGGGTTGATTGCCGTTTTGCGGCGCGGTGACCTCCAGCAAACTCGCGAGGCTCTCGAACCGGTTTTGCCCGCGGTAGGCGACGATCGCGCGGGCGGTTTGCTGGGTGATGCCGGGAACGCCGGTGAGCGCGGCCTCATCGGCCGATTGCACATCCAGCCGGGTTTCGCCGCCCGCGTTGAGATTGTTGGCTTGGGAATCCACGGTGAGCACGCCGGCCCAGCCCGCGTCGAGCACCCCGGCGGAATCCAAGGATTCCGGGGCGCCGGCATCGTCGCCGGCGGGGTCGAAGAACCCGTTTTGGTGGAGGTCGCGCCCGAGCAGGAGCTCGCGGGTGACGCCGCGGACCATCAACAGTTCCCGCACGGTCAACAGCGGGCCGTTGCGCGGCACGTAGGGCGGCTGCAACGATTGGTAGTAGTCCGCCTCCGCGCCCCCCGGGCTGACGGTGTTGTCGGGATCGCGCCAGTCCATGATGGCGGCGAGGATCTCCGGCGTCATGCCGTAGAGTTTGCCGAGAATTTCCTGGGACGCGGTGTTCACGTTCAGCCGGCTCTCCTCGTCCGTGATGCCAAAAATCGTCCCGCCGCCCTCGTCCTCGCGCCCCCGGCGGAACACACGAAAATGGCCGCGCCCGAGCGTGACATCCCGGAAGTCCTGCGGAGAATTGTAGAGTTCCCCGCTGTGGTGGCGGCGGGCGCGTTTGCGCTCGGCCGCTTCTTGGTAAAGGAGGGCTTTGGCCTTTTCCACGCCCGCGAGCGCGAGGTAATGGGCCTGCATGCGGTCGCCGAAGTTCTTTTGCACGAGGAGGTCCATCCGGGCCGTGTGCAGCACGCCCACCACCACCACGGCGAGCAGCACCACGCACCACAGGACCGCGACCAAGACTGAAGCTCTCCGGCGCATGGCGTCAAAAGCCCCCTCCCGGCGGCGGACCGCCGTTCTGGGTTCCGGGATCGGCGGGGGCGGCGTTCGTCGCGCCACCCCCGCCGGCCGCGGGGGCCAGGCGGGCCGCGGCGGCGAGTTCCAAGCGCACGACCGTTTGAAAGACCAAGGGGGCGTCCCCCGTGGCGGGTGGCGCAACGGCATCCGGCCGCGCGGCGCGCGCGAACGGATCGGGGGCGAAAGCCAGCGTGATGCGCACCGCGTCCGGCAAACCGGTCAGGTTGGGCGCCGGCCGGGCGGAAGTTTGGGCTTTGACGGGATTCAGCTCGCCCCAACTGTTGTACCAATCCAAACCGTCAAAGTATTCATAGGCGATGCCGCGCAATCCGCGCACGACCTCCTCCCGCGCGCCGCCGGTCAAGGGGTCGCCGGCAATCACCGGGTTGCGCCGCCGCCAGAGGGTGAGCAGCCCCGTGCGGCGGTCCCGTTCGGCGAAGTAACTGACTTCGCAAAAATCCGCTTCGCGCGGGCCGCGCGGGGTGTGGTTGTGGGTGGCGAAATCCAAATTGTCCGCCTGCGCCTCGCCAATGGTGCGCTGCATCCCGAGAAAGTTGTAGTCCGCGGAGAGCGGGCAGGCGGTGCGGAGGTCGGCGGTGAGCCGGGCCAGGGCGACCCGGGCGTTTTGGGTGATTTCCACCCGCGGCTCAATCGTCCGCTGCCCTGCGAAACCGGCATTCAGGCAAAGGTACGCGCTGACGAGAATCAACGCCATCAAGGCGGCGCTGATCAGCACTTCGATCAGCGTGAATCCGGCCGCCGCACGGGGTGGGCGCGGGCCGGTCATCGGCGGTTCCTCCGCGGTTCTTTGCGCCGGTCCTTTTGCTTGCCCGAGCCCAAGCCATCCTCGGCGGGGGCGGGCGGCGGGTCGAAGAGGAGCGTTTGGAGGGCATAAATCTCCCGGCCCGTGGGGGCGTATTCGACCGTGACCCGCACCTCGTGCAAGCCGCTGATCGGCGCGCCGGACACCGTTTCCCGCCAGCGGTACCGCGGCATTTCCTCCCCGCCATCGCCGGTGCGTTCCCCGTCGATGATCCGGCCGTCGGCGCGCAGGGTTTCGATCCGGCCCGCGGCGAGGAGGGCGGCGGCGGTTTGGAGTTCGGATTCCTTGGTCGAGGTCAACGCGGTGCTGATGCCCTGGGCCAGGCCCACCAAGGCCACGCCCAGAATCAGGAGGGCGCACATGACCTCCAGCAACGAAAAGCCCCCGTTGTGCCGCCGCTGCTTCATCCGCGTGCCAGTTCGATCACCCGGAAGCGTCCGGTGGCGGGGTTGAGGTGCAGCCCCAGCCGGAAGCCGGCGGGGTCCCGCAGCAGCAGTTCCCGCGGTTCGGCGGTGCCGTCGGGGTAAAAAGTGATGGCTTCGTCGGTGGCGGCCCGGCCGCGGTTTTCCTCCTCCGGGGGCGCGGAGTTGGCCGCGGGTTCGTCCGCGGGCGCCCGGCTGTCCCGATGGTAATCCGCCGCCGGGTTTTCGCCGGGCTCATGCACTTCCAAAACAATGCGGTGGTCCAATTTACCCTGGCCGCCCGCCAGGTCTTCGATCGGGGCGAATTCCATCTGCGCCCCCTGGCCGCGCACGCGGCGCTCCACCACGTACTTGCCGGTGCGGGGTTCGAACCGGACCCGGCAGATTTGGTTCCGGCTCACCGCCCGGCTCGCGGCCAGATCGCACACATTCACCAAGTCACGGCACGCCGCCCGCAGGACGGCGTCCTGAAAGGTGCCCCGCATCTCGGGGATGATGACGGCCGTCAGAATGCCAATGAGCACGACCACCACCATCAACTCCACCAGCGTGAAGCCTCCCGCCGTGCGCGGGCGCGGCCGCGCCCGCGGCGCGGCGGGCGCGGGCGGGCGGGGGTGGGGGAGCGGTGGCATACGGCGGATGGCCGGTTGGATTACCAATTCCCGATGTCGGCGTTGTCCCCTTCGCCGCCGTCCGCGCCGTCCGCGCCGCGGGACCACAGGTCAAAGCTGGTGGCGTGGTGGACCCCCGGGGATTTGTATTGGTAGGGATGACCCCACGGATCGTCACGCAGCATTTTGATATAGGGTCCGCGCCATTTCTTATCCTCGCCCGGGGGCGGTTCGACCAGGACTTTCAAGCCTTCCTCCGACGTGGGATGGCGGTCCATGTTGATGTTGAAGCGGTCGATGGCGGCTTCCAGTTCGGCAATGTGGGCCTTGGCGGCGCCGACTTTGGCGTCCGTCGTGGCGCCCATGAACTGCGGGATGATCGTGGCGGCCAAAATGCCGAGGATGATCACCACGACCATGATTTCGACCAGGGTGAAGGCCCCGGTGGAGCGGGGCGATAAGCGGGTTTTCATAAAGGGTGGGGTTGGTTGGGGAGCGGGCAAAGCGGGTTGGGTTAGTGAACGGCGCGGCTCATTTGGAAAATGGGGAGGAGCAGGGCGATCACCATGAAGCCCACGAGCGCCCCCACCACCAAAATCATAATGGGGGCCAGCAGGGAAATCATCGTCTTGGTGCGGGCGCGCATGTGCCGCTCCTCGATGTCGGCGACTTTGAGCAGCATTTCGTCCAAGCGGCCGGTTTCCTCACCCACCGCGATCATTTGGATGACGGTTTTGGGAAAGATGCCCAGCTTGCGCAAGGGGGCCGCGAGGGAATCGCCGCCGCGGGTTTCCTCGGCGACTTGGGCGATCATGCCGGCGATGATTTGGTTGCCGATGGTGTTCTCCACGATTTTCAGCGCCGGCAGGAGGGAGACGCCGCTCTTGACCAGGGTGCCCAGCGTGCGGGCGAAGCGACTCAGCGCCGCGGCCCGGAACATGGCCCCCATGAGGGGGATCCGCAGCTTGACTTGGTCGGCGCGGCGCGCGCCCTCCGCGGTGATCAAGTAGGCGCGCAGTCCGAAGCCGGCGGCGACGAGGAGGATCAGCAGATAGGGCCAGTAGGACTGCAAGCCCCCGCTCACGGCCAGGAGGACGCGCGTGGGCAACGGCAGCACGGTGAGCATGTCCTGCAACATCCCAAAAAGCTTGGGCAGGACCACGGTCATCAAAATCGTCACCGTCAGGATGCCGAAGCCGAGCACGAACGCGGGATACGCCACGGCGGAAACCACCTCGCTGCGCATTTCGTCCTCGTGTTCCAACAATTGCGCCAGGTCGTTCATCACCTTGGGCAACACTCCCGCCTCCTCGCCGACCCGCACCATGCTGCTATACAATTTGCCGAACAACCGGGGATGCTCCTCCAGCGCGGCGGAAAAGGACGCCCCCTTGCGGACCGATTCCGACAGTTGGCCCACCACGGTGCGGAGGACCGGGTTCTCCTCGCCCTCGGCCAAGCCTTCCAGCGCCTGGGGAATGGGGATGGCGGCGCCCAGCAAGGCGGCCATTTCCCGGGTGAGGGCGGTGATTTCCTTGCGTTTGATCCCCGTCCCGAAGCGCCGTGCGGGGGCGGCGGCCGGCACCGTTGCCGCCGGGTTCCCCGCCGCCGGGCGGACCACGGCCGCCGCGCCGCCCCCCTGCGGTTCCAGCAGGGAAGGATAGATCCCCCGCTGCTGGAGCACGCGCAAGGCGGCCTTGCGGTCCTCCGCCTCGATCACCCCCTGGGCGGGGGTGCCATTCGCGGCCACGGCTTGGTAGCGGAAAGCGTTCATTCCGCCAGGTCGCCGCTGGACACGCGCAGGATTTCCTCCAGCGAGGTGATGCCGTCCGCCGCTTTGCGGAGGGCGTCCTGATGCATCGTCATCATGGTGCGCTGCGCGGTGGTCTTGAGCTCGGTGTTGGAGCGGCGTTGGAGAATGAGTTCCCGCAACTCGGCCGAGACCGTGAGCAGTTCGAAAATGCCAATCCGTCCCCGGAAACCGACGCCCCGGCATTCTTCGCACCCCCGTCCCGTGTAGAACGGCCCCCCCAGCTTGCGGCCGCCCAAGGCTTCCAGTTTGTCGCGCAATCCCCCCGCCACCGGAGCTTCCACGCGGCAGTGGGGGCAAATCTTGCGCACCAGCCGTTGCGCCAACACGCCTTCCAGCGAGGAGGCGATGAGGAACGGTTCCACCCCCATGTCGATCAGCCGCGTCACCGCGCCCGTGGCGTCGTTCGTGTGCAGGGTGCTGAACACCTGATGCCCCGTGAGGGCGGCGCGGATCGCGATTTCGGCGGTTTCCGAATCCCGGATTTCGCCGACCATCACCACGTCGGGGTCCTGGCGCAGGATGGCCCGCAACCCGGTGGCAAAGGTGAAATTGCGCGTCGGGCGGACCGGAATCTGCGCCACCCCGGGGAGCTCGTATTCCACCGGGTCCTCGATGGTGAGAATCTTCAATTCGGGCGTGTAAATGCCCTGCAAAATCGCGTACAGGGTGGTGGTTTTGCCGCTGCCGGTCGGGCCGGTGGTCAGAAACAGCCCGTGCGGCTTCTCCACCAGGCGGGAGAGCAGCACCGACCGCTCCCGGTCCAGGCCCAACTCCTCCGCCGTGAGCATTTTGGTGCCTTTTTCCAGCAAGCGCATCACGAGGCTCTCGCCATGGATGGTGGGCATCGTGCCCACGCGGATGTCCACCCGGGAGCCGCGGTGGTTGATCTGGATATGGCCGTCCTGCGGCATGAACCGTTCCGCGATGTTCATATCCGCCATGATCTTGATGCGCGAGACCAGCGCCGGATGCAGTTGCTTGGGGGGCGGCGGCTTTTCCTGGAGCAAACCGTCCACCCGGTAGCGCAATTGGATCGCGGACTCGAAAGGGACCAAGTGAATGTCGCTGGCCCGCTCGCGGATGGCGGTGGAAATGATGACATTGACGAGGTTGATCACGGTCGGCTCGTTGGCCATCACCTCGATGTCGTGGAGATTCTTGCTCTCGGCGATCGTGGCGCGGTTCGGATCGAGGTTTTCGATCATCTGCTCCACCGAGACCTGATGGCACTCGGCGATGCGCTCGAGCAATTCCGGCTCCGGGGTCGTGATCGGCGCGATTTCCAAGCCGGTCAGCAGCCGGATGTCATCCAGCACGCGGTCGTCGCCGGGATCGACCATGGCCAATTGGAGGATGCCGCGGTTGACTTCCAGCGGCAGCACGCGGTGGCGTTTTACGAATTCCACCGGCAACAGGCGCAATACTTCAGCGGACGGTTTGGTCCTGCCGGGGGCGCCCGCGCCTCCGCCCGTCCCGTTTGCGCTCGTCGAATCGTTTGCGTTCATGCCGTGCATTGCCCGTTTAAATCGGCTGGGGCGCGTCCGGAAACCCATAAACCGGACGCGCCCGTTTCACACCGACCCCTAAACACCCCCCGACGAAAACTTGCGACGTCGGGACATTAGTAATACGCATCAGACAAGAAAAAGTTCTGAAGTACTTAAAAATAAATGGTGATTCTTTCGCCCCCCCGGATTTCGCTTTCCAAAGCGGGCTTCGCCGGGCCATTTTGGGGCCATGATGCTCCTTGCGCGGCGCCTGTTGCCGCTTTGCGCCCTCCTGTTGGTGACCGGCGCGGCGACCGCCCGCGCCCAGACCAATTCCGCCCCCGCCAATCCGGGCACCAACCAGCCCCTCCCCAAGTGGGAAAAGGAAATCCGCGCCTTGGAGGCCGCCGATCGGAGGAATCCGCCGCCCGCGAACGCCGTCCTGTTCGCCGGCTCCTCCACTATCCGGCTCTGGACCAACCTCGCGCACGCTTTTCCCGGGTTTCCGGTCCTCAACCGCGGTTTCGGCGGCTCCCTGATCGCCGATTCCACCCAATTTGCCGACCGCATCATCATCCCCTGCGCCCCCCGCCTGATCGTGCTCTACGCGGGCGACAACGACCTGGCCAACGGCCACCCGCCCGCGCAGGTCGTGGCCGACTATCAAGCCTTCGTGCGGCGCATCCGGGCCCAATTGCCCGCCACCAAGTTCTGCTTTCTCGCCATCAAACCCAGCCCCGCCCGCTGGAAAATTCACGACCAAGCCGTCCAAGCCAACGCCGCCATCGCCGCCTGGCACGAACCCGGTTTGGATTTTGTGGACGTTTACACCCCGATGTTGGGTGCCGA
>CAIYZC010000779.1 GCA_903930565.1 uncultured Pedosphaera sp.
AGCCGTCCCCAGCTTTCAACGTGTCCCGCTTACCTTGCCGGGAGAACCGTTGCTCCTGGAGCTTGACCGATCCGCCCGAAAATTCATGGGATTTTGACCCTCCGCAAGCACGATCTAAACACGTCGGTAGGAGTGCCAAGGGCGGCTTGCCATTCGGCGGCTGATCCCCCAGCATCACCCCATCGGAAGGCCGCCCCATTGAACGAAACGCACGAAACCATTTTATTCGAGCAGCATTCGGCGTTTAACCACATCCTCGTCACGGAGAATGACCGGGGGCTGCGCGCACTTTGGTTCGGCCGGAACGGGGTCCGGCAGAGCGTCGTCAAGCCGGGTGATCCGGGACATTTGGAATCCCCCTACACCCCGGCCATGATCGCGGGGTTGGCGCTGACCAACCGTTTGGAGGAGGTTTTGATCATTGGCCTGGGCGGCGGTGTCATTCCGCGGTTTTTGCGGGCCTGCTTCCCGCAGTTGCGCATGGACGTGGTGGAAATTGATCCGCTGGTCGTGGCCGCAGCCAAGGAATTCTTCGAATACCGCGAAGATCCCGATCTGCGGACCCACGTGGCGGACGGGCGGGCATTTTTGGAACAGTGCGACCGGCAATACGATGCCATCCTGTTGGATGTCGCCGGGCCCGATGGGCCGCCGCGGGCGCTGATGACCTGCGAATGCCTGCGGCGGGTGCGCGACGCACTGGGGGAGGAGGGTTGGTTGATTGCCAACGTCTGGAGCCGCCAAGCCAATCCCCATTATGATTCCCAAGTCACCACCTATCGGCACGTTTTTGAAAGCCTGCACCTCCTCGACGTGCGGGGTCTCGGCAACCAGATCTTCCTGGCCGGGCCGGGCCGGCGACGGTTGAGCCGCAAAAGTTTTTCCGACCGGGTGTCCGCCTTTGGCCGGCTACACCAGCTCCCGCTCGACCTTACGGCCATCGTCCGCGGCGGATTCCGCCCGGGGGAAACGGAAGGTCGCGAGGGAAAAATTCTGCGGGATTCACCGGTCGCGGGATGATGGTTTTCCCCGCCGTTGCTTTGGGGCCCCGGATCATTGTTCCACCACTTGGACCGGGCCGAGCGTGTACCACCCCTCCCGCTCGGCGGCGGTAATCGGCAACGCAAAGGCCCGCCGCCGGCCCGTCGGATCAAAGAGCCCCAAGGCCAGGGAATATTCCCCGGCGGCCAAACCCTTGGGCACCGGCAAGTTCCCGGTCACTTCCCACTCTCCCGGGAACCAAGTTTGCGCATCCGCGACCGCCTCCGTCCGGGAGACCGCTTTGCCTTGGGCATCCCACAGCGCCAACCGCAACTCGTACGGATGATACAACCGCCCCACGCCCGCATTGACCCACTGCATCTTCACCGGCAGGACCGTTCCCGCCTTCATCGATGCGGGATGCGCCACTTCGCGCGGCACGAAGCGCGCCCCGGCCAGCCGGGCCAACCGGTCCACGAGCGGCTGTTCCGCGGGGGGCACCCGACCCAAATTGTCATTGAGCAGGGTGACGTGGTTGCGCAGCATGAAATCCACCGCCGCGGGAAACGACCAACCCTTGCTCTGGAAATACGCGTAATCCCCAAACCATTCAAACACCACCGGCTGCGCCCGCCACGCCTCCGCCATGCCCGGAACCCCGGCATAGCGCGCGGAGCCAATCCAGTTCTTTTCGTGCCAGGGTGACCCAACGCCGTCCCGCCGTAAGCCAACCCCCGACGGCAAGGCATACGCCAAAATCTCGGCGTCATCCGTCATGAACATCAGCGGGGTTTTCGGAAAGGCCCGCCGATACAGATCTACAATCTGCCGCCGCACCGCCGCGGGGGCGGGATGGTCCGTATGCCATTCGCCCCACAGACCGTACGACCCGATATCGACAAACTCCAATTTTCCCAGCCCCTCATACCGCCGGCCGAGCGCCGCCAAAAACGCCCCGTGCTTTGCCAAATAGATCGGATCGGCGTAATCCGGCTCAATCCGGGCGATGGCCTTGCCGCCGCTGGTTGGATCCCCGCCCCCCACGCGGTATTCCGTGCCCCGGCAGCCCGCCTGAAACAACCAAGCCGGGGATGAATAGTAACCCTCGCTGTGCGGATTCGTGGTCATGACCCGCAACCCCAGCGTCACCCCGCGCGCCTGCCAGGCCGTCAACACGTCATCGATGAAGGCCCAATTATAATGCCCCTCCTCGGGCTCCAACTGCGCCCATTCAAAGCGCAGGTAAACCACCGAGACCGGCCACCCGGACCCCTTGGGCGGCTGCCGCCAAGTGCTCATCCACCCCTGCCCCGGGTTAGCCAACAACGCCCCCGTGTCCGCCCACTCCCGGCGCACCCAGGGAACCTCCGCCCCCGCCGCCTGCAACAGCAGCGCCCCCATTCCCAGCCAGGCCATCAACCAAGGTTTCATTGCCCCAAGCATCCGCCTCCCACCCCCGGCCGGCAAGCCAATCCCCAAGGTGTCAGTTCCTCATATTTACGCTTCCGACCCGGGCCATAACCCGACTACCAGCTTCTCGCTCCACAGTTTCATGCGGGCATGACCGTCATCAAGTGGGTGACCTGCAACGGTCTGAAAGTATACCCATCCCGGCTTCTTCGATCGCCGCCATTGGCTGCCCCCGCCGCAAGATTGATGGTTGAATGAATGCCGTCCCGGGCTAGATTCTCCGCGCAATGCATTGGCTCTCAAGCTTGGACACCCAACTCTTTCGCGCCATCAACTCGGGCTGGAGCCATCCGCTCCTCGACCGGTTGATGCCGTTTTGCAGTGGGAACGCGTGGTTCGCGCCTTTTCTGCTCTTCGCAGCCCTGGCGCTGCTGGTGAAGGGCGGCGCGCGCGGACGCATCTGCCTCGTCATGCTGGCCCTCGCGGTCGGTTTGGGGGATGGTTTCATTTGCAACACCCTCAAGCACGCCGTCGCCCGACCCCGGCCTTTCCTGACGCTGTCGGACGTGCTCATGCCGCCCGGGATCGGCCGCACGGACAGCGGCAGCATGCCCTCCTCGCACGCCGCCAATTGGTTCGCCGCCGCCATGGTGCTGTTCATCTATTACCGCCGGAGCTGGTGGTTCATGCTCCCCGCCGCGGGCCTGGTGGCCTTGTCCCGGGTGTACAACGGGGTGCATTACCCCAGCGACGTCCTCGCCGGGGCCATCCTCGGCGCCGGCTATGCCGCGGGAATCGTTTGGACCGCCGACCGCCTCTGGGCCTGGGCGGGGCGCCGTTGGTTCCCGGGTTGGGCGGGCCGGCTGCCCTCGCTCCTGGTCCCCGAGCCCCGCCCCGCCCTGCCGCTCACCACCGCGCTGGCGGATCGCCAGTGGCGAAATTTGGCCTACGCCCTGATCCTGCTTCAACTCGGAGTCGGCTTGTGGTTCCTCGCGAGCGGCACCTTGGATGTGGCCGAAGACGAAGCCTATCAATGGCTTTGGTCCAAGCACCTCGCGCTCTCTTATTACAGCAAGCCGCCCCTCATCGCCTACACCCACTGGCTGGGCACCGCGCTGCTGGGCGATACCACGGCGGGGGTGCATTGTTTCCCGCCTTGGCTGGCCGCGGCGCTGCAACTGACCATCCTGGGTTTCCTCACCCGCGTCGCCGGCGCCCGCGCCGCCTGCTGGGCCGTGGCCCTGTGCTGCGCCCTGCCGCTGCTCATCGTCGGCGGCGCGCTCATGACCGTCGATCCCCTCTCGGTCCTGTTCTGGACCCTGGCCATGGTGGCGGGTTGGCGGGCCATTGAAGGCGGGGCCACGCGGGATTGGTTGTGGGTGGGACTCTGGTCCGCGCTGGGTTTTCTCTCCAAATACACCGCGCTCTTCCAGTGGCTGAGCTGGCTGCTTTTCTTTTGCCTCTGGCCCCCGGCCCGCAAGCACCTCCGCCGCCCGGGTCCGTGGCTGGCGCTATTGATCAATCTGCTGGGCGCCCTCCCCGTGCTGATCTGGAATTCCCGGCACCACTGGATCACGGCCACGCACGTCGCCCAAGGCGGGCACTTGGAGCAAGCCTGGAGCCTCGCCGCCACGGGGCATAATTTGCTCAATTTTACGACCGACTTCGTGCTGGTCGAAACCCTGCTCCTCAACCCCTTCGTCGTGCTCCCCACCCTGGCCGCGCTCTGGCTCTTTCTCCGCCGCCCGCCCGACGGCCCCTTGCCGCGCTACCTCTTCAGCATGGGCGCCCCCATCGTGGCGGTTTACTTCCTCCTCACCCTGCATGCGCGCGTGCAACCCAATTGGATCGCCCCCGCCATCGTCCCGCTGCTCTGCTTCGGCGTGGTGTATTGGGATGCCCGCTGGGCCGCCGGCCATCGCCGCATCCGCACCTGGCTGGTGGCCGCCTTGGTGGTGGGCACTTTGAGCCAGGTGCTGCTGCGTGCGCCCAAGGTGTTGGACAAGCTGGCGGGCGGAAAACTCCCCCCCAAATACAATCCCCTCAAACGGGTCACCGGCTGGCGGGAAACCGCCGCCGCCGTGGACCTCGCCCGTCGGCGTTTGTCGGCCGAAGGCCCGCCGGTGTTCATCATCGGCGACCAATACGGCATCACGGGCGAAATCGCCTTCTACCTCCCGGCCGTTCAACCGACCCCGGCGGCCCCCATCCCCGTTTATTGCCGCGCGTCGGCCACCCCCGAAAACCAATTCTATTTCTGGCCCGGCTACACCAACCGCCACGGCGAAAATGCTCTCTTCGTCCGGGAATTCGCCCTCGACGGGCCCTCCGGACTCCCGGTGGATGACTCCATCGCCGCCGCCTTCACCAGCACCAAGGACTTGGGCTCCGTCATCGTCGAGCACCGCGGCCAACCCGTCCGCCGCCTGCAGATTATCGAATGCCGCGGTTTGCGATGAATCTGCCCGCCCAGGATTACGACCTCGCCGCCACGCTGGATTCCGGCCAGGCCTTCCGCTGGGAACCGGGCCCCGCCGGCGCGTGGACCGGTGTGATCGGCCGCCATTGGGTGCGGCTGCGCCCCGCCGCCGGGGGCCTGCACGCCGAAACCGCCGTCCCGGTCGCCGACCCCGGCTGGCTGCGGCACTACCTTCAAATCGACCTCGACCTCGCCGCCGTTCTGGCCGGTTTTCCTGCTGACGCCCCCTTGCGCGCCGCCGTCGCCCACAGCCGGGGCTTGCGCCTTCTGCGCCAGGACCCGTGGGAATGCCTCGCCTCGTTCATTCTTTCTTCCACCAAGCAAATCGTCCAAATCCGCCAAATCGTCGCCCTGCTGGCGGCCCGCCACGGGGAACCGCTCGTCGTCCCGCCCGGCGAACCGCCCGCCCACGCCTTCCCCACGGCCGCCGCCTTGGCGGCACTACCGGAGTCGGCCTTGCGGGACTGCAAAATGGGTTTCCGCGCCCCCTACCTCCTGGCGGCCGCCCGCGCCGTGGCGGACGGGCGGCTGGACCTCGGGGCCGTCGCCGGCCTGCCGTTGCCCGCGGCCCGGGACGCCTTGGTCACCCTGCCGGGTGTCGGCCCGAAAATCGCCGATTGTGTGCTGCTGTTCGCGTACGGTTTCCCCGGCGCGTTCCCGGTGGACGTGTGGGTGCGGAAGGCCTTGCGCCAGCTTTACTTCCCGCGCCGCGCCCCTTCGCCCGCACGGTTGGAGCGCTTTGTCGCCACCTATTTCGGACCCCACGCCGGTTACGCCCAGCAATACCTTTTCCACTACATGCGCACCCGCCCGCCGGCTTTGACGCCCCCATGAGCACCCATTACCCCGCCCAACTGGAAGTCCTGTACACCCCCGCGGAATACGCCGGGCTCCCCGCCCGCGACCTCAGTGACACCATCTGCGTGGTGTTTGACGTGTTTCGCGCCACCAGCACCATCGTCGCCGCCCTCGCCGCGGGCGCCCGCGCGGTGATCCCCGTGGCGGAAATTCCCGAAGCCGTCGCGCTGGGCCGGGAGCGCCCCGACGCCCTCCTGGCCGGCGAACGCGAAGGCCACCGCATCCGCGCCGCGCTGAGCGGTGGGGTGGATTTTCACCTCGGCAATTCCCCGCGCGAATACACGCCGGAGCGCGTCGGCGGCCGCACAATTGTGCTCTCCACCACCAACGGTTCCCGCGCCCTCCGCGCTTGTGCCGGCGCAGCGGAACTCCTGGCGGGCGCCTTCCCCAACCTCGCCGCCACCGCGCGCCACCTCCGCACCCGCGCCCCCCGCCGGCTCCTCCTGGTTTGCAGCGGCACCGGCGAGCGCGCCGCTTATGAGGATATCCTGGGCGCCGGCGCCCTGGCCGCGCTGGTCTGGCCCGCGGATGACTCGGCCGCCGCCGATTCCGCCCGCCTCGCCCGCGCCGTTTACGAACGCCACCAGCACGACCTCGCCTCCGCCGTGTCCCAATCCAGCAACGGCCGCCGCCTCCTCGGCGTCCCCGAACTCCGCGACGACGTCCCTTGGTGCCTCCAACGCGACCGTTTCGATTTCGTCGTGGGCCACCAAAACGGCGAACTCCGACCCCTCCCCAAGGTTTGATTCCGTCATTGCGTCCTTGGCGGCCTTCGCTAAAAAATTCCCCCACGCATTGCCCCATGAAAAAGCTCCAGCTGCTCCCGGTCTTATTCCTCCTCGGACTGTTGTCGATCGGCGCCGGGAGCGCCGCCCCCGCCGACCGCCCGAACATCTTGATCATTCTCGCCGATGACATGGGCTTCGGCGAACTCGGCTGCTACGGCCACCCCACTTTCAAAACCCCCCACCTCGACCGCCTCGCGGCCCAAGGCGCCCGCCTGCGGCAGTTCAATTGCCCAATGCCCTTCTGCGCCCCCACCCGCGCCTCGTTGCTGACCGGCCGCTATCCCTTCCGCTGCGGCCTGACGTCCAACCCCTCCCCGGACGGCGGCCCCGCCTCCGACGCCATCGCCCTGCCCGCCGGCGAAATCACCCTCGCCCAACTCTTGCACCAAGCGGGCTACGCCACCGGCATGGTCGGCAAATGGCACCTCGGCCATCAACGCCCCGAATACCTCCCCACCCACCGCGGTTTCGACGAATATCTGGGCATCCCCTACAGCAACGACATGCGCCCCGTGCGCCTGCTCGAAGGCGACCAACCCTTTGAATACCCCGTCATCCAAGCCAACCTCACCCGCCGCTACACCGACCGCGCCAACCAATTCATCGCCCGTCACCAAGACCAACCATGGTTCTTCTACCTCGCTCATGCCATGCCCCACAAACCCCTCGCCGCCGCGGAGAAATTCTACCGCCAATCCGGCAACGGCCTCTATGGCGATGTGATTGCCGAACTCGATTGGAGCGTCGGCCAGGTCCTCGAACAACTCGACCGCCTTCACCTCACGGACCGCACGCTGGTCATTTTCACCAGTGACAACGGCCCCTGGTTCGGCGGCAGCACCGGCGGCCTCCGCGGGATGAAGGGCAGCTCGTTCGAGGGCGGCTACCGCGTTCCGTTCATCGCCCGGTGGCCCGGCCACATCCCCCCCGGCCAAGTCAGCGAAGCCCCCGCGATTATGATGGATGTCTTCGCCACCGTCCTCGCCGCCACCGGCGTCCCGGCCCCTGCGGATCGGGTTATTGACGGCCGCGATCTCCTCCCGGTCCTGGCCCAAGGCGCGCCCAGCCCCCATCCTGTCATTTTCGGCCACCTGGGCCCGCGCCTGGCCACCGTTCGCGACGCCCGCTGGAAACTCCACGTCCTCAAGGCGGGCAACCGCAAGGCCTTGCCGGCCGACGAAAAATACGTGGACAAGCGCGCCCCCGACGGCGTCACCATCATCGCCCCCTACGAGCAATACCATCCCAGCGTCTTCCCCGGAGTGGACACCGGAGATGAACCCAAAGCCATGATGCTGTTCGATCTCCAAGCCGACCCCGCCGAACAACACGACGTCGCCGCCGCCCACCCCGAGGAAGTGCGCCGCTTGAAAGCTCTCTTCGACGAAACCAACCGCCTCGTCCCCCCCGTGCCCCCCGGCACGGACAAATAGTACCCGCCCCAGGCCTCCTTCTCCTAATGCGTGCTGTCCTCCAACGCGTCGCCTCCGCCAGCGTGACCATCGGCGGCGCCGTTCGCGGCGCCATCGGCCCCGGCCTCCTCGTCCTGGTCGCCGTGGAAGACGCTGACACTCCCGAGGACGCCGAATGGCTCAGCGGCAAAATCGTTCGCCTGCGCATTTTCCCCGACGACGCGGGCCTCATGAACCGCTCCGTCCAGGAAATCAATGGCGAAATCCTCGTTATCAGCCAATTCACACTTTTCGCCAGCACCAAGAAAGGCAACCGCCCGTCGTACACCCGCGCCGCCCGCC
>CAIYZC010000780.1 GCA_903930565.1 uncultured Pedosphaera sp.
CATCACCGTGTCGGGCGGCATCGGCACGTCGGTGAGGCGGTAGTACGCGGCCTCGCGCTCATTCGGCGGCACGTCGGCGAGGTTCTCGGGGCTGGGGTTCTCCTTGAGATCGGCGGGCGTCATGCCTCGGCGGTACGCCCCGAAGTCACTCTTGCGGGGTTCGTAGGATCCGACCAGGGAGACATCCGCCCGCGGCTGGATGCGGTCCTCCAACCCCACGCACCAGTAACAGGCGTTCACGAACAAGCGGCGCACGCTCTCCTCCTTGAAATCATCGCCGTAACCGAGCGTGGTGGTGAACACGCGGGCCGCTTTGCCCGCCTTGCCGGTGAAAGTCTTGATCCACGCCACCGGCACGGGCGGCTTCCCGGCATCCGGCGGATCGGTGGGGCGCAGACCCTGGAGCGGTTGGCCGAGCACCAAAGGTTGGCTGTCGCCCTCCAACTGGGTCACTTTGTAAGCGTGCGACAGCGCCCACAATTGGTCGATGCCGCGGAGCACGGGATGCTCCCGCATGGCCGGGACGATGACGCCCCGCGTGCTCTCGCCGTGGTAGCCGCCGTAATGGTCGACCCACGTTTCCCCCAGCACCTGCCGGCCGAAACCGCCGGGAAACTCCGGATGTCGCCCGCGCCAGGCCCATTCCGAGTACTTCTCCTTCTGGAACCGGTCGTAATCGAACGCGTGCGTCGCCGTGCGAATCCCCATCACCGGGCGGCCGGAATTGACGTAGTCCACGAACTTGGCCATCTGCGCCTCGGGCAGGTGCCGGAAGCGCGTGAACACCACCATCAGATCGGCGTTGGTCAACGCGTCCAAGCCCGGAATGTTGTTGTCGATCTTGGGATCCACCTCGCCGTTTTCCGGATTCACCGAAAAGAGCACGGTGCATTGGAACCCGTGGCGTTGGGCCAGCAGCCGCGCCATCGCGGGCATGGATTCCTCCGAGCGGTATTCCTCGTCGCCGGTCAAAAACACGATCCGCTTGCCCTTGCCGGGGCCCCGGCCGCCCTTGTAAGTGATCCATTGCGGATCGTCATCAGCGCGAACCAGTGTGGCGGCGCAGGCCACGAGCGCGAGAAGGGCGGCGAAGGGAAAACGACGCCGACGGCGGGGGTTACCAAACATATTCTACCTCCAGGTTGGCTTGGGGGCCGGCCGGCACCAGCAACTCCTGCCGCGCCCCCGTGCCGCGCACCGTGGCCAAAGTGGTCGTGGGCAGGCGCAGGGTGACGGCCTCGTCCAGCCGCCAGGCATTCGCGCCAACGGGGGCGAGGCGACCGCGGGCAAGGCGCCAATAAGCGTGGTCCGGCGCCGGCCGGTCGGGGAAACGCAGCGTCCGCCGCAGTCCCGTCGGCCCGTTCGCGGGCAGGGGCTGGATGAAATCTTCGATCTCCGCCTCCCGCCACGCATACCGGAGCGTGGGTTGGTTGGCGCGGTCGAGTTCATAACCCCGGAAGCGAAATCCCAGCGCCTTGGGCGGTTCGGTGGGCCACGGCGTCTCCGTCGTCGCCAGGACGGCCAGGGGCGCGCCGTGGGGGAACACCACCACCGGGTTGTCCAGCGGACGGATTTGGCCCATGCCCTGCGAGGTCCAGTGCGCTCCGGCGTTGAGGAAGCGGCCGCGCCACAGCAACGCCAGGCGCATTTCCTCGGCGTCAAACGCGCTGTTCAACCCACCCGGGTACCCGGCCGCGACCGCCCGGAAGCCCGCTTCCCAAAGTTTGCCGCGGTACAGCACCGCCTCGCCGCCCACGATCAGTTCCAAGTTTTGCCGGCTCAATCCCTCGGGGAATTTCGCCCGGGCGCCGTCCGCGAGATACGTCCACAGCGCGGCGTGCTGCCGCTCGGTCACCCCGTTCAGCACGTTGGTCATCAGGCTGACGCCCCCGGGCCAAAAGCCGGGCATGCGGGTGCCGGGATGGAACCGGCTCGGGTCCAGCAGAAACTGCCGGAACCAATCCGGGTTCAGCCGCTCCGTCGCCGTAATCAAATCAATGACTTGCAGGGCCTGCGCCGGCCGGCGGTTGAACGGGTGGCAGGCGACGCAGGACAATCCCTTCGTGCCCACCAGCAACCGCCCCGCCTCGCGCTGCTCCTCCGGGGCATCGGGACTCGGGCTGACGGTCCGGGCGGAGCGATCCAGCGCGATGAACATTTCCGCTAGCGCCCCCACATTCCGCGTCCCGAACACCGGCATCCGCGTGTTCAGATACGGCCGCACCGCCGCGCCTTCCGCCAGCACCTTGGCGAGCCACGCGGGTTGCAACTTGTCGCCGACCCCGTCCAAGCGGGGCGGGAGCCGGCCTTCATCGCCCAAATCCGTGCCGTTTGAAGTGAAGAACGCGTCGCGGGCGCCCGCCGGCCCGCCCTTGCCATCGCGGACATGGCAGGCGAGGCATTGGAAAGCCGTCAACCGCAGTTGCAGCGCTTCACGCGGCGAAGGTGCCGGCAGGGTGGGGCGGTTCAGCGCCGCAAGTTCCGCGGTCAATTGCGTGCGCGTTTCGGCCATGAGGCGGTAGTCCGGCACGCCCGGCGCGGGCGTTGGCGCGAGGCAACCCCGGCCCGGTTGCAGGGCGGTCAGCGCCGGCCCCGTCGGCGGTTGGTCCGCGTGGCAGGCGGCGCAGTGCAATTGCCCGTACAGCTCCCGGCCGCGGGCGGCCAGGGCGGCGTCGATGGCGTAGGGCGCGGGGGCGGGCACGCGCTCCTTTTGGCTCGTGAGCCGGGCCGGGGGAACTTCGCCGCGCTCGAACCCGGGGCCGGCCCATTCCATTTTCAGCGCCGCGGGTTTGTTGCCCCGATGGACATAATCCACCGTGATGGCGTGCGGGCCGGGCGCGAGCCGCAGTTTCCGTTGCTCCGCGACTTGCCCCGTTTCCCAGCTTTCCTCGCCCGTCAGCCAGTCGCCGTCGATGGCGAAGCGG
>CAIYZC010000781.1 GCA_903930565.1 uncultured Pedosphaera sp.
CGCGGAGGCGGGGCGGCCGGCGGTAATTGTGTTTCTGACGGACGGGATGCCCACCATCGGGGTGACGGACGAGGAGGAGATCGTGAAGCGGGCGCAGAACCGGAACCCGGCCCAGCGGCGGATTTTTTGCTTCGGCATTGGCACGGATGTGAACACCCGGTTGCTGGACCGGATCGCGGAGGAATCGCGGGCGGCCACCGAATACGTGCTGCCGGAGGAGGATATCGAAGTCAAGGTGTCGCGGTTTTTCGCGAAGATCAAGGATCCCGTGCTGGCCAACCCGGTGCTGACGTTCCCGTCGGAATTGCACGTGACCAAGCGGTATCCGGCGGCGTTGCCGGATTTCTTCCAAGGGGAGCAGTTGGTCCTGGTGGGGCGCTACGGCGGGCACGGGGCGGTGACGGGCGTGTTGGAGGGAACGGCGGAGGGGGAAAAGCGCCGGCGGGAATTGGCGCTGGATTTTCCGGCGGCCGGGGTGGGGGAAGGGCATGAGTTTATCGCCCGCTTGTGGGGAACGCGGCGGGTGGGGTACTTGCTGGAGCAAGTCCGGTTGCACGGGGAGAACGCCGAGTTGCGGGACGAGGTGACCGAACTGGCGCGGAAATACGGCATTGTGACGCCCTACACCGCGTACCTGATCGTGGAGGATGAAAGCCGGCGCGGGGTGACGTCGTCGGCGCAATCGTTGCCGGGATTGGGGGCGGACGCGGAAGCGCGGCGGGAAGCGGGACGAAGCTGGGGGCGGTTCACGAGCCAACGGGACGGGGACGCGGCGGTGTTCAACGCTCGGTCGCAGCAGGCGTACGGGTCGGCGAACAACGCGGCGGCGGGGATTCAAGCGGGCGCGGGGGAGGCGCAGCGGGCCTTGGGCGGCCAGGGAGTGACGTTGTCGGCGGCGCCGGCCCCCGCACCGGTCGTGCCTGGTTCGGTCACGGGCGGGTTTGGCGGTGGCGGTGGTGGGGGGGCGCGCGATGCGGCGTGGATGCGGCGGTACGGCGCGCGGGCATCGGCGACGGCGTCCGCCGGGCCGCCCGGGGCGGCGCTGCCGACCGCCGAGCCGGGGGCGGCGGACCGGGTGGTGGATTACACCCAGCACAGCCGGTTCGCGGGCGGGCGGAACTTCTTCGAGAACCACGGGCAATGGGTGGAAGCGGGCGTGCAGAAGGCCACGGGCGCCAAGCATGTGCGCGTGGCGCTGGGTTCGCCGGAGTATTTCAAGCTGCTGAAGGAACATCCGGAGGCCGGACCGTGGGTGGCGCTCGGGACGCGGGTGCAGTTTGTGCTGGGCGGGGTGGTGTACGAGGTGTTTGATCAGGCGGAAACCGAAAAGAAATAACGCATGACTATTCAGCAACGTTGGTTGGCCGTCATTCTGGCGGCCGGTTGGTTGATCGGGGGCGGAGCGCGCTTGGGGGCGGCCGGGAACCGGGACGCCGCATGGGCGAAGGTGGACGCGGCGGTCGCCAAAGGGCTGCCGCAGACGGCGCTGGCGGAACTGGAGCCGATCTATCAAGGGGCGTTGCGGGATAAAGCGTATCCCGAGGCCGTGAAGGCCTTGGGGCGGCGGATCGTGTTGGAGGGCGGGGTGGCGGGGCGCTC
>CAIYZC010000782.1 GCA_903930565.1 uncultured Pedosphaera sp.
CGCCAGGCCGCCGAAGCGGCTGCCTACGCCCGGGCCGCCGCCGCTCCCGCCGCGGCCCCGGCGCGCAAGCCCGGCAACCCGCCCGGCCCCCCCGCGTCCGCGCCGTCCGCCAAGCCCCGGAAGCTGAGTTTCAAGGAAGCCCGCGAACTGGCCGGCATGGAGGCCGCCATCCACGAAGCCGAGACGGAGATCACCCGCGTGGAAGCGCTCTTCACGCAGCCGAACTTCCACCAGGAATACGGCCGTCAAGTCACCGATTTGTTGGCGCAAGTCGCCGCCGGCAAAGCGCGCGTCGCGCAACTCTACGCCCGCTGGGAAGCGTTGGAGGCCATCCAGCAGGGCGCCGCCGCGTAGTCTTCGCTGCGGTGGCGGCGGCGTGGGGGGACGGGGCGAATCCGCCCGGGACGATCACGGGCCCGCGGGCGGCGTTTCCTCCCGCCCGGCTGCCCAACGCACCCCCTTCGCCAACAGCCTTTGGTAGTGCGGTTCGGCCATTGTCGCCGCCGTGTGACCCAGGCTGAGCGCGAAGATCCGCCCCCGGCCCGGCTTTTCCGTCCACGCCGCCACCCGCGCCGGCGTTTGGCCACCCGGCCCCGCCACCAGCAGCCGCTGCGCGCCACTCGGCGGGCTGGTCCGGCGCTCCGGCTCGCCGCCGGGCGTGGTCCATTCCGTCGGCCAATCCTGGCTAAGGGGCGCTGCGGCGGCCTCCACTCGGCGCACGCTGAAGCGCGGCAATTGCGCGTCCATATCCGGCAGCGGTCCGCAGCACTCCTCCGGGGTGTGGTCAAACCGGCCGAACGCATGCACCGCGCAATGCAGTAGCACCGCCCCCTGTCCGCCTTCGATCCGCCTCCGCATCGCGGCGAGCACAGAGGCATCCGCTTCGTCGAAGCACAAGTCGTACACGACCACATCGGCGGCGGCCGCGAACGTCGCGTTCGTCAATTCCTGGCGGTTCGTGGCTACCGTCACCACCGCCCCCAGATTGTTCGTCAAACCGGCCACCCAGCCGGGCGTCAGGCGGGTGTAATCATGAAACCCGCGGTCGCCTACCACCCAAACGCGCAACGGCCGCGCCGGCTCCGCCCCCGCCGTGGAACCCAATCCCAGCGCGGGCGCCCAGCCCCCAATCAGGGCCAGCCCGAGTATTGTTAAGCCGCGCGACATCCCGCTTCTTTACCGCCCCTCGGTCCTGCCGGCGAGTCCTACCCGACGACCAGCCGCCGTGGGCTATTTCTGCGGATGGTAGTTCGGGTACGCCGGCCGCGGGAATGGCGCGGGCGGATTCTTCGCCAAAGCTTCCAACGCGATCGTCACCCCTTTTTCCAGTTGGAGATCATGCCCCCCCCGCCAGGCTTTGGGATCCAGTTCCACCTCCACATCCGGGGCGATCCCGATGTTCTCGACATCGAACCGGCCGTCCGGACTGTACACCGCCATGTGGGGCGCCGTGATGTGGCCGCCATCCAGCAGCTCGGGGTAGCCGCCGATGCCCACCAGCCCGCCCCAGGTGCGCCGGCCGACCAGGGGCCCGAGGCCGAGCTGCCGGAAATACCACGGCAAAGCGTCCCCCCCGGAGCCGGCGAATTCGTTGATCAACATCACTTTGGGTCCGGAACTGGCTCCCGTGGGCAGGGAGTAATCCCCGCCCTCGCGGTTCATGATGCGGCTCAGCACCTTGCGGTTCAGGTAGTCCACGATGTAGTCCGCCAACTGGCCGCCGTGGTTGAAGCGTTCGTCCAGAATGAAGCCCTGCTTGTCCACCTGCGCAAAAAAGTAGCGGTTGAACGCCTTGTAGCCCTCCGCCTGGGTGTCGGGCAAATGCACATACGCCAGCCGGTTCGAGCTGAGCCGGTCCACCGTGCGGCGGTTGTCTTCGATCCAGGCGCGGTTGCGCAGTCCGTGCTCTCCGGCCACCGGTTTGACCTTCACCTCGCGCGCCCCGCTGCCGTCGGCGTTCGTGCCCACCCGCAGGGTGACGAGCTTTTCCGCCAAATCTTGGAAGGCGGCATAGAGATCGCCGCCGCCCGACAGCTCCCGGCCGTTCACCGCGAGCAGATAATCGCCCACGGTCACGTCCACGCCCGGCTCGGTCAGCGGCGCCCGGAGCTCCGGATTCCAATTCTCGCCGTTGTAGATCCGCGTGATGCGGTGGCGGCCGTTTTCCACCGCGAAATCCGCCCCCAACAAGCCGACTTTCACGCGCCGCACCTCGGGTTCGGTGCCCCCGCCGACAAACATATGCCCGACGGTCAGTTCGCCCAGCATCTCCTCGAACAGGTAATTCAGGTCCGCGCGGCTCGCGAGGCCGTCCACGAACGGGGCGTAACGCGCGGCGGCGGCCTTGAGGTCCAGACCGTGGTGGCCGGGATCGTAGAAAAAGTCGCGCTCGATGCGCCACGCTTCCTGATACATCTGCCGCCACTCCGCGCGGGGATCGCTGGGGATTTGGCAGCCGTCGAGCTTGAGCTGGCCGTCGCCGTCCTTGGGCGCCGTGTCCGTCCCGGCGATGAACCAGTCGTCGCCCTTCTGGTAGAGGACTTTCTCGCGGTTGGCGGCGAGATCAAAACTCTTTACCCCGTCCAAGAATTTCTCCGCCTTGCGTTTCGTGAGGTCAAACTTTCGCACCGTCACTGCCGGCCCACCCTGGCCCTCCAACGGGGCGACCAAAGGCCCTTCGAAGACAAACAGCGCATTGGATTTGCCCGCCGCCAGCCCTGAGTAATTCAACGCCGGGAGCGGCAGGGCAAGAATCCGTTGGCCGAGGTTCGCGAAATCGATGATGACCGGGGGCGGCGCGTTGGTCTCCGCCGGCTTTGCCTCCGCGGCCGCGATCCCGTTGGTCGTCGCGGCCGGGGCGTTGGTCCCCGTCGCTGCGGCTTGGTCCGCGGGCTTGGCCGGCGGTTTGGTTTCCGCCTTCGCCCCGGCGGCTTCGGCGGCTTCCTCTTTCGGCTTCTCCTCGTCGCTCTCGGGCGCCAACGGGGAGGCGACGGTTTTGTCCAACACCGCGAGGTAAACACTGCGTGTCACCGGCCGGTTCATGGCCGACAGATCCCCCCAACCGTTGGCCGGGCCGCTGTCCGTGCTGGCCGTAAAATAGAGGTAGCGGCCGGAGTCCGCGAATTGCGGGTAGGCGGCGTCGCTGAGCCCGTCGGTCACGAGGTGGGAAACGCCCGCCTCCACCGAGTAAATAAAAATGCCGGTAAATCGGTTGGTGAGCAGGCGGCCGTAGGCGAGCCGGCGGCTGTCGGGCGACCACGAAAAGTTGCTTCCATCCGGCTCAAACCCGGCGGCCAGGGGCTGCGTGTCCACCAGGGTGTTGGTTCCCCCGGCCAATTCCAGGATCCAGAACTTGCCCCGTTTGTCGGCGTAGGCCAGCCGCTTGCTGTCCGGGGACCAGACCGGGGAATAGTAAAACGAGGGGGCCTGGCCGAGGGCCAGCTTGCGGACTTCGCCTAGGCCGCCGGGGCTTCGCAGATGCAGCGCGTATTCGCCCGCCTCGTCGGAGAAATAGGCGATCCACTTGCCGTCGGGCGACCACGCCGCGTCGCGCTCCGCCACGCCGGGGGTCTGGGTGAGGTTCCGCGCGTCCCCTTTCTCCGCGGGCACCGTCAGAATCTCCCCGCGGGTTTCAAACACCGCGCGTTGCCCGGTGGGCGAGAGCCGCCCGTGGCCCAGGCCTTTCGCCTCCACTTTTTGAAAACCGGGCCGCACTTCCGTCCAATCCCCCGTCAACCGCACGTCCACCGTGGTGACCTGGCCGGAGGCCGGATCATAGAGCCGGATCGCATCGAACTGGGCGAACACGATCGCGCCCGGTCCCGCGCTCGCGGACTTGATGTCCAAACCGGTGTTTTCAAAACAGCGGCGGGTTTGCTTCGTGCCCACCTCATAAGCATACAAAGTCACCGGCCCGGCTTGGTCGGAGAGAAAGTAAACCGTGTCGCCCACCCACAACGGATTGAATTCGCTCGCCATGCCATGGGGCAGGGGGGTGACGGCGGAATCCGCCAGGTCCGCGAGCCAGATCCGGCGCGTTTGCCCGCCGCGATACCGTTTCCACGCGCGCTGCCATTGCAGCGTCGGCACATAGGCCAGGCGTTTGCCGTCCGGTGAGTAGCTGCCTTCACTCGCGATGGGCAGCGGGATTTCCGTCGCCGGACCGCCCGTGGCCGGGACCGTGTACAGCCGGGTGCCATCCGTGGGCACCGCGCGCCCCGAGGTGAACAACACATTTTTGCCATCCGGCGTCCAGCCCACCACCTCGTCAATCCCGGGATGCGCCGTCAGCCGCACCGGCACCCCGCCCGTGGCCGGCATCACGTACACATCCGCGTTGCCGTCATATTCGGCCGTGAAGGCGATTTGTGTGCCCGCGGGTGAAAAGGCGGGGGAACGCTCCTTGCCTGGGTGGGTGGTCAGTCGCACCGCCTCGCCGCCCCCGCGCGGCACCCGCCACAAATCCCCCGCGAAGACAAACACGATCGCGTCGTGGCTGAGCGTGGGTTGTTGGAAAATTAGTGGCGGCGGCGCCGCCGCCGCTGCTACCGCTGCCGCCGCGAAAGCGGGCAGACAGAATGCGGTGATCATCAGTCCCAACCGGCTCCGACACCACTTTTTCATGGTGCCACTATGGCAATTCAGGCTGCCTTTGGCAACCCGCTTCCGGCGGCCTTCCGATTTCACCGGCAGCCCCGCCCCGCCCCGCCCTAAAACCACGCCAACTGCGTCCCGCCCGGCCGCCGAAACGCGGCCGTGGACAATTCGGGCCCGCTTTCCGCCAGCCCTGCGCGCTGCCGCGCCACGCGAAAGAGTTGCGCGAATTGCTCCGCCTGCACCCCCTCCCCGCGCATCCGCGCGCCAAACGTCGCCGCGTTCAACTTGCCCCCGCGCCGCGCGCGAATCCCGTTGAGCACCTTCTCCTTGCGGTCCGGATAATGCCGCTCCAACCACCCCTCGAACAACGGTGCCACCCCCAGCGGCAGGCGGAGCATGACGAAACTCGCGAATTGTGCCCCCGCGGCCGCCGCGGCCGCGAGGATCGCCGGCGCCTCATGGTCGTTGAGTCCCGGAATCATCGGCGCCACCAGCACCCCCGTCGGAATCCCCGCGTCCGCCAGCGCGCGGATCGCCGCCAGCCGCCCCGCCGGCGGTGTCGTGCGCGGCTCCAGCCGGTTCCGCAATTCGGTGTCCAGCGTCGTCACCGACACATACACCACCGCCGCTTGGTGCCGCGCCAGTTCCCCCAGCAGATCGACGTCCCGCGTCACCAACTGGTTCTTCGTCACGATCCCCACCGGATTCCGAAACTCCGCCAGGACCGCCAGGCATTGCCGCGTGATTTGCAGCCGCCGCTCCACCGGTTGATAGCAATCCGTCACCCCGCTGATCGCGATCACCTGCGGCCGCCATTTCGGGGACTCCAATTCCGCCCGCAGCAATTCCGCCGCCCGCTCCTTCACCATGATTTTGCTCTCAAAATCCAACCCCGCCGAAAACCCCAGAAACTCATGCGTCGGCCGCGCGTAACAATAAATGCACCCATGCTCGCACCCCCGGTACGGGTTGATGCTCACGTCGAACCCCACATCCGGGCTGTCGTTATGGCTCAAGATCCCCTCCGTCTGATCCCGGTAAAACTGCGTGCGCACCAGCGGCTCCTCCTCCGGATTCCAATCCCCGTCGCGCTCCAGCACCAACCGCTCAAAGCGATTGGGCGGATTCCCCCCCGCGCCCCGGTGCGCGGCCCCCTGCGGCAAATTGGATTCAGGCCCGGCCATACCCGCCGGAACCTACCCCCAAACCCCGCAAAAATCACCCCGCATCTAAAAAAGGTGGGAATATTCACCGCGAATGGGGAAGGGCCATCCGACCAGGATCAGGCCTCCTGCTCCCGCGCTTGGACTTTTAGGGGCTGTGGAAATTGAGTGAGCCGAAAGAATTGCCAAGCGGTGTCGAATTCGCAGCGCTGAAAGCGCGGCCCGGCTCCAGCCCTGGGCAACGCCCAGGGAAGGGACGACGAGCGCAACCATCCCTGAAAGGGCGGCCTAATCCTTGGGCCTCAAGGCTGCCCCGAGTTTTATCACTGCCCGGCGGGAGGTTTTGTTTGGCGCGCCCTTGCCGGGCTTGAACCCAACGGGCCGCAACCGCCTCGTCGTTCAAATGCTGGTGCAGATCCGCCGCCAACCCGTTGGCTGTCTCGTAGCGCCGGGTCCGGTCCTTCTCCAGGCGCTTCCTCACGATCCGGTCCAAATCCCCACGCCGTTGGGTTGCGAGACGGCGGAAACCGTCGGCGCCACCGCGGAAAACTATGTGGCCGGCGCCCGCTCGCTCCTGGCCGCCCTGCGGGAGCGGAATCAATGATCGATCTCCCCCCGGAGCAGTTGGACCTCGTCCGCCGTCTGCTGGCCGGGCGCGTGGCGGAGTGCGAAGTTCGCGCCTTCGGTTCGCGCGCTGCCGGCGGCGGAACGCCCAAGCCCTGCTCCGATTTCAAATAGTTCAATCATTTGGACAATATAACCTGTTGAAGGTGCAGGGTGATCGAGGCGAAATTGCCATATAATATTATGCGCGCCGCAATAATTAAAATTGACGAAGGAGAGCTTTCTCCACCCATGATGTGACTGTCTCCGGCTGGCGGCTGCGGGATTTTCTCCGGCTGCTCCTCAAGACCCAAGCTCCACTTTCTCGCCGTTGGCCTTCAGGTATTGCACGTCCCATCCTTCCAATGTGGGCAGATGTTTTTCCATTTCGCTTTGCAGGACCGCACTAACCTGGTCGAAGGGTTTGCCAGCGAAGCACTGAAAGCCTTTCTGAAAACGGTTTCCATACTTTGAACCATCTGGCAAGTCAACGTATGCACCGGCGCTCAGCTCGTAAGGCAGGTCGCGCCTGAACTGTTCCACCCGATGACCGTCTTTGTCGAATTCCATCCACAGGTCAAACCAGATTTTCGTTGCACCGGGCCTTTCAACACGAATCCTCGGATACCGTCCCAACGACCTTCGGTCAACATATACAAACCCCTTGCGAGCGCAGAATTGGTCAAAGATCGGTCGCACTTCCTGCAAGTGTTCGTTAAGCGCCGCAAGCGCAGCAAAGTAATCGTCTTCGTTCATAGCATCACCTTGGGCCGATGGAATCGATTGTTCAAATTCTTGGCTCGGCAACGTGCATGCCAAAATGCCCCTTGGAATTCACAACCAAACGGCGTAAAACATTTTCCTGGATTAACGGCATGGATGCAAGGCAATTGCTGCCAATTCCCGAAGCTCCGTCGGGACAGCAGCTTTGATGGCCACCAACTCTGTCGTCACATAATCAGCCCCAATTTTGTTAATTGCCCTTGCCGCTTGTTGGCGAATTCGAAGTGGGCGAGTCGTATCCTTCAGCAAATCTAGGAGTGGAAGCAAGGCGTCCAACGACAGCAGCATTTCCAAGATGTCAATCGCTCCAGACAAGTCGTTCTCATGCGCTGAGCTATCAG
>CAIYZC010000783.1 GCA_903930565.1 uncultured Pedosphaera sp.
ACCGCGGCGGCAGGAAGAAATAGTCCCACAGCAGGGCGCTGAGGGTGGCGGCGAGAAACACCGGGCCGCGGCCGACGAACAGCGCGAGCACCATGACCGCGCAGAGATAGGTCAGGGCGAGGGCGTAAAAGCCGACGAACGGGTCGAGCAGGGCGTTGAGGGCGGTGACGCCGGCGATGATCCCCGCGACCCAACCGTAAACGGGCCATTCCCCGGGCGCGGGCGGTTCCAGCCGCGCGCGCGGACCGGCCACGGCGGCGGGCGCGCCCTCGGCCCGGACCACGTGCACATCGATGCCGCCGCTGTCCCGGATGAGGCGGTGCAGGACGGAGCCACCCCGCCACCGCTCCAGCAAGGTGCCGGTGGCGGGTTTGCCCAGCACCAGTTGCGTGGCGTTCTGCTCGCGCGCCGTGCGCAGGAGGCCGCGGACCCAATCTTCGTCGGTGGTCGTGATGAGCTCCGCGCCGAGTTCGCGGGCCAGGGCGAGGTTGCGCGCGAGGCGCGCCTGGGCTTCGGGGGAAAGCGGGCGCGGCGGCTCGACGTAGGCCGCCACCCAGGTGGCGTGCAGCTCCCCGGCGAGGCGCCGCGTCCAGCGCACCAACGAAGCCGAAGTCGGGCTGGCGCTCACGGCGACCAGGAGCCGGTGGCCGGATTTCCACGGTCCGCCCGTGCCGTGCGCCCCGCGCCGGGCCAGGACGTCCTGGCCGACGTGTTCGGCGGTGAAGCGGAGCGCGAGTTCCCGGAGCGCGGAGAGGTTGGCCGCGCGGAAGAAGCGGTCCTGCGCCGTGGCCGCGCGTTCCGGCAGATAAACCTTGCCCGCGGCCAGCCGCGCCCGCAATTCGTCGGGCGGCAGGTCCACCAATTCGAACTCGGCCTCGGCCAGCGCCGTGTCCGGCACCGTCTCCTGCACGATCACGCCCGTGATCTGGGCGACCGCCTCGGCCCGGCTCTCCAGGTGCTGGATGTTCAGCGTGGTGAAGACATCGCAGCCCGCGGCCAGCAGTTCCTGCACGTCCTGGTAGCGCTTGGGATGCCGGAAATCGGGGGGGTTGGAGTGTGCGAACTCATCCACCAACACCAACTTGGGGTGGCGCGCCAGCGCGGTGTCCAAATCGAATTCGCGAAGGCCAATGCCGCGGTAGTTGACGATCCGCGGGGCCAGGGCGGGCAGGCCCGTGGCCAGGGCGTCCGTCTCGGCGCGGCCGTGGGTCTCCAGGTAACCGACCACCACATCATTCCCCGCCGCCAGTTCGCGGCGGGCCGCCTCGAGCATCGCGTAGGTCTTGCCGACCCCGGCGCACATGCCCAGGAAAACCTTGAGCCGGCCGGGCCGGCCGCGCGCCTCGTCGCGCTGCAAGGCGGCGAGCAGCGCATCGGGATTGGGGCGTTCGCGCTCGGTCACGAGTTCACTCTACCCTGTTCGCCGGGGGAAGTCATCCGCACTTATTTCCCCGTCGTCGGCCCGTCGAGGGCGAGGTTCAGGGCCAGCACGTTCACGCCCGGCGCGCCGAGCAGGCCGAAGGTCGCCGGGTCGGTGTGCGCGCGCACCAGGGCGCGGACCTGCTCCACGGGCAAGCCCCGGACGCGGGCGACGCGGGCCAGTTGCGCCTCCGCGTTGGCGGGGCTGATGTGCGGGTCCAAACCGCTGCCCGAGGCGGTCACGGCGTCCGCGGGCACGGGCGCGTTCGTGGCCATTTGGTTTTCTGTGCGGTAATCGGCCACGCGCCCGGTGATGGTGGCCAGCAGGTTCGA
>CAIYZC010000784.1 GCA_903930565.1 uncultured Pedosphaera sp.
CAGGCCCGCCGGAACGGCCCCTGCGTCCTGTTTTTTGACGAGGTGGACGCCCTGGGCGCCAGCCGCAGCGACCTCCGCCACCACGCGGGGCGGCAGTTGATCAACCAATTCCTGTCCGAAATGGACGGCGTGCAGCATTCCAACGAGGGCGTCCTGATCCTCGCCGCCACCAATGCCCCGTGGCACCTGGACTCCGCCTTCCGCCGGCCGGGCCGCTTCGACCGCATCCTGTTCGTGCCGCCCCCCGACGCGCCCGCCCGGGCCCAGATTCTGCGCCTGCACTGCGCGGGCAAACCCGTGGCCGAGCTCGACTACGAGCAAGTCGCGAAAAAGACCGAAGCCTTCTCCGGGGCCGACCTGCGCGCCCTCGTGGAGCTGGCGGTGGAGCGCAAGCTCGCCGAGGCCATGAAGACCGGCGTGCCCAAGCCCCTCACCACCAAGGATTTGCTCGCCGCGGGCGCGGCCTTGAAACCCACCACCAAGGAATGGTTCGCGGCGGCGCGCAATTACGCCCTGTATTCGAACCAAGGCGGGATTTACGACGAAATCCTCCAGTATTTGAAGCTCTGATCCCGGGTTCCCCGCCGCGCATGCCCCCCCACCTCCAACGCGCCCTGTTGCTCTTCGACCAAGGCCGGTTGGAACTGGCCGAGCGCGAACTGCGCCTGGCGCTGGCGGCGGAGCCGGCCGCCCCCCACGCCCGCGCGCTCCTCGCCCTGTGCCTGCTCCAGCGGGAGGACTACGCCGGCGCCACCGCCGAGGCCGAAGGCGCGGTGGGGCTGGCGCCCGATTTCCCGTTCGCCCACTACGTCCTCGGCCGGGTGTTTTTGGGGCGCAACCGCCCGCGCGAGGCGCTGGCCGCGGCCACCGAGGCCGTGCGGCTGGACCCGACGGATGCCGACTACTGCCTCTTGCTGGCCCGGATTCACTTCCACGAGTCGGCCTGGGCCGCGGCCTTGGACGCCGCCCGGCGGGGCTTGGAGCAGGAACCCGAGCACGTCGGTTGCACGAATCTCGAGGCCATGGCGCTGGTCAAACTCGGCCGCCCGGCGGAGGCCGGCCGGACCATCCAACGCGCGCTGGCCCGGGAGCCGGACAACTCCCTCACCCACGCCAACCAGGGCTGGACCTGCCTGGAAGCGCGCCAGCCCAAGCAGGCCTTGGAACACTTTCGCGAGTCCCTGCGGTTGGATCCCCAAAATGAATGGGCGCGCCACGGCATCGTGGAGGCGCTCAAGGCGCAACACTTTCTTTACGCCTGGATGCTCCGGTATTTCCTGGCCATGGCCAAACTGCGGGACCGGGCGCAGTGGGGCATCATCTTGGGGGCGTATTTCGGCAACCAAATGCTCGGGGGCCTCGCCCGTTCCCATCCCGGGCTGGCGCCGTGGATCCAGCCCGTGCGCATCCTGTACTTGGTCTTCGTGCTCCTGACCTGGCTCTCCAGCCCCTTGTTCAATTTGGTGCTCCGCCTCAACCGCTTCGGCCGGTTGGCGCTCGCGGAGGAAGAAACCGTGGCCAGCAATTGGCTCGGCGCGTTTCTGGCGGGGGCGCTCCTGGCCTTCGCCGGTTACCTGGTGACCGATCGCGAGAGCCTGCTGGTCCTGGCCGGCGTCGCGGCCTTCCTCGTCCTGCCCTTGACGGGGGTGTTCAAAGTGACCTCCGGCTGGCCGCGGTGGGTGATGATCGCGTACACGGTTTTTACCGGCGGCTTGGGCTTGGCGGCCGTGGGCGTGGCGGAATACTTCCTGCACAGCGACCCGCACCAAGCCCGGGCCGGCTTGCAACTCTTCAGCGA
>CAIYZC010000785.1 GCA_903930565.1 uncultured Pedosphaera sp.
ATGCCGCCGGCCGGGTGGCGGGCGCGGGGGCGGCTCCCGCCGCGGGGGCGGGACGGGGGGCCGGAGCCGGTTCAAAAGCGGGCGCGGGCGTGGGCGCGGACTGCCAACCCGCATTGCGGTCGGCCTTGATGAACTTGATGTGCAGCCCCGGATGCCCCAACTCGGTCATCTTGGTCTGCAGGAGCGTCTGGTTCCGCGGATTGTCCACCAAACCGATGTGATCCTCGAATTCGGGATCAAAGCCGATGGTAAACAATTTTGGGGTGAGGCTGACGGGATGGGCCTCGAGCAAGTAGGTGCGGGTGAAGGGACTGGCCCGGCCGACCGCTTCCAAAAGCTGCCGCCACAACGGCTCCATCCCGGTGGCTTCGCCGCCGGCCGCGGTGGCCGGAGCGGGCGCAGGCGCCTCGTCGGCGGGGACGGTGACGGGAGTCTCGGCCAGCGGCGCCGCGGGGGCCGGGGCGGGGCGATACGATGGCGCCGGCGCAGGAACCGGAGCGGCGGCCCGGGGGGCGAAGGGGGCGGGAGCGGGCACGGACACCGGCGAAGGTGCCGGCGCGCCGCTGCGCAGGGCCTGCAATTGCTGCAAGACGCCGTCCAGACTCACGGAATTCCGCGCCTGGATCGCCTTGAGCAGGGAGACCTCGACGGCGATCTTCTTGGAGGCCGATTCGCGCAACCGGATTTCGGCATCGCTCAAGGCTTCCATCACGCGCGTGAGCGCCTCGGCGGTCACGCCCTGGGATTGTTCCTTGAGCGCGGCGGCTTCGAGTTCGGCCACTTCCAGCAAATCCAAATCGCCCTTGGAAACCGCGTAAATCAACAGGTTGCGGAAATGGTTGAGCAAATCGCCCACCAACCGGCCCAAGTCCTTGCCCTGCCGCGCGAGGTCGTTCAGTTCCCGCAAGGCGGCCTCCGGCTGCCCGTCCAAAACGGCCCGGGCGAGCTCAATCAACCGGGTGCGCGAGGTGAGGCCGAACATGGCGAGCACATCGCCTTCCTCGATCTTGTCCCCGCAAAAGCTGATCAACTGGTCCAGGGTGGATTCGGCGTCGCGCATCCCGCCATCGGCCCCGCGCGCGATGGCGTCCAGCGCGGCGGCGTCGATTTGCACGTTTTCCAACTGGGCGATGTGGGCCAGGTGCTTGGTGATGAGCGCCGCGGGAATCCGGCGCAGGTCGAACCGCTGGCAGCGGGACAAAATGGTCGGGAGCACCTTCTCCGGCTCGGTGGTCGCGAAGAGAAACTTCACGTGCGCCGGCGGTTCCTCGAGCGTTTTCAGGAGCGCGTTGAAGGCGGCGGACGAGAGCATATGCACCTCGTCGATGATGTAGATCTTGAACTTGCCCGCGGCGGGTGAGTATTTGACGGTTTCCCGCAATTCGCGCACCTGCTCGACGCCGTTGTTGCTGGCGCCGTCGATTTCCATCACGTCGATGGAGCGGCCTTCGGTGATTTCCATGCAACGCGGGTCGGTGTCCGGGAAATCCACCTTGGGACCGCCGGTGCAATTGAGGCACTTGGCGAAAATACGGGCGATGGTGGTCTTGCCCGTGCCGCGGGGGCCGACGAAGATGTAGCCGTGGGCGATGCGGTTTTGCTCCACCGCGTTACTGAGGGTGCGGGTGACGTGCTCCTGGCCCACCACATCCGCAAACCGTTGGGGACGATACTTCCGCGCTATGACTTGGTAGGACATGGGGGCCGCGGGAGGTTAGCGGGGCCGGGGGGCAAGGGAGGCCCCCGACCCGGGGTTCCGGGCCGCACCGGTCGCCTGCCGTTGGTCGTGGGCCGTTTGCAAAATCAAATACCAGGGTGACCACGGCGGATGCGAAGCAAACTACCGTTGCTGCATTCCTGCCCTGGCGGGGTTCGTAAGTCCGCATTCCATGGGCCCTGGCAGGGGAAAACTTGCCCCACCCTCCGCCCGTCGGCAAGCAGAAATCCCGGAAATTTTCAGGGCCGCTCCAGGAACCACCCCAGCGCCCGGCGGCGCGTGCGGTAGAACACCCCCAACACCCGCACCTGCACGGTGAGCAGGTACATGCCCGTCAACCCCTCGAGGAAACTGGACACGAACGGCACGTGCAAATCCGCCAGCGCCCGTTCCAAGCCCGCCCGGACCAAAAACGTCAGAACCAGGAAGCCGCACACCAAGGTGTATTCCCCGGGCACCCGGGCAATGGACCGCACCACCAACCGCGGATCCATGGCCCCGAGCGTGCCGAACAAGGTGACGGCGGTGAAGGCCATGGGCAGATAAAAAGCCCCCGCGGCCAAGGCCAGGAACCAGGCCGCATCACCCAAGGGGCGGGCGAAAAAGAAGACCAAAGCCGCGGGCAAGCCGCAGCCCGCGACCAGCACCACTCCCAGCCAAAGGGGTTCCAAGACATCCGACCAACCGGAGAAATCCGGCCAATCCGGCAAGGTTTCATCCCCCGCGGCCGTCGAAGTGATGATGGCCTGCAGGTAGGCCAGCAAGTAACCGCTGCCAAAGATCCCCACCAC
>CAIYZC010000786.1 GCA_903930565.1 uncultured Pedosphaera sp.
ATGATTCACATGATTTGCAGGATTCCGGAGAGGGAGGAGAAGTTGGCTTGAGGAAGCGGTGGTTGGACGGAGGGGGAAGTGTGGGTGGCTGAACTTGAGTGGGTGGGGTTCCGTGAAGCCGGAGACTTCGAGCCGTGGGAGGAGTTCAAAAGCGGTGCCACGCGTTGCTTTCACCGCCCTCCAGGACGCCGGGGCGGTGGGCGGGAGGGTGGCGGGGCGGGCGGGGGTGCGTTTTTGCTGGTGGGGGCGGGGGGATGGGGGTAGGGTCGGGGGTGTCCCGGTCATGATGTCCGCGACGGAACCAATTTGTTTTATGGATTTGACTTTCAATTGTCCCAAGTGCGGCGTGGAACTGGAAGTGGATGCTTCCGGCGCGGGCGAGGAAATCGATTGCCCGGCGTGCAACGCGGCGATCGTGATTCCGCATCCGACACCGCCGCCCGTGGGGCAGCCGGTGCCGGCGGGCGAAACGGCGGCGGCGAGCGGCTGGGCGACGCTGGCGGCGCCGGTGATCGCGAGTTCGGCGGCGGCGAAGGTGAAGAAGCAGCTTTCGGTGCCGGTGCACGAGGGCAAGGCGGAATCGCTGATCACCAAGGCGCCGGTGCCGCTGGAGGTGGCGGCGAAGGAGAGCGACCGCCAATTGCGGGTGCGCTGCATCCGGCACGTGGACTGCGTCGAGGTGGGCCACGACCGGTTCGAGGAAACGGTGACGAAATTCCTGGGGAAGATCGGGGAACAGCATTTGGTGAGCATCACGCCGATCGCGTACAGCCACATCGACGTGGGCAGCCAGAAGCTGCTGACCGATTATGGCGTGATGATTCTTTACCGGGGCTGAGCCGCTTGACTTGCCCCCCCCCGCCCACTAACCTGCCGCGATGAAACGCTGGTTGTTGCAACTTTCACTGGTGGCCGTGTGCGTGCTGGCCTTCCCGTACCGTTCACCCGCCCCGCTGGTGTACCGGCCGGGCGAGGGCTGGACGTACGAGCCCGTGGGGGGCACGGGCAAGTGGCAACGGACGCGCGCGAAGGATCAATTGGACGTGGCGCAGGCGGCGTTCGACAAAAAGGATTACAATCTGGCGCTGAAGGCGGCGAAACGGGTCGGCTCGAACTGGCCGTTGTCCGATTACGCGCCCCGGGCCGCCTACTTGGCCGGCCGGTGCTACGAGGCGAAGAAGCAGGACGAACGCGCGTTCCAAGAATACCAGAAAATCCTCGAAAAGTATCCCAAGGTGGACAATTACGAGGAGGTCATTCAACGCCAGTTCGCCATTTGCAACCGCTACCTGGCGGGACAATGGTTCAAGCTGTGGGGGTACATCCCGTTTTTCCCGTCCATGGACAAGACGGTGGCCATGTATGAGAAGCTGGTGAAGAACGGGCCGTACAGCGACGTGGCGCCGCAGGCGCAGATGAACATCGGCGCGGCGCGCGAGAAGCAGAGCCGGTTGTTCAGCACCGACCCGTATATCCAGGCGGCCAAGGCGTATGAATTGGCGGCGGAACGGTACCGGGACCGCCCGGCGGTGGCGGCGGACGCGCTGTACAAGGAGGCCGAAGCCTTCAACAAGCAGGCGCGCACGGCGGAGTACGACCAGAGCATGTCGGGCAAGGCGATCGACGTGTACACGGATTTCATGCAGGCGTACCCGGACGATCCGCGGACGGCGAAGAGCGAGAAGACGATCACGCTGCTGAAAGCGGAGCAGGCGCGGGGAAATTTTCAGACGGCCAAGTTTTACGAAAAAGACCATCTTTGGAAGAGCGCGCGGATCTACTACAATGAAGTGGTCACGCAGGATCCCGGGTCACCGTACGCCGCGATTTCGCTCAAGCGCATCGAGGTCTTGAACAAGCTGATCGCGGACAGCGAAGCGCGCAAGAAGCTCAAATCCACCCCCTGACGTGCGCGTTTCGCCCGCCATTTGCCTCGCGCTCGCCCTGGCCGCCCTGCTGCCGGCGGGCTGCGCGTACCACCTGGGCCCCACCAACGGCGAAGTGGCGGGGGCGCGCTCGGTTCAGATCGCGCCGTTCTACAACAAATCCCCCGAACCGGGATTGGGTGATTACCTGATGAACTCGCTGCGCAAAGCGATGCAGCGGGACAGCACCTACCGGCTGGCGACGCACGCGGGCGAAGGGGACATCGTGGTGACCGGCACCATCCTGACCTTTCAGCGGCACGAATTGTCCTTCGTGGCCAAGGACGTGATCACGGTGCAGGATTACGAATTGTTGGTCTCCGCGCAGATCATCGCCCGGGAGCGCGGCACGGGGAAAATCCTGATCGACAAACCCAT
>CAIYZC010000787.1 GCA_903930565.1 uncultured Pedosphaera sp.
CCGGTTTACTTCGCCCATCATTTGCTGGCCTACGTCGAAATGCTCGACCGCGACCACGGCCGGCTGACGGATTGTTTCCAACGGGTCAACGTGTGCCCCCTGGGCAGCGGCGCCCTGGGCGGCACGACGATCCCCATCGACCGCGCGTTCGTGGCCAAGGACCTCGATTTCGTGGACGTGAAAGGCCGGCCGTTGCTCACCCAGAACTCCATGGACGCGGTGAGCGACCGGGATTTCGCCATCGAATTCTGCGCCGCCGGCGCCTTGATCGCCATGCACCTTTCCCGGCTGGCGGAGGACCTGATTCTCTGGGCCGGGGCGGAGTTCAATTTTATCCGCATCGCCGACGCCTACACGACCGGCTCGTCGCTCATGCCGCAGAAGAAGAATCCGGATGTGGCGGAGCTCACGCGCGGCAAAACCGGCCGCGTCTACGGCAACCTGATGTCCTTGCTAACCCTGATGAAAGGCCTGCCGATGGCCTATAACCGGGATTTGCAGGAGGACAAGGAACGCCTGTTTGACACCGCGGACACCGTGCGCTCCTGCGTGCGCTTGATGGCGGCGATGCTGGACCACACCACGGCGAACGCCCCGATGTGCGCGGCGGCGGCGGGTGATCCCTCGCTGCTGGCCACCGACCTGGCGGACTATTTGGTCCGGCAGGGGCTGCCCTTCCGCCAAGCCCACCATATCGTGGGCGCGGTGGTCGCGCTGGCGGAAAAGCGGAAGCTCCCCCTCGACCAATTGACCCTGGCCGAGTTGCAGACGGTGCACCCCGGCTTCGCGGCGGACGTGACGACAACCTTCGACCTGAAGCGGGCCATGGACCGGCGCAACCTGACCGGGGCGCCGGGCACGCGTGAGGTGGCGCGGCAACTGGCGCGCTGGCGGAAACAGTTGGGCGACGGCGCCCAAGGGAAGACGTGATGCCCGCCGGCGCCGTCCCGCTGCTCGGCCCGCTGCTGCGGGACGTGTCGCGGTCGTTCTATTTGACCCTGCGGTGGCTGCCCGGCTCGGTGGGGCCGCAAATTGGGCTGGGTTACCTGCTCGCCCGGGCGACCGACACCGTGGCGGACACGGAAATCGTGCCCTTGCCGGAACGTCTGGCCGCTTTGGGCGCGCTGCGGGACCGCGTCTTGGGAACGCGCTTGGAACCCTTGAACCTCGGCGCCCTGGCCCGCCATCAAGGCACCCCGGCGGAGCGCGTGCTATTGGAGCGTTTTGAGGAGGCGGTGGCCATTCTCAACACTCTCGCCGAAGCGGACCGCGCGGCCATTCGCACCGTGGTGGCCACCATCACCAGCGGGCAGGAGTTGGATCTGAAACGGTTCGGGACGGCGACGCCCCCGACGGTGATTCCGCTGGCCACGGCGGCGGAGTTGGACGATTACACCTACCGCGTCGCGGGTTGTGTCGGGGAATTCTGGACGCGGGTTTGCCGTGCCCACGTGTTTCCCCGCGCGAAGTTGGACGAAGCCGTCCTCCACGAGCGCGCGGTGCGTTTCGGCCAGGGGCTGCAACTGGTGAACATCCTCCGCGACCTGCCGGGCGACCTGCGGCAGGGGCGTTGCTACCTCCCGGCCACGGAACTGAGCGCGGCCGGGCTTGCGCCGGCGGACCTGCTCCAACCCGCGAACGAAGCCCGCTTGCGCCCCGTTTACGACCGCTGGCTCGATCGCGCCCAAGCCCACCTGCAGGCGGGCTGGGAATACACGAATTCCCTGCCGTGGAACTGCCCGCGCATCCGGCTGCCCTGCGCGTGGCCGATCCTGATCGGCGCCGCCACGCTGGCCCGCTTGCGCACCGGCCCCGTGCTCGATCCGGCGGTGAAGCTCAAAGTCACCCGGGGGGAAGTGCGGCAAATCCTGCAACGTTCCCTCCTGCGCTATCCCTTTCCCGCGTCCTGGCGAAAAATGTTTCCATTTCGGGACGGGAATCCTATTGCGCCGCGCGACGGTTTCCATTAAATTTTGGCACCATGCAGATCCCGAAGGCTATTTTAATCGTTTCGGTGGCGGTCCTCGGCACCGTTTCACTCCCTGCCCAGCAGGGGTCCTCCAACAATATCCCGGCGCCGGCCTACACCCTCACCCCCGAGCAACAGGCCCAGGCGGAAGCCATTCTGCAGCAAAAGCTCGCGGCGGCCCCGGGCGCGCCGAGCACGCCCGCCGCACCGGGCTCGAAGACCGCCCCGATGGCACAGGATCCCAAGGCCCCGGTCCCGCCGCCGCTCTACACTTTGACGCCGGAACAACAGGAGCAAGCCGCCGCCATTTTGGAAGGCAAGTTCCGCCAGCCCCCGGGCAGTCCCACTGGTCCCGTGCCGGCCCCGGCGATGACCACCCCGGCCAAACCCGCCCCGGCAGCGCCCGTGATGGTCGTGCCCTCCGAGGAAGCCAAGGCCAAGGCGGCCGAAGCCAAGGCCAAGGAAGAAGCCAAGGCCCGGGCCGCAGCCGACGCGAAAGCCGCCGCCGAAGCCAAGGCCAAAGCGATGGCTGAAGCGAAAGCCAAGGAAGAAGCCGCCAAAGCCAAAGAAATGGCCATGCAGAAGGCCGCGGCGGAAGCCAAAGCCAAGGCGATGGCCGAAGCCAAGGCCAAAGAGGAAGCCGCCCAAAAGGCGGCCGCGGAAGCCAAAGCCGCCGCGGAAGCGAAGGCGATGGCGCTCGCCGAAGCCAAAGCCAAGGAGGCGGCCGCCAAAGCGAAGGCGATGGCGGAAATGAAAGCCAAGGAAGAAGCCGCGGCGAAGGAAGAAGCCCTGAAAGTCCGGGAAGCCGCCGTCGCCAAGGCGGCCGCCGAAGCGAAAGCCAAGGCCATGGCGGAAGCCAAAGCCAAGGAAGCGGAGAAGGCCAAGCAGGCCGCTATGAAGCCCGCGCCCGTCCCCGCGGCCCCGGCCGCCGTCGCCACCACCAAGCCCGCCGCACCGGCCGCGCCCGCCCTCGTCCCCGGCTCCAAGGAACAACGTCTGGCGGATCTCCTCAAGCTTTACAAAGCGGACAAGATCAGCCCGGAAGAGTACCATCTTCAACGGGCCAAAATCGTCAGCCAGCCCTGATGCCCGACCCGCGGCGGCAGCGCCCCGGACCGTTTCACTTTGACCGCCGGACCCGCGTCCGGCGGTTTTGCTTTTATCGGGGTGGGCCACCCGCCAAATTTTGCCCTTTATCACCCCGCCTCCTTTTTGGCATAACCTGTCCATGCATTATTTTCGCTATGCCGGGTCCTCGCTTTGTTGCGAGGAGGTTCCCGTCGCCGAGCTCGTGCGCCGCCACGGCACCCCGCTGTACGTTTATTCCCAACGCACCCTGACGGAGCACTACGAGAAGCTCGACCGCGCCCTGGCCCCCGTGGACCACCTAGTCTGCTTCGCGATGAAGTCGAACTCCAACCAAGCGGTGCTCCACACCCTCGCCCGGCTGGGCGGCGGGTTCGACATCGTGAGCGAAGGGGAACTCCGCCGGGCCATCGCGGCCGGCGCGGAGCCCGGCAAATGCGTCTTCGCCGGGGTGGGGAAAACCGAGGCGGAAATCAAATACGCCCTCCAGCAAGGGGTCTACGCCTTCAACGTGGAGAGCGAACCGGAACTTCAGCGCATCAACCGTGTCGCCGGGAGCTTGAAAAAAACCGCCCCGGTCGCCCTGCGGGTGAACCCGAACGTGGACGCGCACACCCACGCCAAGATCACCACCGGCACTTACGAGAACAAGTTCGGCATCGCCTTCGAGGAAGTCGCCGGCGTTTACGCCCGCGCCGCCAAATTGAAGCACCTGCGTCTGCGCGGGGTGCAAATGCATATCGGCTCCCAGTTGACCTCCGTGGCGCCCTTCGAGGAAGCGGTGCGCAAGGTGCTGCCCCTGGTGACCGAACTGCGCGACCGCCACGGGCTGGAGTTTTTCAGCATCGGCGGCGGTTTGGGGATTGTTTACAACCCGGCCTTGGAAAGCGCCAAACCCGCGTTCTGGAAGTCCGCCGCGGGCCGCGAGATCCTCACCCCGGCGCTCTACGCGGAACGTCTGCTGCCCCTGCTCCAACCGCTGGGCCTGCGCATTCTGCTCGAGCCCGGCCGTTTCATCTCGGGCAACGCGGGCATCCTGGTGACCCGCATCGAATACGTCAAGCAAACGGGTCGGAAGAATTTTCTGATTGTGGACGCCGCGATGAACGACCTCATCCGCCCCGCTTTTTACGACGCCTACCACGAAATCGTCCCCTTGGAGAAAAAGCGTGGAAAACCGGTGAGTTCGGATGTCGTCGGCCCGGTTTGCGAGTCGGGCGATTACTTCGCCAAGGACCGGCCGCTGCCGCGCCTGGGCGAAGGGGATTGCCTCGCGCTCCTCAGCGCCGGGGCCTACGGCTCCGTCATGGGCTCCAACTACAACACCCGCCCCCTGCCGGCCGAGGTGCTGGTGCACGGGACCAAGTCCGCCCTCGTCCGCGCCCGCCAGCCCGTGGCGGAGATCTGGGCGGGCGAGCAACGCGCCCCCTGGCAACGCTAACCGCCCCCCACCATCATGGCCAAACTCCTGCTGATTGACGACGAGGCGGACGTGCAATACTCGTTCCGCCGCATCTTTGACTCCCCGGAAACGGAACTGACGACAGCCGCCAGCGGCGAGGAGGGACTGCGGCTCATTCCCAAACTCAAACCCGACCTGGTGATCATGGACGTGCGCATGGGCGGCATGACCGGCTTGGAAACCCTGCGGCGCATCCGCCAGATGGACTCCAAGCTGATGGTGATCCTGATGACCGCCTACGGCACGACCCAGACGGCGATCGAGGCGATGAAACTGGGCGCCTACGACTATCTGCTCAAGCCCTTTGACGTCCCCAAGCTCAAGGAGATCATCGCCGGGGCGCTCAAGACGGCGCGCGACATGCGCCAAGTGGTGTCCTACGAGCCGCTGCTGGAGTCGGAGGATTACGAACTCGGTATCGTCGGCCGCAGCGAGCCCATGCAGCGCGTCTTCAAGCTCATCGGCCAGTTGGCGGGTTCGGACGCCACCGCCCTGATCACCGGCGAGAGCGGCACGGGCAAGGAATTGGTCGCCCGCGCGGTATATCACCACAGCCAGCGCAGCACCAAACCCTTCCTCGCCATCAACTGCGCCGCCATCCCCGAGCAGTTGCTGGAAAGCGAGCTCTTCGGCTATGAAAAGGGCGCCTTCACCGGCGCCACCGCCCAGCGGATCGGCCGCTTCGAGCAGTGCCATCAGGGCACCATCTTTCTGGACGAAATCGGGGACATGACCCCGGCCACCCAAACCAAAATTCTCCGGGTTCTGCAATCCGGCACCTTCGAGCGCGTTGGCGGCAACCAACCGATCCAAGTGGATGTGCGCGTGATCGCCGCCACGAACAAACCCTTGGAGCAAGCGGTCGCCGCCCGGCAATTCCGGGAGGACCTGTTTTACCGGCTCAATGTGGTACGCATCCAATTGCCGCCCTTGCGGGAACTGCCCAGCGACATCGCCCTGCTGGTCAATTACTTCCTCAAGAAGTTCGCCCGCGACCAACACACCCCCCCGAAATCAATCAGCCCGGGCGCCATTGCCACCCTCTCCCGTTACCATTGGCCGGGTAATGTGCGGGAACTGGAAAACGCCATGCAGCGCGCGGTGGTGGTGGCCAAGGGCAATGTCATCCTCCCCGCGGATCTGCCCCCGGAAATTGTGGATGCGGAAAACGCCCCGTCCCGCCCCGCCAATGTCCCCGCCGCGACCGCAGCCGGCGCCAAACCCGGGGTGGACAGCGAAGCTCCCGGCGCCGAAACCGCCGCCGCCATCCGCGTGCTCTTCCGCTGGGCGCGTCAGGATCCCAAGCTCAAAGTGATCCCCGCGGTGGAACGTGAGCTCATCATTCTGGCCCTGTCCGAAACTCAAGGGAACCAAGTCCACGCGGCGAAGCTGCTGGGCATTACCCGGGCGACGCTCCGCAAGCGCGTGGAGAAGTTCAGCATCAAAAAGGAACTGAGCCTTTCCTGAGCTAACTCACCAAATGAGTTGCACCCGCCGACCGGGGCAACTATCCTTCCGCGACTAGCGATTACTGTGAACAAAGCCGCCCGCGCCCTCCACGAAGCCGCCGTAAAACGGCATCCCGACGCCGTGCGCGCCTTGCTGCAGGCGGAGCCCGGGTTGGTGGACGCGCTGGATGACAAACAGCGAACGGCCCTGCAACTCGCCGCCCGCGGCGGCTCTCTGGAGGTCGTCAAACTCCTCGCCGCCCAGGGGGCCAACGTCAACACCCAGGACGAGAAGGGGCAAACCCCGCTGCAAATGGCGGCCTATTACGGCTTCCGCGAAGTCGTGGAATTCCTGCTCGCGAACGGCGCGCGCGTCAACCACGCCAACCGCTGGCAGATCACCCCCCTCCACCTGGCCGCCAATTTTGGTCACCGGGATGTCGCGGAACTCCTCCTCCTCCACGGAGCGGACGTCAACGCCCAGGAGGCCAAAGGCCAGACCCCGATTTACCAAGCCGCCAACTACGGCCACTGCTCCGTCGTCCGCCTGCTGCTGGAACGCGCCGGGGATGTCAACGCGCGGGATAAGATCGGGGCCACCCCGCTCTTCGCCGCGGCTTCCTACGGTCAACTCGCCGTGGCCCGGCTGCTGCTGGACAATCAGGCCGAGGCGGAAGCCCAGGACCGGGGCGGCTGGACCGCGCTGCATCACGCGGCCATCTCCGGACACTTGGAGGTCGCCCGCCTCCTGCTCGACCGTGGCGCCCGCGTGGACGCGTTTGACAAGCATGGCGTCACCGCGCTGCACATCGCCTGCCGCGTCGGCCACCTCCACGTGGCGGAACTGCTTTTGGAACGTCGCGCCGACATCAACCGCAAGAATTACCCGGGCCGGGCGCCCCTGCTCATGGCCGCCATCTCGGGCCAATTGCAGGTTGTGCAATTGCTGCTGGACCGTCGCGCCGACGCCACCGCCCGCGATTTCAGCGGCAAATCCGCCCTGCACTACGCCACCGCCAACGGCCACGAAGACGTCGCCACCCTCCTCCGCGCCCAGGGCGCCCGTGACTGACGCAGCCCCGCCGATTCCGACGCGGCCAGTTCAACCAACCGACTGCCAACGGCCGGCACCAAAATTATAGGGCCATACTATAGTCTGACCCCGTAATAGGGTCAGACTCAGTAGTGTTCGGCACGGTTGATGCTTTAAGGGCCGCTGGCACGAACGCTGGCGATTGGGCTGGTGCTGCGGGGTGGTTGGCCTATTTGCCGGGCCAATGGGCCACTGGATCAAGGCAAAGCTTCGCCCAGGACCGATTCTTGGCGAAATCGTTCCGGGCCGTTTATTTGGCTTTTTTTGCGCGCTGCAGGCTTCGTTCCAGCTCCGGCCAGCCGACGCAACCCAGCCAGTAAAGTTGCAGCGCTTCCCATTGGCGTTTGGTTGGCCGGGAGCCCGCCCACAACATGAGGAACACCGAGGCAATCAAGGCGCAGTAAACTTGCAGCGTGACCCCGGCCTGCGATTCGGCCAGCCAATGCCGGCAACCCAGGATGCATTTGAGCCACTTGAAGAACAATTCGATCTGCCAGCGGTAACGGTAAATCAGGGCCACCAACTCCGCGGCCAATTCGGGCTGGTTGGTGAAGAGCAGGAAGGTATGCCCGGCGGCCTCCACCCGCACCAATCGGCCTTCGGGGCCATTGGGTTCGGCACCCAAGCGCACGCGCACATCCTCGACCACCCCGGCCGCCCGCTCCGCCGGCGTGAGTTCCCGTGCCGGTTCCAACCGGTGCAACACCGTATTGTTGAGGAGCCGCAACACAAACTTCGCGCCGGCCTTTTGCACCCGGCTCACGAGCTTGTAGTCCTGGCCGAAATGGCGGTCATTGACGTAAAAGGCCCCGGGTTTGATTTTGGCTTCCCAAGTGCCCCGCTCCGAAGCGTTGCCGGCCGTCACCGTGAACTCGCTGGGCACCTGCCGCCAGACCGAAAACTCCAAGTGCAGCTTGCCGGCCCGATGCCGTGCATCCTGCCACAGTCCCCAGGCCATCCGGGGCAAGGCCGGCAGCAGGGTGCCGTCGGTGGCGACCAAGTCTTGGACTTGCGCTTGGAGCCGTGCGTCGCCAAAGACCGGGCGGGCCTCCGCCGCGAGTTCCCGCAAGAGCCCGGCCAAGACCTCCGGTTCGCAGACCCATTGCATGTCGGAGAAGCTGGCCAGACTGACGGGGCCGGTGCCGACGGCGGCTTGGAGGCGGGGGAAGTGGGTGGCGGCGCACAAGGCACGGGTGGTTTTGAGCACGGGATTGAGCAAGCCAAAGAGCAGCAGGGAGAAGTAGCCGGCGGGCTGCAGCTGGCGGCGGGGATTCAACTCGGTGCGCGTGGGTTGGCGGCGGGCCAGGACGGGGGCCAAACGACGCTGAAAGGACTCCAGCAACTTCCAGTGATGGAATTGCGTCGGAGCGGAATCAGGTTGGGCGTCAGGGCCGGCCACGGGGTCATTAAGCCATTACTATTTGTGACGTACAAGTTACGATTGGGTGACAGAATTGTGACAATCGTGGGCAATGGGAAATGGGTGCCGCACCGGCAGCCAACCGGAGCCGGCTGTTGCGGCGGCGGGAGTGAAGCAGCTGGCTTGCCGAACACTACTGGGTCAGACTATAGTATGGCCTTTATTTCGGAGTTGGCGGCCCGCGGAGGCGGGGTAAATCGGCACTTTCGCGGCGGGATTGGAGGGGATTTGCACTTGCGAAAGGAACGGCGGGCGGGCATGGTGGAGGCATGATAACTTTGATCGCGGGGACGAACCGGCCGGGGAGCAACACCCGGAAAGTAACGGCGCGAATCGCGGAAATTTACGCCGAATTGGGGGTGCCGGTACGGGTCTTGGACCTGCAAGAATTGCCGGCGGATTTGTTCCTGCCGGACGCGTATGCCAACAAACCCGCCGCCTTTTCGCCCTTCGCCGACGCGGTGGTGCAGTCGACCGGTTTGGTGGTCGTCACCCCCGAATACAACGGGGGCATCCCAGGCGTGTTGAAGTATTTTATCGACCACCTGAAGTTCCCCGAGAGTTTTGAACGCCGGCCGGTGGCGTTTGTTGGTCTGGCCGCGGGGGTGTGGGGCGCGCTGCGTCCCGTGGAACAACTGCAACAGATTTTCGGCTACCGCAACGCCTACCTTTACCCGGAGCGGGTTTTCATCCCGCAAGTCCACCAAGTGTTGGATGCGGCGGGACAATTCACCGACCCCGGTCCGGCGAAACGACTGCGCC
>CAIYZC010000788.1 GCA_903930565.1 uncultured Pedosphaera sp.
GTCCACCAGGGAAACGCCATCCAAGAGGGCGAACGGAGGCACGCCGTTGGGGGTGCCGGTGGCCAGGAAGGACAGCACTTCCGAGGCGCTGGAGGCCGTGTAGTTGAAGGTCTGGTGCGACCAACCGCTGAAGCCATGGCTCGGCAAGTTAACGACCGACGTATCGTAGGATTCCCCGCCCAAGCTGGCGGTCCATTTGTCGGTCGTGGCGCCGTTGAAGCCCGATTGCTGCGCCGCGGCCCAATCGAAAGTAAGTTGGTAGGTGTGCCCAACGGTCAAACCATTGATGGTCTGGGTGATCGCGGCAACCGTGTAGGCCCCGTCGGCCGCCAAGTAATTGCCTCCAGTGGGACTGGCCGTCAAGCCGTTGGCAACCCCGTTGCCCGGACCCCAGAGTTGCAGGGAGCCAAACTCACCGGGATTCGAGCCGGTGTCGGCGGAGGTCGCCGTCATGACCCAGTTGTAGCCCGTCGTGGACCAATTGTCCACTTGACGCTTTGAGAAGCGGGAGCCGAATTCACCCGAGATGGAGCTTTGTCCACCACTAAGGGTAACGCTTTCGAAATCCCCGTTTTGAACGAGATTGTTGGCGTGGGCCAACGGCGCGAATGCGAGCGCCAGCGCGATGATGCTGGTATGCTTGTTGAGGAACATGTCTGTATTTATTGGTCGGTTAAGGTTTAGTTACCGGCTATTCGGCTAGGATTAAAAACCAAAATTAGACCTTCTGCCAAGCCATTTATTAAAATTCCTTCATTTTCGCACCATTGTAACAAACCCGCCTCAACCTTGGCCGAACGACCGATCCGCGCCCGGCCCGGCCAAAGTGCCGCTCGAGTCCCTGTCCAGGCGCCACGCCGGATTCCGAAACCAGTCGGTCGGTCAAATTCCAACCCATCATCAATACCGCCCCCCGGAACGGTTCCGATCGGTCGGGCGCCCTTTATCTCGATGCGCCGGGCACCACCGGGCACCGCCCCACGTAATCCAAACCACTTTTCCTTGCCCTTTCCGGTTCCCCGAGGGATAAACTATCCCCATGCCCCAAATGCAACCCGTGTCCTCAATAACCAACCAACGCCCTCTGAACGACAACCACCGGCTCCTGCTCCCCATGAAAACCACCTTCGCCTTCTCCTTCCTGCTCCTGGCCACTGCGCCGCTGGGCGCCGCCGATGTCCCCGCGCCCAAGGACGAAATCATTGCCGCCGCCGCCGCTCTGGCCGCCCAACCCAATTATTCTTGGACCGCCACGGTCGTGGTGCCGGAAGACGCCCGGTGGAAACCCGGTCCCACGACGGGCACCGCGGAAAAGGGCGGCTACTCCCAATTCAAAATGAGCTTTGGGGACAATGCCTTTGAAGCTGTGCTCAAAGGCGAAAAAGGCGTCGCGAACACCCCGGACAACGGCTGGCAGACCTTTGCCGAGCTGGATACCGCGGAAGGCGCGGGCCGCTTCATGGGCGCCATCGTGCGCAGCTTGAAAACTCCCGCCGACCAGGCCAAGCAACTGGCCGGGCTGGCCGGGGAGTTCAAAAAGAACGCCGGAGCTTACGAAGCCGACCTCACCGAAGCCGGGGCCAAATCCCTCCAAACCATGCGCCTGGGCGGCGGCGACGGCCCCACCGTGACGAACCCCAAAGGCAGCGTGAAATTCTGGCTGCAAAACGGCGCCTTGGTGAAATACGAGTTCCACGTCGCCGGCAACCTCAGCTTCAACGGGAACGACTTCCCCAACGATCGCACCACCAAGGTGGAGATCAAGGACGTGGGCACGGCCAAACTCCAAATCTCCGAGGACGCCAAGAAGAAGCTGCAGTAAGCCCGGGCTTGCCGGTGCCACGGCGGTGCCGTCCCCCACCGCCGTGGTCCCCTCCCCCGCCCGCCCGGCCCCTCAGGCGGCCGCTCTCCCACCCAAAGCAACCGAGCGAAATTGGTAATTGTGCGGCACAGTTCCCGATCTTGGCGGATTCCCAGTCTTTTGGATCGTAATTGGGGAGCCGGGCGACATTCCCACCCTCCCCACTTTTTTCCGCCTCCAAGCCGCTGAAATTCGTCATACCAAATTGCCGGACCATCCATCCGCACGCTTCTCAGCGGTTTGGTTGAGTCGGGAAATGGAAGTGTTCAATCGAGGGCTTAAAGAAGGGAGAATAGAAGATGGTGCGCGCTGCAGGTTTCGAACCTGCGACCCCTACCGTGTGAAGGTAATGCTCTACCACTGAGCTAAGCGCGCCCGCACCCCAAAAATATAGCCAAGGCCGGAACGGGTCGCAACAAAAATTCGCGAAGAATTCACGGTCTCAATTCCGTCCGCCCCCCGGCCATCCCGGGGGGACCCGGAGCTTCCCCACGCCGTCCAGCCAGGATCCGCCCCGCAACGCTGCCACTTGGCTGCTTGTCGGCCTACGCCAGGTTCAAGGGCCCGCCCTCGCACAAGGCGGCTTTGCCAAACGTCTCCAAGCGATGCCCCGCGCCGTGGGCCAGGGCCAGGTGCAGGCGGTTGTGCGCCGTTTTCTGAAAATCCAACGAGCGCCCCATCCGGAACCCCCACCCCCCGCCCACCAGCACGAAGGGCAGATTGTCCAAGGTGTGGGAATTGCCTTTGCCGAGCTCGTTGGTCCAGATGATCAGGGTGTTGTCGAGCATCGTGCCGGGTGCGCCGGGTTCCGGCGTGCGGGCGAGTTTGTCCACCAAGTAGCGCAGTTCGCCGCAGAACCAAGTGTTGATTTTGGTCAGTTTGGCCACCGCCGCCTCGTTTTTATCCGGCTCGTGCGAAAGGGTGTGGTGGCCGTCGGTGATGTCCAGCCAGTTCATCTTCGCCATCCCCACCGACTTGGTGAATTGGAGCGTGGCCACCCGGACCATGTCGTTGACGAAACTGTTCACGAGCAGGTCGATTTGCATGCGGCTCAACCGCGGCACATTGTCGTTCTGGTCCGCGATGCCCGTCTCCAAGACCGGCGGGGCGGCGCGCAATTTTTGGGTGCCCGCCGCGGCGATTTCGTTTTCCATCTGGCGCACCAGCGCTTCGTGTTCCGCCAGCAGCCGGCGATCCTCCACGCTGATCAATTTGCCCACCTTTTTCAAATCGTCCCGCACCGCGTCCAGGACGCTCCGCAGGTCTTCCTTGTCCTTCAACTGCCCATAAAGCTTTTGGTACATCTGATACGGATCGGAGATCGGCGCCACGGGCCGGTTCGGGCCGGCATAGGACATGCGGGTCCATGGATCCGCCCGGTCGGTGACGCCCACCCCGAACTCGAGCGAGCCAAACCGGGTCCGCGTCTCCGGACGACTCTGGAAGAAGTCCTTGATCTCCTGGTCGATGGAAATCCCGCTGGCCCAGCCCGCCGGAGAATCCGAACCGCCCTGGATATTGCCGGGAAACAGTTCGATCCCCGTCAGGAGGCAGCTCATGCCGCGCATGTGGCCGTCGCCATCACCGCGCACTTTGTTCGACAGGCCGCGGAGGATGAGCAGGCGGTCCTGATAGGCGGCCAGCGGCGCCAAAATCTCCTTGAGCTTGAATTGCGCGCCAAGCTCGTCGGGCCAGTACGCGGCGGGAATCGTGCCGTTCGGGCTGAACATTACTATCAGGCGTTGGCGCGGCCGCGCGGGGGCGGCGAGGCCCAGGCTGGGCAGCCCGAGGAGGAATGGCAGTGAGGCGGCGGACAGACCGAGGCGGCGCACGAATTCACGGCGATGCAGGGGGTTCATAATTGCTTTTTGACCGCGGTGGTGGACGGGTAACCCTGCCGGGCGGCCAGGGTGGTGATCTCGACCACCAGGTTTTGCACGTGGCAGCCCGAGGCCAGAAAATTCTGGCGCAACCGGTCCAGCACGTCCGGGCCATAAGCGGCGACCGACTGCTGGACCAGTTGATGAAACAATTGCTCGATAAAAACCGTCTGGGCGTCCGCGCTGCCCGCGGCAAACTCGGCCACCGCCCGCGGACCTTGAAACCGCACCACCGAGCCGTCCTCCTGCGGGTAATCCACCCCGGCGTCAATCACCCGCCCCCCTTCCCGGGCGTGAAAACGGCCCACGGCGTCGTATTGCTCCAAGCTGAAGCCGAGCGGATTGATGACGGAATGGCAGGCCTGGCAGGCCGCCGGGCGCGTCAGCGCGGCCACCTTTTCCCGCATGGTCAGGTTCGGGTCAAAATCGGCGTCCTTGAACACCTGGGCCATCGGGGGCGGCTTGAGGGACCGGCCCACGATATTGCGCGTGAGAAAAACCCCGCGGTGAATGGGCGAGCTGGACTTCGCATACGAGAACTCCGTGAGCAAGTAGGGATGCGTCACCACCCCGGAGCAACGGGCCGGATCGGCGGCCACCTTCACAAAGTCGTTCGTCGCCGCCGCCGGCGGGAATTCGTAACCGTAAAACCGGGCCATCCGCCCGTTCACGAACAGTTCGCGGTCGAACAGCAGTCGGCGGTAATCCGAAGCCCCGTTCCAAACCACGTCTTCGAGGAACAGGTTGAGGGACACCCGCAGGTCCGCGATCAACTCCGGCGTAAATCCCGGATACAATAGCGGGTCTTTGGACAAGTCCTCCACCCGGTTCATTTGCAGCCATTGCTGCAGGAAATATTGGAGCTTCGTGCGCGTCCGCGCATCCGCGAGCATCCGCCGGGCTTGGGCCGCCACCGCCGCCGGCTCGTGGAGTGCGCCCCGCGCCGCCGCCTGCCGCAATTCGGCGTCGGGCAGCGAATCCCACAGCTCCACGGCGAGCCGCTCCGCCACCGTGAAATCATCCGGCTTCCCCGCGTCCCAGCCGGGATACAGAAAACGGGGCGACTTGAGGGCGAGCAGGACCACCCGTCTCACCCCGTCCTCCAACTTGGGCGCGCCGGCCAGGGGCGCCGTGATGAAGCCCTTGTTTTGCTCCGGCGTCAACGGCCGCCGGAACGCCGCCGCGGCGAATTCCCCGCAAAACGTCGTCACTTTGGCCGCGCGGTCGGCGTCGGCGGACCGCGTGCGCGCCAGGCGATCCAAATGCTTCACCACGTATGCGGCCACCTCGCCCGCCGCCCGGGTCGTCGCTTCGTCCCAGGCCTTGGACACCCCGGCTCCCCGCTCGTAGCCCGCGCTGCTGTCGTCCGCCGGGAACGGGGCCGCCACCACGAACGTCGGTTTGGCCGTTTCGGGCGAGAGGTTGCGGGCCGGGATCACCTGGCGCGCGCCATGCGGCGGCTTCCACTGGAGCACGATGGCGGAATTCGGATTTTTCGGCGCCTTGAAGTTGTAGGGCACTTTCACCAACTCCAACCGCAACGGATACGCCCGGCCCCCGATCAACCGCAGGGTGGCCCGCGGTTCGTTGTCCGTCCCCGACGCCACGGAGCCGTCGATCAACGGGGTGGTCTCGTCATTCACCCACAGGCGCACCCCGTTCGGCGTCTGGAGGCTGAACTCATATTCCCCGGTTTCGTCGGCCCGGACCGCCCCGCGCCAATGGATCGCAAACCCATTCGTGGGGACGGCGCCCCCCGCCGGCGCGTTTGTGCCAAAATCAAAATTCACCTGCGCATCCACCCGTTCCACGGTCACCTCACTGCGCTGGGTGTTGCGGGAGGCATAATAAACCGCCTGAAGTCCGCCCATTCGCCGCACTGGCGCGGTCCCCGGCTCGTTGAATTGCCCCAGCAAATCCGCCACCGATTGCACGTACTGGCGGTTGGTCAAGTGCGTCAGCTCGACCCGCACCGGATGCCGGCGCGCCCGCGCTTCGCGGGAATAGAAGGCCCCATAGATATAGCGCGCCACCGCCTCCGCGTTCGGCCCGACGCACTTCCCCGGATCATCCTCCGGCATTTTCTTTTCGATGTAATGCGTGAGCCGGTCGAGGGACCAGTCCCCCTGAAGCGCGTCCTGGTATTTGTCCTTCACGCCCTCCCCCGCTTTGCCGTGGCATTTCAGGCACGCTTGCCGGTAAACCGCCGCGCCGTTGGCCGGCCGCTCCGCCCCGTCCGCGCCCACCGAACCCAAAGCCAGCCCCAGCGCCCCGCCGAGGGCGAGGTGTGCCAGGATCGAATGAAAAGCGCTTTTCACAACCAATTTCACGCTACGCCGCGCGCTTTCTCAAGACAAGCAAAACGTCCACCCCTTCCCATCCATATCGTTCATCTGGTCCATCCGACTTCCCCCACCCCGCAACCTCAATCCGCCTCCCACCGAAACCAGCGCCACGCCAGGCCGCCGCAAACCAGACTCGAAAATAGCAGCACCAACACCGGCTTGACCGCCGCCGCGAAGCCCAGGCCGCGCCAAGTCATGCCGTCGAAGCCTTCCATCGCCCAACGGGTGGGAATGACCACGCTCGCCTGCTGCAACCATTCGGGAAAGATAAACGAGGGAATCCACGCCCCCCCGAGCATGACCAGGATCAAAATCACAAAGATGGCCAATCCACGGGTGGCCTCGGGCGTCCGCCCGACCGCGGCGATGAACAGTCCCAAACTGGCGGCAAAGACGGCCACGGCAAGGTTGCAGAGCACAAAGCCGGGCCAGCTGCCCAGGACCCGCACGTGGAAGACCACCATGCTGAAGCCCCAGCAGACGGCCAGGGTGCCGAAACCAATCAGTGCGCTGCTGGCGGCGCGTCCGGCCAGGAGGGTGCCGCGGGAAATCGGCGCGGCGCGCAGCCGGCGCCACAAACCGCGCTGGCGCTCCAGCAGGATCGCCAGCCCCCAATCAATCGCCGCCATCAGCACGAACTGCATGCTCATGCCGCCGAACGAGTGGGCGTAGCCGTTGTATTGAAATTGGTGCACGGCCTCGCGCACGGCCGGTTCCTCGCGAAAATTAAAAGGCAGGGAAAACCCGCCCCCGCCGCCGCCAGGTCCCCCGGCCCCGGCCGCGCTGGTCCCGTTGGTTTCCACGCGGGCCAGCCACCGATCCACCCCGCCCAACATGGTCCGCAGCAGTTCCCGGTCGCCCGCCGGCATCCCTTGCGCCTCCTCGATCCGCGCCAAGCCCTCCCGGGTGAATTGCCGGCCGGAGGCGCCGTTGAAGACATTCCGCGCCACGGCGGAGATGATGTGTTGGGTGAGGAGTCCCCGCACCAAACCGGATTCCATTTGGCGGCCCGGATCCTCGTACAACACCACGTCCGGCTTGGCTCCGCCGCCGAACAGACCCCGCCCCGCATCCCGCCCGAAGTTCGCCGGAATCACCACCGCGGCCGCCAATTGCCCCTGGCGAACCGCGTCCTGCGCCGCCGCTTCATTCGTGGGAAAACTCACGCGCAGACCCGCTTCCGCCAACAAATTGCTCAGCACTTGCGCGGAGACCGCGCTGTGATCCAAATCCACCACCGCCACCGGCACGCCCGAGGGCTTCACCCGGCCGCTCTGGCCGCCGAACAAACTGCCAAAAAACGACGCGATCGCAATCGGCACCGCCAAGGTCAGAATGAGCGCACGCCGGTTGTGGACGTGCAACCGAAGGTCTTTCCCAATCAAGGCAAGGAGGGGGTGCATGGTTCAATCGTCACGGAGGTTGCGGCCGGTCAGGCTCAGGAACACACTTTCCAAATTCGGCCGGGCGGAACTGAGCTGCGTGATCTGCGCGCCGTGTTGCGCCAGCCAGGCGGTGACGGCCGGCACCGCAACGGTCAGGTCCGCCACCTCGAAGATCAACTGGCTTTCCCGCGCCGCGACCCGGCGCACGCCCGGCAGGCCGCGCAACGCCGCGATCCAATCCGCCGGGGCCGGCGCCGCGAGTTCCACCGTGCAGCGTTGTCCTTCCCCCTCGCGCGCGCGCAATTCCGCCAGCGGCGCGTCCGCCAGCACCCGTCCGTGGTCCACGATGACCACCCGGGAACACAGGCGCTCCACTTCTTCCAGATAATGAGTGGTGTAAAGAATCGTTTTGCCGCGCGCCCGCAGGGTTTCCAGATTGTCGAAGATGGCGTTGCGGCTCTGCGGGTCCACCCCCACGGTGGGTTCGTCGAGCAGCAGGATTTCGGGGTCGTGCAACAAAGCAACGGCGAGATTCAGCCGCCGTTTCATCCCGCCGCTGAAGGTCCGCGGCGGATCCTTTGCGCGCCCGCTCAGCCCGACCAAGTCCAACGCCGCCGCCCCGCGGTCCCGCAGTTCCGCGCGCGACAGCGAATACAACGCGCCAAAAAACGCCAGGTTCTCCGCCGCGCTCAGATCCTCATAGAGCGCCAGATCCTGCGGCACCAAACCCAGGCGGCGCTTGGCGGGATCCGTGTCCCCCGTCAAAGCCCGCCCCGCGATCAACACCTCCCCCGCATCCGGCCGGATCAGGCCGGCGAGCATCGACAGCGTGGTGGTCTTGCCCGCGCCGTTCGGACCGAGCAGCCCGACGCACTCCCCCGCCGCCACGCTGAAGGAAACCTCCTCCACGGCCACCAGGGAACCGAAGGTTTTCCGCAATCCGCGGACTTCTAAAATGGGGGGATTCATGATGCGGGCGGGAGATCACAAGCGCGCCAAAGATACCACGCGGCGTAAGTGCGGAACGGCCGCCAAATTTCCCCGTGCGCGAGGAGTTCCCCCGGCGTGGGCATTTCCGGGCGGCCGTAAGCGAGCGAAAAACCCTTGCGCACGCCAAAATCGGTCGTGGGCAGCACATCCGGCCGCCCGAGCTTGAAAATCAACAGCATGTGCACCGTCCACGGCCCGACGCCGCGCACCGTGGTCAACCGCTCGACGATCGCCTCGTCCTTCAACCGGCTGATCGCGCGCGAATCGGGCACCACGCCTTCGATCGTCCGCGCCGCCAGATCGCGGATCGCCGCCACCTTCGACCGCGACAAGCCCGCGCCCCGGAGCGTCTCCTCGGGCGTCGCCAAGATCTCCTGCGGGCTCGGAAACTTGCGGCCCGGGTACAGCGCCAGCATGCGCTTGACAATGGCCGCGGCGGCCGTTCCGTGCAACTGTTGATACGCCACGGACCGCACCAGGGCTTCAAAGGGCGTCCGGCGGCGCTCCGGTTTCCAAGCGCACGCCCCCACCCGGTCCATCAGCCGGCCCATGACGGGATCCACCCGTCGCAAATGTTCCAACGCGTTGGCGCTCATGGGGTGGGTTCAGGGAGTCAGCGTTTTGACCGCCGCAATGCGGGTGATCAACCAATCCCCATTGGTGTTCACCAAATCAAAGCGCAACTGCTGGTAAATCGGGTCGGCCTCGCCCGCCACATTGGCCTCCAGCGTCAGCTCCGCCGCGGCGTGGTCCGCCGGCGCGCCCAGTTTGACCTGCACATCCACGAAGCGGACCTGCAACGCCGCCACCGCCTGCCGCGCCGCCATGCAGGCCTGCAACAACTCCTCCCGCCGCGTGAACGTGTGGTCCTTCAAGCGGGCGTCCCCCAATTGCACCTCCAACCCGTCGGCGAAATACCCCCCCAACCGCTGCACGTTGGCCACGCGGGCGATGTTGCCTTCCTTCGGGGCGAAGGAAACCAGTTGCGCCACCTTCGCCAGACGGCGTTGAATCACCACTTCCGGCCGCGGAAAAAACACCGTCCACAGCCACGCGCCGACGGCGAGCAGGAGGACCAGGGACAGCTGTCGAAGCGCTCGTTTCATTTAGTAGTTTTAACGGTTGCCGGCCAGGACGACGCGGCCGAGGATCTGGTCGGCCGTCGTGGACCCGTGTTCGTGGAGCTCCAGGTCCATGGACCGGTTGTCCCCCACAAAATAATACTCGTCCGGCCCGAGCGTGCGCTCCCGCATCATCCAATTATGCGGGAGCTTCAAATAAGGCTCGTCCACCGGAGCGCCATTGATCCACACCACGCCGCCACGGAAGGCCAGCCGTTCCCCGGGCAAACCCACGACCCGTTTCAACAAGAGCACGTGCCGTCCCGCCATGCGAATGGCGACCACTTCGCCCCGCGCGGGTTGGCGCCCGCCGCTGTAGGCCAGCCGGTTGATGAAATTCACGCTCCCGTCATGGTAGGTCGGCTCCATGCTGATCCCCGACACCCGAATCGGCAGCAGCACATACCCAAAAAGCACCGCCGCCCCACCGACCAGCACCAGCAGGCGCACCACCGTCCAGCCGGGCCGCCGGCCGATGGCGACGATGCGCAACCACTTCCAAACCCCGGAACTTTTGGATTCGCCAGCCATATTTTGTCTCTGCGGGCAGCATAAGCGGAATCTCCCGCCGCTTCAACCCGTTTGCGGCCGCGCCCCCCCGCGGACCAAACCGCCCGCCGCCGGGATGAATCCGGGGAAAAACAGGATGAGCCGGTGGCGCGCATCCCGGTCCCGGGGGTAAAGTTTATCCATGCCAACGGGGGCCGGATCGCCCCGGGGATCGGCGGGCGGCCCACGGTCGCCGCCGGATTGCAACCATCCGGAACGAACCAACAACCCAAGTCTTATGTTGAAAACCAGTAAACGAATAATGTTGCTCGGCGCCTTGGCCGCCAGTTGCCTGACCAGCCCGCCCGGCGCCCGGGCGCAGGGCTTTGACCCCGCGGCCTTCCGCCAGATGCAAATGGACAGCTACAAGGAAGCCTTCGAGGTGCAGGATGACGCGGAATGGAAGGTCATCCAAGCCGCCATCACGAAAGTCCTCGACGCCCAGCAGGCACTTCGGCAGAGCCAACCCGGTGGCGGGCGCGGCGGCTTCGGCTTCGGCTTCGGCTTCGGCGGTCCCGGAGGCCCAGGCGGTCCCGGCGGTCCCGGCGGCAATGGCTTCGGCGGCGGGCCGGGCGGCGGTGGTCCCCCGGGCGATAATGCCGGCGTTCCCCCAGGTGGACCGGGGGGATCGGGTGGTTTCGCCGGCGGTGGCCCCGGCAACTTCAATGGCCCGCCGGGCGGCGGCTTCGGCGGCGGCCCCGGTGGCCCCGGCGGACCCGGCGGGCCGCGGAGCGCCGAAGTCACGGCCCTGCAATCCGCCGTGGATGCCAAAGCCGCGGCCGACGACCTCAAAGCGAAACTGGCCGCGGCTCGCGCCGCGGTGAAAGCCAAGGAAACCGCTCTCGCGTCGGCCCAAACCGGCCTCCTGCAATTGCTCTCCACGCGCCAGGAAGCCGTCGCCGTCCTGCGCGGATTATTGAAATGACCTGCTTTTGAGATCATCATGGGTCTCCCCTCTCCGCCGGTGTCGGGCGGAGGGGGCAGTTTTCCCCGCGCCACCCCGCCTTCGCCCCCCTGTCTGCGCCCTCCGCTTTGCCGGCGCCGACCTTCCGCCGTACCGGTTTTGGCCATTGCTTCACCCCGCGCGCGTTGGTTAAGGTCGTGTTGGAATGGACAAGGCAAAGTTAATCGCACTGGCCCGGCAACCGTTGACCCGCATCCTTTTGGTCGGGTTGGTGGTGCTGGCGCTGGATCAATGGACCAAGCACCTCGTGCTCCGGCATTTGGCGCCCGGCCAGGAACGGGTGCTGCTCGACGGATTCTTCCGGTTCGTGCACTGGCACAACACCGGCGCCGCTTGGAGCATGTTCATGGGCCGCAACCGCGCCCTCACCGGCGTGGCCATCGCCGCCCTTGTGCTGCTGTACTACAGCCGCGATTACTTTGATGCCCATACCCGGGCGGGGCAGTTGGCGCTCGGCCTGATCTTCGGCGGCATCGTCGGCAACCTCATCGACCGGATTTGTTTTGAGTACGTCATTGATTTCCTGCGCTTCTACGTGCAGCCGCGCGGCGGCGAGGAGATCGGCTTCCCGGCGTTCAACATCGCGGACAGCGGGATTTGTGTGGGGGTCGGCCTGATTTTCATCCTTTCCTTCAAACCCACGCCGCCCAAGCCCGAAGCCGGAGTGCCCGCGACATGAGCACCACCCGCCAAGCCTCCGTGCTGGTGCCGGCCTCGCTGCCGCAGGACCGCTTGGACACTTATTTGCGGAAGTGCTTCCCGCAAGTCTCCCGCGGGACCATTCAGCGCCTGATCGAGGAAGGGCACATCACCGTCAACGGGGCCCCCGTGAAACCCACCCACCACCCGCGCGCCGGGGAACGGGTCGATGTGAACTGGCCGGAGCCCAAAGCCGCGGCCGCCCTGCCCGAGGACATTCCGTTGACGCTGCTGTACGAGGACGAAGACCTCCTGGTGGTGAACAAGCCGGCCGGGCTGGTGGTGCATCCCGCCGTGGGGAATGAGGAACACACCCTGGTCAACGCCCTGCTCCACCATTGCGCCGGGCGGCTCAGCGGCATCGCGGGCGTCGCCCGGCCCGGCATCGTGCACCGTTTGGACAAGGAAACCAGCGGTTGCCTCGTCGTCGCCAAGAACGACCCCGCGCACCTCCAGCTTTCCGCCCAATTCGCCGAGCGCACCCTGGAAAAGATTTACCTCGCCATCGTCTGCGGCGAGCTGCCGCGGGACCGCGGCGAAATCCGCGCCGCCATCGACCGCCACCCCTCCCACCGCAAACGCCGGGCCGTGACGGAGGAGGGCGGCCGGGACGCCTGGACCAGTTTCGTGGTCCGGGAACGCCTCCGCGGAGCGACGCTGGTGGAAGTGCGTCTCCACACCGGCCGCACCCACCAAATCCGCGTGCATTTCCAGCACCTCGGTTTCCCGGTGGCCGGCGACTCGCTTTACGGTGGGCGGCCAAACCAGCGGGTCGGCGAAGGGACGGATTACATCCCGGACCGGCAGTTGCTGCACGCCTGGAAGATTTCCTTCGTGCATCCCCGTACGGGCGAAAACGTCAGTTTCGAAGCCCCGCCGCCCCCCGATTTCGAAGCCGCCCTCGCCGCCTGGCGGCCGTGAGCCCTCAGGGCGCCGGCAGGCGGGGATGGCGCCGGTGGAATCCCGCGGCCTGCTGGTACGCCTGCGCCACCGCCAGCGCTTCGCCATCCCGGAACAGATTGCCCATGAAGCAGATCGCCGTGGGACTGCCGTCCGCCGCGAAGCCGTCCGGCACCACCACGCAAGGGTGGCCGGTGAGGTTGCTGATCAAATGGCATTCCCCCGCGAACGTCGGGGCGATGAACACATCGACATCCCGCAGCGCCGCCGCCGTTTCTTGGATCAGCAGGTACCGCAGCCGGTTGGCTTGGAGGTACTCCACGGCCGGCACCAAGCGCGCCGCGCGGAACAAATTCGGCCACGCCCAGCGCCCTTGGCGCGATAACCAGGCATCCCGGCCGTCGCGGGTCAGGTCGTCGAATTGCGCCGCCGCCTCCACGGTGAGCACAAAAGAAATTGATTCGGCGGGCAGCTCCGGCAGGCGCACGGGCGTCAACCGGGCGCCCAGGGCGCGCAGTTGGTCCAGCGCCGCGAAAGCATTGGTGCGATCCGCCCCGCGGCATTTCTCAAAATCCCCGGCCAACCAGCCGATCCGCAGCCGGCGCCAGGCCGCGGCCCGGCCGTCGTAGTTGAACGGCACGTCGTAAACGGTCGGGTCCGCGGGATCAATCCCTTGAATGGCATTCAGCACCAGGGCGCAATCCTCCACGGTGCGCGCGATCGGCCCCAGCTTGTCCATCGTGGGGCTCAAACCCATCGCCCCCGCCCGGCTCACCCGGCCGTACGTGGGCCGCAGCCCGGTCACGCCGCACCGCTCGCAGGGGGAAACGATGGAGCCATGCGTCTCGCTGCCGATGGCAAACCCCACCAAACCCGCCGCCGTGGCGGCGGCGGGCCCGGCCGACGAGCCGCTGGATCCTTGTTCCAAATTCCACGGATTACGCGTCAACCCGCCGTACCAAACATCCCCCATGGCCAGTTCACCCAGGCTGAGTTTCGCCACCAAGACCGCCCCGGCGGCCTCCAACCGTTGGATCACCGTCGCATCGGCCGCGAACGTTTGATTCGTATACGGCGCGGCGCCCCACGTGGTCGGCGCCCCCGCCGTGTTCAGCAAGTCCTTCACCCCGTAGGGGATGCCGTGTAGCGGCCCCCGATAGTGGCCCGCCGCGATTTCGCGATCCGCCCGCCGGGCCTCCCGCAGCGCCCGCTCCTCCGTAAGCGTCGTGACGCAATGCAACCGGGGACCATATTCCCGCAGCCGCGCCAAATAGAGGCGGGTCAATTCCTCGGACGTGATGCGCCGGTCGTGCAGCAGCACGCCCAATTCGCGCACCGAGTAAAATGCCAACTCGCCCGGCGCCGCCGGCCGGGTGGTTCGCGGGGCGGGTGCGAGCCGGAAAAGATTCCGGGCGGTCGGCAAGACAAAGCCCGCGGGGAGCGGGTTGAACAGCAACGCCGAAGGGATGGCGTTCGAAAACGGGAATTGGTGCAAGACCGCGTAATCCCGGAGTCGCTCGCTCAAATTGGCCGCCAGTTGTTCGTTTTGGGCGGGAGTGAATTGGAGACCCGCCAATTTTTCGGCGGCAGCGGCATCAGCGGGGGTGATCGCCGTGGTGGCCGGGGAGGATTGGGCCGCGAGGGGACGCGGCGGCACGGTGGTGAGCAGGCAGAGCAGCAACCCGGCGAACCGCAGCGGCAAACGCGTCATGCCTGCTATTGGCGCAAAGTCGGGCGCTTTTGGCAACCGGGATTTTGCGATTCCCAA
>CAIYZC010000789.1 GCA_903930565.1 uncultured Pedosphaera sp.
GATCGGACGAGCCGCCATCCACCACCAAAAACCCCCCGAGCGGATAAAAGCTCCGGTCCCCTTGGCCCCCTTCGCGCCTTCGCGGCCTCGCGCGAGACTCCCGTTCCAAGAATATACGCACCCACCGAAGGCCAAGCACCTCGACCAATCCACCTTCAAATCTTGTCCATCATGTTCATCATGTCAAAATCGGCCTCTTCCCCTTCGCCCCCCTTCGCGGCTTCGCGGCTTCGCGCGAGATTCCCATCCCAAATCTTACGCACCCCCGGAAGGCCAAACCTGCTTGAACGGGTTGAAAACTTTCAAACCGGGGCGTCGGAAATCCTTCTCGTTGCCCGTGGCGATGATCAAATCGTGCCGGCGGGCGGTGGCGGCAATATAACTGTCCTCCACCGGCATCAATTGCCCGGCCTGCTCCAGAATAAACCTTTGATCCCCCCAAACATGGGCCGTCGCCAAGTTGAAACTCAGAATCCGCCCCTCCATTGCCTCAACGCAACGGCCCAGCCATTCCGTCAGCGCCGCCCGCTGCCGCCCTTCCTTGGTCCGCACCCAATACGCGATTTGGGCGATCACGATCGTGCTGGTGTAGCATTGCTCCTGTTCCGCTTCCAACCACGCGATGACCACCGGGTTCCCTTTGACCTTGGCGGGCTGGCAAAGCACGTCGGCATCCAGCAGCCAACTCATGGATCAATTCCTTTCGGCAAGGCCTGGCTCCGGGGCGGCAGGTCGTCCATTGGCACCGGGCATTCTTTCCAGATCGCGAGCCAGTTGGGCTTGCGCTTGATCCGCCGCAATATCACGACATCCTCATCGGCGTCAAACCGGGCTTCGAATTGGTCGCCCGGCGCGCCGGGAGCAACCGATGCGGGAATGCTCACCCGCCGTTTCGCGTCCATCGTCACAATCATAGTGGGACCATCCCACCCAATTCTTGAATCGTCAAGCCGTGTTTCCCGCCGCGAACCGAATGCGCCACCACCCGCGTCCCCGTTCCCGATCCCCCATTCGTCCCCGTCCATGCGGCTCACATCCCCCTTCCGCCACTGCCCACTGCCCACTGCCACCCACCCTTACGCACTCACCGAAGGCCCCGAGGCTTTCTCCCCAAAAACGAAAGCGGCCAAAACCACACCCAACCCAGCGCCCAATCGGTTCCCGGATATCCGCCCGCGCGCCAGCGTTGTGGAGTGCGGAATGAAGTTCCGCTCGATCGGACGACCCGCCATCAACCACCAAAACCCCCCCGAGCGGATAAAAGCTCCGGTCCCTTTGCCCCCCTTTCGCGGCTTCGCCGCCTCGCGCGAAATTCCGATCCCAAGTCTTACGCACCCACCGAAGGCCAACCTCACCCGTTCAATTCATCAAAAATCCTGTTCATCATGTTAATCATGTCAAAATTGGCCTTTCTCCTTGCCCCCCCTTCGCGGCTTCGCGGCTTCGCGCGAGATTCCCATCCCAAGTCTTACGCACTCACGGAAGGCCACGCCCCCAGAGCAGACGACCGCGCTCCACACCTATATATATGGTAAGCACCCGTTTGCCTCCCACCGCCACCTCTTCGCGTCAATCCGCCGCGTCCGCCGGAACCCGTTCGGCGACCCGTTGGCACGCGGCGCCGACTTGTTCCAAGTGGTCCAGGAATTCCTCGCGCTTGGCGTCCGGCAGCACGGACAGAATCTCGGTCTGGAGCACCAACGCGATCGAGCGGGCGGCTTCGTGCTTGGCGCGGCCGGGCGGCAGCAGGCGGATGCACTTGGCCCGCCGGTCGGTGGCATGGGGGCGGCGCTCGATCCAGCCGATGGCCTCCATCCGCTCCACCAAAGAGGCGATGGTGTTCGGATCGGAGTTCATGACCTTCGTGAGGCGGCTCTGGGTCAATCCTTCGGGCTCCGCCTCCACCAAACTCCGCAGGGCGGTGAATTGGTCGGGGGTAACGCCCAAATCCGCGATCCGGCGGCGAAAGGTCTGGTTGAGATTGTACCAGCAGCACCGGAGCAGCATGGGCAGCCGCCGGCTGCCGGGCCGGGCGGCGGCCCCCGCCGCGAGCGGCGGGGGCACGGGAGCGCCGGGAGGGGGGGAGGATTCAGACGCCATTAAAATTATACGTACAGGTACGATTTTCTATTGCCAAGCCAGCTCCTTTGTAGGATATTGGCGCAAATCTGGGAAGCAAATTAGACGGTGCCCGTCGGTTGCCATCCCCCGGAAGCACTTGTGCTATGAAACGGACCATTCCGATTGCGTTGGGTGTTTTGGGACTTCTCTTGGCGGATTCTCCCTTCCGTACCGCCGCCACCGCCGCCCCGGCCAAAGGCTGGCTGGCTTGGCGCGGTCCTGAACAAAACGGTTATTCCCGCGAAACCGGCCTGCCGGACACCGTGGACCCGCTGCACCCGCTCTGGATGGCGGGTTTCCCCGGCCAATCCACCCCGGTGGTCGCGGATGGCAAGGTGTTCGTCATGGGTTACCTCGGCGAAGGGGCGGAGCTGCAAGAGGGCCTGATCTGCTACGACGCCGACACGGGCAAGGAGCTGTGGCGCCAGTTGTTCAGCGATTACCTCAGCGACACGATTTACCTCCGCTACGCCACTTCCACTCCCGCCATCGATCCGGAGACCGGCAATATCTATATCCAGGGCACCCAAGGCATCCTCGCGGGCTTTACCCCGGGCGGCAAGTTGCTGTGGAAGCACTCCCTCATGGAGGAATACGGCCGCCTCACCTTCCCGAACAGCCGCACCGCCTCGCCCTTGGTGGACCAGGACTTGATCATCACCCGCGGGATCACCGCCAACTGGGGTGGCAACGGCCCCGCCGGGGACCGCTTCTACGCGTTCGACAAGAAAACCGGCGAATTGGTTTGGAGCTCCAGCCCCAGCGACAAGCCGCTCGGCAATTCCTTCTCCCACCCCTACTTGGGCTGGTTGGACGGCAAGCGCGTGTTTTACTCCGCCGCGGGCGACGGCTCCGTGGTCTGCGTCAACGCCCGCACCGGCGAACCCATCTGGCGCGTGCCCCTCACCAAGGCGGCGATCAACTCCACCGTCCTGTTCCACGGGAACAACAAGCTGATCTCGATTTTCGGCACCCCGTACGAACCCGGCCAAATGGTGGCCTTCAAGTTGCCCCATGCCATTCCCACGAACGCCGCCGCCGCCCCCGTGGTGGTCGAACGCGCCGCGGTGCAACTCTGGGCCGACGACGTTTCCACCTCCACCAGCTCGCCGATTCTGGTCGGGGACAAGGTGTATGTGGTGAGCGAAAAGGGCGACCTCTGCGCCATCGACGCCAACACCGGCGCGATTGATTGGCGCAAGAAAATCGGCATCGAGGAGCGCAACGCCTGCCCGGTGTTCGCCGATGGCAAGCTCTATGTCCCCATGCTGGACGATCCCGCGGGCAAAGCCGAAGGCTCCGGCGAAGCCGGCACCAAAGGCGCCCTGTACATCATCAAGCCGGGTGACAAGGACGGCGAAGTCCTCTGCCATGTCAGTTTGGACGGTCGCTGCTTTGGCACCCCCACGCCTTACAATGGCAAGGTTTACATTCAGACCACCCGCCACCTCTATTGCTTCGGCAAGCCAGGCAAAAACCCCGGCCTCGTCGCCGCCCCCGCGGAACCGAAATGGCCCGCGCACGGCCCCGCCACCCAATTGCAGGTGATTCCCTCCGAGGTTCTGCTCCACCCCGGTGAATCCGCCGGCTTCCGCCTGCGCTCCCTGGACGCCAATGGCCTGACGGTGGCGGAAATCAAAGATTTCAAAGACGTCAAATGGGCCGGCTACATTCCGGCGACGGCGAAAGTGAAAGCGTCCATGAAAGCCGCCTTCGACGCCAAGGGCCGCTTGGTGGCCGCCGCGGACCCGGCGCCCTCCGCGGGCGCGTTCGAAGCCACGCTCGGCGAGCTTAAGGGCTACATGCGCGGCCGCGTGCTGCCCGCCCTGCCCATCCTCGAAAACTTCGACCGCGCTTCCCTCACGGAAACCGACGCGTTCGACAACGTCAGCTTCGCCTATCCGCCCCTGCCGTGGATTGGCGCGCGCTTCAAATTCGAGATTCGCGAATTCGAAGGCAACAAGGTGCTCGCCAAGACCTTGGACAATCCCTTCTTCCAACGCGCCACCGTGTTCATCGGCGATGCCGCCAGCCGGAATTACACCGTCGAAGCCGATGTGATGAGCGAAGGCAACAAGCGCATCATGTCCGAGGTCGGGTTGGTGAACCAACGCTATTACATTGTGCTCAAGGGAGCGGCCAAGATCCTCGAAGTGAACTCCAACCAGGAGTTGTTCCGCCAGTCCGTTCCGTTCGAAATGGCGCCCAATGCTTGGTACCATCTCAAAACCCGCGTGGACATCACCGGCGCGGACGGTTCCGGGGTGATCCGCGCCAAGGCTTGGAAAAAAGGCGATCCCGAACCCGCGGCCTGGACCATCGAAGTGCCCCACAAGCATGCGCATGACAGCGGTTCGCCCGGTTTGTTCGCCTTCGCCCCGCAAAAGCGGGTTTATCTGGACAACATCAGTGTGACGGCCAACAAATAATCCCGCTCCCTTACTCGCCCCGCCTTTCAACCAGCGTGATCCCATGAAAAACCTGCAACTCCCGCGCCTCTACCCGGCCCTCGTGACCGGCCTCATTACCGCCGGTCTGTTCCTGCCCACGGCCTTCGCCCAGGATTGGGCGCAATGGGGCGGCTCCGATCCCGGCCGCAACATGTACTCCCCCGCCACTGGCCTGCCGGATCATTTCGCCCCGGGCAAGCACAAGAAAGGCAGCGAGGAAATCGATCCCGCCACCACCAAGAACGTCAAGTGGGTGACGAAACTCGGCTCCCAGAGCTACGGCAACGTCACCGTGGCCCAGGGCAAAATCTTCATCGGCACGAACAACGACAGCCCGCGCGACCCGCAGCATACCGGCGACCGCAGCGTCCTGATGTGCTTCGACGAAAAGACCGGCGAGTTCCTCTGGCAATTGGTCGTACCCAAGCTCGCCTCGGGCTTGGTGAATGACTGGCCCGGCTTGGGCCTGCTCGCCTCCCCCTGCGTCCAGGGCAACCGCGTGTATGTCGTCACCAGCCGGTGCGAAGTCCTCTGCTTGGACATCAACGGCATGGCCGATGGCAACCAAGGGCCCTATATGGATGAGGCCCAATACGTCGTCGGCCCCGGCAAGCCCAAGGCCAAGACTGGCCCCAAGGACGCCGACATCATCTGGCGCTATGACATGATGGACGAACTCGGCGTGTTCCCGCACAACGCCTCGAACTGCTCCGTCCTCATCATCGGCGACTTGATCTACGTCTGCACCTCGAATGGCCAGGATTGGTCGCACTCCAACATCCCCTCCCCCAACTCCCCCAGCTTCATCGCCCTGAACAAAAACACGGGCCAACTGGCGGGCGAAGACGATGCCAAAATCGGGCCCCACATTTTCCACGGTCAATGGACCTCCCCCTCGACCGGTGTGGTGAATGGACAGCAACAGGTATTTTTCGGCGGCGGCGACGGCATTTGCTACGGCTTCGGCGCCACCCCGGTGAAGGAAGGCGATTCCAGCTTTCTCAAGAAGGTGTGGTGGTATGATTGCAATCCCCCCGAGCACAAGGTCAACAAAGACGGCAAACCCTACAAGTACCCGGACGCCGACGGCCCCAGCGAAATCAACGCCACCCCGGTCTTCTACAAAAACCGCGTGTATGTGGCCGTGGGCCAGGATCCCGAACACGGCGAAGGCATCGGCAACCTGACGTGCATCGACCCCACCAAGACCGGCGATGTCACCAAGACCGGAAAGATTTGGTCCTACGACAAGATCCACCGCAGCATCTCGACCGTTTCGATCGATCCCAAGACCGGACTCTTGTTTGTCGCGGATTTCTCGGGCTTCGTGCACTGCCTCGACGCCGAAACCGGCCAGTTGTACTGGACCCACGACATGAAGTCCCACATCTGGGGTTCCACCCTGGTGGCGGACGGCAAAGTGTACATCGGTGATGAAGCGGGCGACTTTGTGGTGCTCGCCGTCGCGAAGGAAAAGAAAATCATCAGCGAAACCGAAATGGACACGTCCGTGTTTTCCACCCCCGTGGTGGCCAACGGCGTCATCTATGTGGCCTCGAACACCCATCTCTACGCCTTCTACGACCAGTCCAAGGCGGTGATGAAGGATGAACCGGCCCGTCGCGACATCGACCTGAAAAAATAATTCCCCCCGCATGGCCACCCCCAACTCCGCACGCATCACCACCACCCAGTGGCTGGTGATCATCATCGCGAGCATCGGCTTTCTCTTTGATTCGTACGAGCTCCTGATGACCCCGCTGGTCGGCGTGCCGGCCATTGCGGAGTTGCTGCAACTCCCCGCCAACAACCCGCAGGTGACGTTGTGGACCGGGCGGATGCTGTGGTTGAGCGCCCTTTGCGGCGGCGTGTTCGGGCTGCTGGGTGGCTGGCTCATCGACCGCTTCGGCCGCAAACGGATCATGGCGGCGAGTATTTTCGCCTACTCGCTGTCCCCCCTCGCGGCGGCGTTCAGCACCAGCCTGGGGTGGTTTGTCTTCTTCCGTTGCACCACCTTCATCGGCGTCTGCGTGGAATTCGTGGCGGCCATCACGTGGCTGGCCGAGTTGTTCCCCGAGAAGCGCCGCAAGGAAATCGTCGTCGGGGTGACCCAGGCCTTCGCCTCCCTCGGCGGGCTGTTGGTCACCGGGATGAACTCTTGGATTGTCACCCACGCCAACACTTTGCCGGCGCTGGCCTTGGGCGACCTCTTCAACGGCCATGCCTCTTGGCGTTACACCCTCATGACCGGGTTGCTCCCGGCCATCCCCATCGCGTTGATGCTGCCCTTCGTGCCCGAGTCGCAAATCTGGCGGCAGGGCCGGCAGGCGGGCACCTTGCGCCGGCCGAGCTTCGGCGAGTTGTTCGCCCCCCGGCTGCGTCGGGTCACGATTGTGAGCACGCTGCTCTCCGCCTGCGCCTACGCCGCGGCCTTCGGTGCGCTCCAACTCACGCCCCTGCGCGTGACGCCCGGCTTGCCCGAGCTCGCGGAGCAACGCAAGGCCCTCAAGCCGTTGACGGACAGCGCCAAGGAATTGAACGAGCAATTGGTGGCCGCCCTGCCCGCCTACCGACAGGCGCTGACGGACCTTCCCGGCTTGGTCAAAGTGACCGCCGAACGCGCGCGGATGCGCGTGGCAATGCGGGCGGTGAAGAAAGCTTCCGAAAACCCCCAGAGCGATGATACCGCCAAAGCGGACGCCAAAAAGCAACTGGGCGCCCTGGTGCAGAAATTCTCCCTGCTCGACACCAATTTGAACGAACTGACCGCCGCGCAACCGGCGGCGAAAAAGGCGGTTTTGGAACGGGAAAAGATCCTCAAGCAACTGGGTGACAACCGCGACCTTCAGGAACCGCACGACGGGGCCATCAAGGCGGCGGGCAACACGATGCAATTCTATCAGGAGATGGGCGGCTTGAGCGGCCGAATCATTCTGGCGGTTTTATTGGTCACCGCCCTGACCCGCCGCGCGCTGCTCCGCGTCTTCCTCGTGCCCGGTCTGCTGGTCTTTCCCCTGACCTACCTGGTCTGGTATCACGAGTCGATCGGCCAGATGCAATGGGGTATTTTCGCTTGTGGACTCTTCGTGGTGGCCCAATTCAGCTACTTCGGCGAGTACCTGCCCAAGGTGTTCCCGCTGCATCTGCGCGGCACCGGCGGCAGTTTTGCCACCAATGTCGGCGGCCGGATGCTCGGCACTTCCGCGGCCTTCCTCACCACCAACGTCATCGCCCCGGCCACCGGGCTCAAGCTGACCTTCGACCAGGTGGCCCTGGCCTGCGGGCTGGTGGGCACCACCGTTTTCGCCCTCGGCTTTCTGCTGACCTTTTTCCTGCCTGAACCGCCCGCCGAACCGGCGGAAGCAGGCCACTGAAGCAACCAATCCCCCACCCCGATTTTTTAATGAACCCGACCCCCACCCCCGCCGCCGCCCAAGCGCAACTGGACGCCCACGTCCGCGAAATCATCCACTGGCATTTTTCCCCGGAAACCGGGTGCCCCTTCTGGCTCAACTGGGCCGCGAAAGCGGGCTGGAATCCGCTGACGGAAGTGAAATGCTTTGCGGACATGCTCCGTTTTCCGCACTTCCAGGATGAATGGTTGCGCGATCTGCCGAACGAAGTCTGGGCCCCCAAGGCCTACGCGGGCCGCCCGTTCAATGTCTTTGAAACGGGCGGCACCACCGGCATGCCCAAGCAGCGCATCGGTTGGGACGATTACAAAACGGACTACGAGGAATTCTCCGGCAAGATTTCCGATGAGCATTTCCCGCGCGGCGGTTCCTGGCTCATGGTCGGCCCCACCGGCCCCCGCCGGCTCCGCCTGGCCATCGAGCATTTGGCGAACTTCCGCGGGAGTTCCTGCTATTTCGTTGATTTGGACCCCCGCTGGGTCAAGAAGGTGATCGCCAACAAACACTACGACCAGGCCAAGGCGTACATGGAACACGTCGTGGATCAGGCCGTCACCATCCTCAAACACCGCAAGATCGCCGGGTTGTTCACGACGCCGAAACTGCTCGAAGCGCTGGGCGAAAAGATCAATATCTTCGACGCGGGCATCCGCGGCGTGTTCTGCGGCGGCACCACCATGGCCCCGCAATACGTGCGCTTCATCGTCGAGGAAGTGCTGGAGAACCGGATCGGCTTCTACCCCACCTACGGGAACACCCTCATGGGCCTGGCCGCCAGCGTCCCGCTCCGCCCCGAGGACAACTATTCCATCACGTACTATGCCCCCCAACCCCGCGCCGTGCTGCGCGTGGTTGATCCCAATAATACCGTCCACACCAAGAATTACGGGGAATGGGGCCGGGTGGAACTGACCACCCTCACCAAGGAATTCTTCATGCCGCGCTTCCTCGAACGCGACGAGGCCATCCGCCGCGAACCCCGGGCGCCTTATGCTTGGGACGGCGTCGCGGAGGTTCGTCCGTTTGGCGCGATGGAGAAAAACATCGTCGAAGGGGTTTACTAATTTTTGAGCCGGGAAGGACCGCCGACCGCGCTCCCCGGGTGGGGCGGGCGGGTGGGCGGCCCATCCCCCCGCGCTTTGGGCTTGCCAAGCCGCAGTTCTGATTTAAGCTGGGATCGTGCTCCGCTCTCTGAAGGGCGTGAGCATGGACTCGGTTGCGGCATTATTGGCCGCTTTACTGGAGGGGGCAATCGGCGGGCGGCCCTGTGAGCATGAAACTCGAACCACCCGATACACATCATTTTTCCGCCGCCCAAGGCTGGCTGGGACTGGGCAACTTGAACGAAGCCCTGGTTGAATTGGCCCAATTGCGCCCTGTCCACCACGAGGCCCCGGAGGTGCTGGAACTGCGCTGGCAGATTTTGGCCACGGC
>CAIYZC010000790.1 GCA_903930565.1 uncultured Pedosphaera sp.
CCCGCCGCCGCCGGGCTTCAAGGCTTGGCGGCGGCGGTGGCGGCCACGGTCGCGGGCACGCCATCGGAAAGCCGCTGCCAGGCCAGAATGCCGGTCAGCAAGGAAATCACGCCGCAGATCAGATAAGGAAGCGGGGCGTTGAATTTAAACAAAGTCGCGGCGAACAGCGGGCCGGCAATCCGGGCCAAGCTGCCGGCGCTCTGCGCCACCCCCAAGGTGACGCCCTGTTCATCCGGCGGGGTGAGTTTGGAAATCATGCCGAAGACGGGCGGCCGGGTCAGGCTGGACCCAATGGAGAGGACCGCTAGCATGACATACAAAGCGGACCAACTGGTGGCGAACGGCATCGGCGCCAGGCTTACCGCGACCAGAAACATGCTCAGGGCGATCAGCTTGCTTTCCCCCATCAGTTTCACCAACCGCCCCGTGGCACCACCTTGGACAAAAGCCCCGATCAGCCCGGCAAAAATAAACAGCCGGGTCGCCGTCTTGCCGATGGCCGCGGAATCGGTGCCCAATTCGGGGAAGTTCTTAATGATCAGCAGGCCGAGGGTCACCTCGAAGCAGGTGAAACAAAACGTGGCGAGGAAGAAGATGGCGATCAACAAACCCACTTTTGGCCGGGTCATGGTATGGACCCATTGGGCGAAGTGCGGTCGGGGCGCGACCGGGGCGGACTCGGGTTTCCAACTTTCCGGCAGGATGGCAAAGGCGAGCAGAAAATTGAGCGCGCACAACCCCGCGGCCACCAACCCGGGCACCGCCAAGCCGTACTTCAGCACCGAGCCGCTGATGGCGGGTCCGAAAATAAAGCCCAAACCAAAGGCCATGCCGATCAACCCCATCTTCTTCGAACGATCCGCGGGCGGCGTGATGTCGGCGATGTAGGCCTGGGCCACCGTGATATTGGCGCCGCAAATACCCGCAAAGCCGCGGGCCAAAAACATCCACAGCAACGCCGTGCGGCCATCCAAGGAAGAGGCGTAGGCAAACAACAAATAGGAAAGGGACGCGCCCGCGGTGCTGAACAAAAGCACCGGTCGGCGGCCGATGCGATCGGACAAGCGGCCCAAAATCGGACCGAAAAAGAACTGCATGGCGGAGAAGGAAGCCGCGATCGCACCCAACTCCCACCCGGCCGCGTGGAAATGCTGCGCGTAGATCGGGAGCAACGGAATGACGATTCCGAAACCGACCAAATCCAAAAAGACCGTCAAAAAGATGATTAGAACCGATGGTTTTCTCATACAATGGACCCTGCGGCAGCTTGATTTACCGGGCGCCGTTGACGGGCGTCCGGGCGAGAGTCTAATCGGGACCGCCGGCGCGTCAAGCAGCGTGCGCGGCGGGCGGCTCAGCGGAGAAACTCGGTTTGCAGTAAAACCATGAGCGTTTCCATCGACCGGAGGAGCCGCCCGTGGGGGCCGGCACCGCCGGGTTGGGCGAGATCCACCGGAGCCCGCATGGCCGCGCCGTAGCGGTGGGACAGCGGCAGCGCAGGGTCGTCCCCGGGGGATTTTTGCAAGTGCCGCTCCAAGGTTTGGAATTTGCGGCGCGCCAAACCGATGGTTTTCCGGGCGGCCGCGGCCGACAGCTTGCCCGCGACCAGGCGCTGCAGGACACCGCACTCGAACGCCGCGCAATTCGCCGGGCGGTTCGCATAAATGGAGCAGCGCCGCCCGTCGAAGCAGGCGCACGGTTGCGCAAAACGCCGCTTGCCGCCCTGACGGAAAATCGCCAGGCCCAGCTGTTCGAGCCAGGCGGTCCGGTCGGACCTTTGGAGTTCCCCGTCGGCAAACAAGACCCCGTTGCAGCACAGACCGCACTTGGGGCAGAGAGATTCGATCGCGTCGGCTATGGGAGTCGCTTTCATGAGTGGCGGAGCGGCCACGGCCACCCCACCCCCAAGCTAACAACTCCGCCGGAGGCGGCAAAGGGCAATCAAGCCGGCACGAGCATCACGGGGCGCGTTCGCGGGGAACCGGCATTTGGGCGCCCACGGTTTGCAGCCAGGCATCCAACCGGGTGTGGAGCGCGGCCAACCGGGCGGGTTCGGCGGCGGCCAGGTCATGGTGCTCACCCAAATCGGCCGCCAAATCGTAAAGTTCCTCGCGGCCGGTTTCGTAGAACCGGATCAATTTCCAGTCCCCCACCCGCGCGACACTGTAGGGGGACACCTTGCCGCCATTCCAATAATGGGGGTAATGCCAGAACAGGGCATCCCGGGGAAGCTCACGCCCGCCCCGCAACAACGGCACCAAGCTGACACCGTCCAAAGCGGTGCGGCTGGCGGCGGGCGGGGCCCCGGCGAGTTCGAGCAGCGTGGGGAAGAAATCCATGGTAATCACGGGCGTGGCGCAAACGGAGCCGGGCGGGGTGAGGCCGGGGAGTTTGAGGATCAAGGGCACGCGCAAGCCGCCTTCGTAGGCGTAACCTTTGCCCAGGCGCAAGGGGCCGTTCGCGGTCGCCGGCGGGCGGCCAAAATGCACCGCGCCGCCGTTGTCGGAGGTGAACACGATGAGGGTGCGCTCGGTGAGGTGCAATTCCGCCAGTTTTTGGACGATGCGACCCACGCTTTCGTCCACGCTCGCCAGCATGGCGGCATAAACCCGATTGCTCTGGCCGTCCGCCCCGGGATGCTCCCCCGCGAGTTCAATCAGGCCGGGTTTGCCGCCGAGCGGGGCGTGGACGGCGTAGTGCGCGAAGTTCAAATAAAAAGGCCGATCGCGGTTGGCCGCAATGAACTGCAGCGCCTCGTCGGTGAGTTGGTCGGTGAGGTAATCGCCGGCATGGCCACCGCGCTCCGCCAACCCCGGCACCCGGTGGAGATCGTTGGTCGCGCCGTAGGGCCAGAAGAACGAGCCGGGTTGCCCGGTGTCGCCGCCCGCGATATTGGTGTCGAAGCCGTGGGATTGCGGCAGGTATTCGCCCGCGCCCAAATGCCATTTGCCCAAGTGCGCGGTGGCGTAGCCCAAGTCGTGCAAGGCCGTGGCGAGGGTGCGCTCCGTGGGCGGCAGATACTGCCGCCACTCCGGCAGCCGGAACCGGCCGGCCTTGGGCGCGGATTCGCCCGGAATCCAATCGGTGAGATGCAGCCGCGCGGGGGCCCGGCCGGTCAGCAAGGCCGCGCGGGTGGGCGAACACACCGCACACGCCGCGTACGCCTGGGTGAAACGCATCCCGGCGGCGGCCAGGGCATCGATTTGGGGCGTTTGGTAAAACCGGCTGCCGAAGCAACCGCCATCCGCCCACCCCATGTCGTCGATGAGGATGAAAACAATGTTCGGCCGGTCAGGGGCGGCCCGGCTGATGCCGGGCACCAAGCCCAAACCGAAGACCAGCAACCAAGCGGGGAGCCATTTCATAAATCGCGGAGCTTGCCAAAACGCGAGGATAAGCCGCTCCCCCGCCACTGCAAAGCCCCTTTCCGCCGCCTTTTGCGGGCGGCGGATGGGGGCAAAAAAAGAACGGGCCGGGAGGACTCCCGGCCCGTTGTGAATGCGGGGGCGGACGCTTATTGCGCCGGCACCAGGCGGTAGAACTTCTGCGGACCCGCGGCGCCGGGATCCAACACCGCGACGGTGGTGGGGTTACCCACGGCATCCTGACTCTGCGTAAACGGCAGGGCCGAGTTGCTCCAGGCGCCCGTGGTCAGGTCGCCCACTTCCTGCAGCTGCCAGGCGGCGCCGGTCCAGGTAAGGTTGATCAGGCCGTTGGCCGGGATGACGCTGAGCGTCGGTTGGACCGCCACGGACGCATCCGTGAGGTTGAGTGAATTGCCGGTGGCGCCCAGCGCCGCCACCCATTGCCCAGGCAGGGCGATGGTGTGGAACTGCACGGCGGCGACATAGAAGTCGCTGGTTTGCGTGAGGTCATTGGTCTGCCGGGTGAGGAGGGACAGGTCGTTGGTCTGGCGGCTCAGCAGGCTGGGCGCGGCGTCGGCCCAATTGATGGGCAAACCACTGGTGGCGGGGACGAACTGGGTGGCCACCAACTGGCCGTCCGTGTAGGCCGAGGCCGTGAGCCCCACGCCATCATGCGGATCGTCGATCACCAGGGCCACGCGGTGCCAGGCGTCAAAGCCCAGCGGGAGCGGCGCCGCGGTGTCGGCGACGGTGCCGGCCACACTGGTGGTAAGATGCAGCACCTGCTGCGAGTCCAGGGAGAGCGCGACGCCGTCCTGGCCGGAGCTGCCGAGGTTCTCAAAGAGCGTGCCGGAGGGGCCGGCCGCCGTGGAGGGTTGCAGGATGTCCAGGACCACCGAATAGCTGCCCACCGAATTACTGCCCGGGGGCGCGATCTGGGGAATTTGGATCATGGTGTCGGCCGGCAGCGGCGCGACATGCATCACGTCGAGGACCTGGGCGCCGGGGTTCGGCAGGCCGAAGTCGAACGTGTTGCCCGCGGTCGGGCTGAACTGTTCGGGCGCCGGCCCAACCAGGCTGAGGTCCGGACCGACGGTCGCCATGAGGGGGTTGGCCACCGCACTGAAGGTCCACAGGCCCGGATAATTTACCGGATAGGGCGCCGGATCCACCGGGTAGAGCGGCGAACGCACGACGGCGGCCACCTGGGCGGAAGCGCAACCGCAGGCATTGCAAACCACCACCGAGTATTGGCCGGCGTTGGCCTTGGTGATCGGATTGACACTGAGGGTCGCGGTTTGGGTGCCGCTGTAAACCCCGCCGTCCGTAAGCGCGAGGCCGTTGTGGTACCAATGATAGGTGAACGGCCCGGTGCCCTGGGCGACCACGGTCAAGAGCGCGTGGTTGCCGTACCAATCGAAGATCGGATAGGTCTGGCTGATCGAGAAGATCGAGGGCGGGACGCAGTGATTGCAGTTGACGTAGGCGTCCTGATACTCGACGCGCAGGCCGGTGGGGTTGCGCGTACCGCCGGGCGCATTGTTAACGGCGAACCGCAGGGTGTTCACCTGGGGATAACCCAGAAAGCCCTGGGTGAGGTTGAAGCCATGCCAGCTTTGGTAACTCGCCGAGTTCGCCTGCGGAATGGTGGCGGCGGGAGTGGTCTGGTTGTTGAGCAGGATGACGCCGGTGTTGTCCACCGCCCACCGGCCGGAAATACTCGCGGTCGTGGGATCGGCAAACGGCGGGAGCACGAATTGGTTGGTGTACCAGTAGACACCGACGGGGCTGTTCTCATCCCGGATCGACGGCCCGATCCACCAGGAGGCGGCATTGGGATAGATCGGAGGCAACATCCAAGCCGTGGGGAAGACTTGCGGCAGGATGGCCTGCGGGGCGGTATAACCCGAAGTGCCCGCGGGCACGGGGCCGAGGGTGTAGTAGGGGTCCACGCCCGGACCGATCAAGGTCACCGGGTTGGAGGCGGCATCGTTGGCCGCGCCGGTGCTGAAGAGGCTGGACAGGAACGAGTCCTGCGGATTCGCCACCAGTTTCACAATCTTGATGGTGCTGTGGCCGTCGCAATCCGTGACAGTGATTTTGACCCGGTTGACACCGGGACCGAACGGACTGCCGCAGGGCGGCGTCTGGGTGATCTGCAAGCTGGAGGGCGGGCAGCAGCTGGAGATGTGGAACAACCCGGTCACACAGGGCACCTGGCAGTTCGTCACCGTCAGCGTCGTCGGGCCGCCCGAGAGCACCGGGGCGCCCGGCACCCCGTTCACCTGCACGTGGCAGGTGGCGGATTTACCGCTGGGATCCGTCACCATCACGATCACCGTGGCGGTGGTGCCGTTGCAAATCCGCGTGTTGGGCGGCGGATTCTGGGTGGTCTTCAACTGGCTGACCGGATAGCAAGGGTCGGTCGCCGGCACGGTCACCAGCGGGATCCGGAAGCAGCAGTCCGCATCCATGGTCACGGAGTAGCTGTTGGTGGGGCATTGGATCACCGGGCCGCAGGGGTTGGTGAAGCAATTGACACACTGGCCGACACCGAACGCCTGGCAGCCGCCGGCGGTGGTAACCAGCACGGTGTAAGTGCCGACCGCGACGGGGGTGATGGTGGCGGTGGTGGCGCCGGCAAACGGCGCCGGCCCCGTCCACGAGTAGGTGAACGGACCGGGCGCGCCACTGACCGTGGCGGTCATCACCGTGGTGGCCGTCGGGGAGATGCAGCCCTGGCTCACGACCACCGTGGGTTTCGGAGCCGTGACCAGGAAGCCGGTGCCCGTGCCCGTGCAGCCATTGTGATCCGTCACGGTGAGGGTGTAGGTGCCCGCCGCCACGGCGCTGATGGCCGGGGTGTTGGCGGTGAAGCCGTTGGGGCCGTTCCAAGCGTAGGTGAACGGGGCGACGCCGCCAAGGACGGTGCCGTTCATCGTGAACGACCCACCGGCGCAATTGGTGCCGCTGTTCACGAGCACGCCCAGGGCCGAATTGGTGCCGAGCACCCCGGAGCCGGTGCCGGTGCAACCATTCGCATCCGTGACCGTCACGGAGTAGGTGCCCGCCAAGCTCGCGCTGATGGCGGCGGTGTTCGCCGGCGGGAACCCGGCCGGGCCGGTCCAAGCGTAGCTAAACGGACCGACCCCGGCACCCACCGTCGCCGTGAGTGTCAGGGAGCCGCCCGCGCAGACGGCGCCGCTGTTCACGGAAACTTGCGGGGCGGGCAACACGGTCACCGTTCCGGTCGCGGGGCTGGAAACGCAGCCGGTCGCGGTATCGGTCACGACGACGGAGTAGGTGGTGGTGGCGCCGGGCGTCACCGTGAGGGAGGGAGTGATGGCGCCACCGGGCGTCCACAGATAACTCGGATTGGCGGCCGTGGCGGTGGCGGTGAGCGTGGCGGTTCCGCCGGCGCACACGACCACGGAGTTCACGGTCACCCCGGGGGGCGGCGTGTCGATGAAGCTGCCCAGGCCGGTCGCGGTGCAGCCATTGGTATCGGTCACCACGACGGAATAGGTGCCCGGCACCAGGGCGTTGATCGCGGCGCCGCCGGCGGTGAAGCCGCCGGGGCCGGACCAGGCATAGGTGAAGGGCGCCGCGTCACCGGTAACCGTGGCCTGCAAGGTCAACCCGCTGCCGGCACAAGCCGTGCCGCTGTTGACCGTCACCGAAGGCGCGGGATTCACCGTCACCGTCGCGGAACCGGTGCTGCTGCAACCCGTCAGGCCGTTCTGGACGGTGACAGAGTAGGTCGTGGTCGTCGCGGGGGAGACCGTGATGCTCGCGTTGGTTTCGCCGTCGCTCCACAGGTAGGTGGGATTGATGGCGGTGGGGTTGGCCGTGAGGGTCACGGAGCCGCCGGCGCACACCGTGGCGTCGCCCACACTGGTGACATCCGTGATATTGGTCACGGTGATGAGCGTGTCGCAGGTGAACGAACCCATCATGAATTGGGCGGAGAACGTGCCGACCGGGAAGAAGTCGCCGAAGTCCGGGTAGAACCAACTGTTGGTCATGCCCGCGGCATACGCGCTCTGGGAGCCGTTGTAATCGGTCCACGTGTAGATGGTCCCGGCCGCGGTGGCACCGAAGAAGTAGCCGTAGTTGAGATCCACAAACGCCTGGCCGCCGGGGTCGCACACATAGGCGGTGATGTTCGACGGGCACAGGATTTCCGGCGCCACGACGGAGGTGGCGAAGGCGTAGGGGAGCGGGCCGCCGCCGGCGGCGGAGGAAACCGCGGCCGCGGAAGTGAGTTGGAAGGTGCCCACGGAGGCCAACGGCTGCGCGAGGCTCAGGAGCACCTCATTGGCCGTGGCGCCGGGCAGGACATCCGCGATGGGATAGGCGTTCAATTGGGCGTCCTGAAGGGTGTAAGCCCCTGGATCCAACTCCGCCGCCCCGGGCAGATTGCGGTAATACACCGCCAGGTTCGTCGCCCCGGCCGGCGCCACCAGGGAGGTGATGCGTTGGGGCCCGCCGGGGCCGTTGCCGGCCACCAAGGACAGGGCGAAGCCCGCGTCCCCGCCGCCTTTCGCGGTGTGAATCTCCACGGCCAACACGTTGTTGCCGGTGAGCAACTGCGCGGGATTGAGCGCATTGGTGTAAACCTGGCTCTCCGCCGTGCCGGCCACATTGGTGAGCGCGGTCGTGGTGGCAAGAATTGAGCCGGTGGGCAGGTTGTTGCGGGCCACTTCCGTGCCGTTGAGGTAGATCACGGCCCCGGCCACGCACTGGTAATTCACCAGCAGATTCGTGACCGCGGCGGCGTTGGGCACCCAGAAGTTGTTGCGGAAGTAGTAAGTGGTGTGGCCGGGGGCGAGCGGGGAAACCGCGGGGAACGCCCCGGCGCCGAACGGCGCGGGGTTCGTCGGCCACGCGGCGGCGTTGAAGGTGAGCCCGCGCCAGGCGCTGCCGAGGTTCGCGCCGGTGTCGAGGTAACTCCAGCCATTGTCATTCAGCACCTGCGGTCCGTAGCCACCTTTCACGCCCGCCAATTCCACCACGCAATGGCTGCTGTTGCCGCAGCCGTCCGTGACGGTGACAGTGACATAGGCCCGCGGGCCGGGCACGACCGTGCCGGCCGGCGGCGACTGGGCGAAGAGCAATTGCGCCGGGGGCGTGCAATTGTCGGTGGCGCTGACCGTCACGGCGGGGACCACCAAGGTGCCGAGCGGGCCCCGCGGCACGATCAGGGCGCCCGTGGGGCATTGGATCACCGGGGGAACCGGGTCCACAATGGTGATGGTCTGCCGGCACACCGCGGTGTTGCCGCAACCGTCGGCCACCTGCCAACTTTGACTCACCGTCTGGGGACAGGAGCCGTTGGTTTGAATCCCCAAGGATGCGACCGTCACCGCAACGCCGTTCGCGCAATCGGAGGTGGCCTGGGGAGCCGTGAACTGCCAAGCGGTGCCGCAGACCACGGTCTGGTCGGGAGCGGCGGTCACGGTGAGTCCCGGATTGCGGCCGGGCTTGCATTTGCCCGCCGAACCTGCCTGGTAAATGGCCTGCAATTCGGCCCCCGCGAGGGCGCGGTTGAAGACCTCGATTTCATCCAACCCACCCCACCAGGGCCGGTTGCCGGCCAGCGGCGAGGCGCCCGCCCACAGCGCGTTGGCATTGCTCAAATTGCCGGGCGCCACGGACAATGCCGCCGTCGCCACGCCATCCACGTAAAACTGCGCGCTCGGCGCGGCGGGATTCTGGTTGACGCTCACGGCGACAAAATGCCACTGGCCGTCGGGCGGGATGACCCCGAGGTTGTCCCGGTAATTCACCCCGTTCAGGGTAAGGATCAGGTTGCCGAAGCTCAGGGATAACGAGTACCCAACGCCGCTGTTCACATCCCGCTTGTCCACGATCACAGCCGGGGGGGAATTCGGCGCGGTGTTCGTGCGGTTCACCCAGGCGTCGATGGTGAGATTGTTCGTCCCGATTTCAATCGCGGCATAATCAGACACCTTCACATATTGGTTCACCCCGTTGAAGTTAAGGCTGTTGGCGACATAACCGCCGAAATTCACCGTCGGGCCGCCCACTTGGGTGCCCGGGTTGGCGAGGGAGGCCAAGTTGGCCGAGGTTGGGCCGGCGGTTTCATCCATGGGCAACCACAGGGCCAGGTTGGCGGGCGCCGCCACACAAGTGGGTTTGCACTTGCCCGCAGCCCCGGCCTGGTAGAGGGAGGCCACCTCCGCGGCGGTCAGCGCGCGGTTGAAATATTCCACCTCGTCGATGCCGCCGATCCAAGGTTGATTCGCGCCCGGATCGGTCAGGGATTTGCCCACGATAAACGGCGCGGTCGTGGTCAGGTTGACGTTCACCGGGGTAAAGGCGACCGGCGCGTTGCCATCCACATAAAAATGGCCGCCGTTGACCTGGTTCCGGGCCACCGTCACCGCGATAAAGTGCCAATGACCGTCCGCCGGCACTTGGTCGGTCACGTCGGCGGCATTGTAACCGGACATGGTCAAAAACACATGCCCGTAGTCGACAGACAGGCTGTAACCGAGATGGGAGACGGGATCGCGCTTGTCCAGCACCACGCAGGGCGGGCTGTTCGGAGCGCCCACGGGACGGCGCACCCAGGCATCCAGGCTGAAATCCTGCTTGAAGCCGGGATCGATGGCGGCGTAATCGGGAACGGCGACGAACTGGTTGGCGCCGCTGAAACTCAGGCTGTGATCCACAAACCCGGTCAGGTCATGCGTCGGCCCGTTGAACAGGGTCCCCGCATGGCCGCCAGCCGCGAGATTGGCGGCGTGCAGCCCCGTGGTTTCATCGAAGGGCAGCCACAAGCCAAGGTTCGCGGGCGGGCGGACACAGGAAGGCCGGCACTTGCCGGCGGGACCGGCCAGGTAGATGGCCTGCAATTCCGAAACCGCCAGCGCGCGATTGAAAATCTCGATTTCATCCAACGCGCCCAGCCAGGGGCGGTTGCCGCCCAAGGGCGAAGCCCCCACCCACAATGGGTAGGTGTTGGCGAGATTGCCGGCCGGCACTCCGACCGTGCTGGTCACCAACCCGTCCACGTAGAACTGCGCCGCCGAACTGGCGCGGTTCACGGTGACCGCGACAAAATGCCAACGGCCATCGGCGGGAATGACGCCGTGGTCACGGAAATTGGCTCCATTGAGGGTTAAAATCAAATTTCCGTAGCTCAAGGACAACGAGTAACCCACCCCGGTGTTCACATTGCGTTTGTCCACGATCACGGAGGGGAAGGAGTTCGGCGCCCCGACCGCCCGGTTCACCCAGGCATCAATCGTCAGGCTGTTGGCGCCGATTTCCAAGGCGGCGTAATCCGGCACGGTCACGTACTGATTGACCCCGTTGAACTTCAAGCTGTTGGCGACGTAG
>CAIYZC010000791.1 GCA_903930565.1 uncultured Pedosphaera sp.
ATGGTGGGCTCCCAAACCCAGCAGGCCACGGTCACCGGCAGCGTGCCGCAGGCCTCCGGGGTCGTCCTCACCGGCATCGCGACCTACACCAGCAGCAACACCAATATCGTCACCGTCAACGCCGCGGGATTGATCACCGCCGTTAATGGCGGCACGGCCACCATCACCGCCTCGGTCGGCGGCGTCAACGCCACCAGCGCGGTCATCACCGTCCAGGCCACGCCCCCGGCCATCACCCAGGCCCCGGTCAACCAGACCGGGATCCTTGGGGAATCGGTGACCTTTGGGGTTGTCGCCGTCGGCGGCCAGTTGACCTACCAATGGAGCTTCGCCGGCACCCCGATCGCCGGGGCCACCAACGCCGGCGTCACGCTCACGAACCTCGCCGCCACCAACGCCGGCAGCTACTCCATCACCGTCGCCAACAATCTCGGCACGGCGACCAAGTCCGCGACCCTCAACATCGTGCCCGCCGTACTCCTGCACCGCTACAGCTTCGTCAGCGACGCCACCGACTCCGTCGGCGGTGCCAACGGCGTCGTCGTGCCCTCCACCGTCGGCGGCCCCGCCCTCTCCATCGCCAACGGCCTCAACCTGCCCGGCAACCCCGGCGGCGGCTTCGGCGTGGCGGATTATGTGGCCCTGCCCGGCGGCCTGCTCACCAACACCTCCTCCCTCACGGTGGAATGCTGGGTCACGCAAAACAGCCCCAACACCTGGGCGGAAATCTGGGACTTCGGCAACAACGGCTCGCAGAATTTCGGGTTCATCCCCTTCCCCGGCAACAATTCGCACAACGCCGAAGTGGCCTTCACCCCGAACGGCGGCGAACTGGACCTGGCCTCCGGCTACAACTTCCCGAGCGGGGTTGAGCAATACGTGGTCGTCACCTTTAACGCGGCCACCTTGGTCGGCAACTTCTACGTGAACGGCAACCTGATTTCCACCCGGGTCTATCCCAACGCCAACTACACCCCCGGCCTCATCGGTGCCCCGTTCGGCACCGGGGAGAACATGCTCGGCAACGACGTCTACGGCGACGCCCAATTCAGCGGCACAATCTATGAGCTGCGCATTTGGAACGGGGTCGTCCCTCAACAGTACATCGCCGCCAGCGCCCTGACCGATCCCGCCATCGTGCTCACCAACCTCACCCCGAGCGCCGCCACCCTCACCGCCGGCCCGGCCATTGTCGTGACCGGCACGGAGCAGGCCGACATCATGATCGAACTCGCGCAAACCGGCATGAACCTGCTGGACGCCACCTTGGACGCCACGAACTGGGTGAGCTCCAACCCCGCCGTGCTCACCGTCAACAACAGCGGTTTGATCACCGGCGTGAGCGTCGGCACCGCCACCGTCAGCGCGACGGTCGACGGGATCACCAGCACCAGCGGCCCGATCACGGTCGGCCCGCAGTATCTGCAAAACCGGTACCGCTTCGTCAATGACGCCAGCGATTCCGTCGGCGGCCAGGACGGCACCCTGGTGCCCCCGACCACCGGGAACCCCGCCACCATCGCCAACGGCCTCTACCTGCCCGGCAATCCAGCGGGCGGCAACGGCGTGGCCGGGTATGTTTCCCTCCCCGCCGGCCTGCTCACCCCCACCACCTCCCTCACCGTGGAATGTTGGTTCACCCAGAACACGCAAAACACTTGGGCGGAGCTGTGGGACTTCGCCAACAACACCGCCCAGAACTTCGCGCTCATCCCCTACCCGGGCAACAACAACGGCCTGGCGGAAGTGGCCTTCACGCCGAACGGCGGGGAATTGGACCTCCAAACCACCTACTCCTTCCCCACGAACGGGCCGCAATACGTCACGGTGAGCTACAACAACTCCAGCGCCACCGCGAACCTCTACAACAACGGCGTCCTGCTCGCCACCCGCAGCTTCCCGGGCACCGGCTATTGCCCCGGGGCCATCGGCGGCTTGAATGGCACCACCGTCAACGCGATCGGCAACGACATCTACGGCGACCAGCAATTCAGCGGCACCGTGTATGAATTCCGCGTCTGGAACGGCGCCGTCTCTCCGGCCTATGTCGCCGTCAGCGCCGCCGCCGGCCCGGCCGTCGTGGTGACCAACACCACCCCGCAAACCCTCGCCGTCACCGTCACCACCGCCATGGTGGTGGGTCAAACTCAAGCGGCCGGCGTCACCGGCAGCTTCCTCCAAGCCACCGACGTTTCCCTCACCGGGGCCGCCGGCGCCTGGCACAGCAGCAACGCGGCGGTCCTCGCCGTCGACACCAACGGGGTCATCACCGCGGTGGGCACCGGCACGGCCACCATCAGCGCCACCGTCAACGGCGTCACCGCCACCAGCGCGGCCATCACCGTCACCCCGAACCTCCTCACGGTGCTGCCGACCGCCGGCGGGCTCACCCTCAACTGGGTCTCCGGTTCCGGCGTGCTCCTCCAGGCGCCGACCCTCACCGGCCCCTGGACCACCAACAGCGCGGCCGTGCCGCCCTACAGCGTCACCCCGACCCCCGGCGGAAATCAGTTCTTCCGCCTCCAGCTCAACCATTAATCCGGTCGGTCCGGTGAATCCGGACCCGCCACTGACCAGCCACCAACCGGCCGGGGCCCGCGCCCCGGCCGGTTTTCTTTTCGCCTCACGCCGGGTCAAATCCGCCCCCGCCGCAACGCTCCAAAGCACCGCGCGAGCCGCTTGAGTTGGCCGCGGTTCCCAGGGGGTTGAGCGGCCATGGGAAGGCCAATCGGGCGGTTCCAGAGGCATCCCAAAAGCCAATCCCAAGCCCGCCCCCCCACCTCTCCGACCAGCTCCCTCAATGACCCGCCGCCTGCCGTCCCAACCCGGCATTTTGCCATCGTCCGCGCCAGCGCTGCTTCATTGGAACATCAGCAAATTAAATCCACCAACGTCTCCAAGCCGGGATTTGTGCCCAAATCCACCGCCCCGGAAGGTGGGGACAAAAACTCAAAATAAATGGTTGACGGATTGAAGGATGGAACAGAAAATTTTTAACGAAGGCTGTTCCGGGCCCTCGTCTCCCACCGTAAAGACTACCCTTAACTGGCGGTCCCACCCGAGTTTGCCCGGCAACCCGCCTGTCCCGAACCAACCTAATCATGAAACGAACACTCAATTCCGTTTTTCTCGCCGCCATCACCGGGTTGGCCGCCAGTTCGGCCTGGGGGCAGAACATCTGGACCAACCGCGCGGGCAACCTCAATTGGTCCGACCCGCTGAACTGGTCCTTGGGACTGGCGCCGCAGCCCTTGGACGCCGTGGTGATGGAGGATGGTCTTTACCTCACCGGTTACACCAATGCCGCGGGCGCGATCAACAATATCGTGGACGCCTCACTGACGGTTGGTTCCTTGGCTTACACCACCACCAACACCCACTTTTACACCACCCTGATCCCGGCGGGACAGACTTTGGCGCTGGGTGGCAATGGGACGGAACCCACGCTGGTGGCGGGGGCGAGTTACTTTCTAACCGGCACGCGGACCAATTTTGCGACCGTGGCGGGGGCGGGCTCCCTGGTCGTCAGCAATCCGGTTGGGCGCATCGAAGTGCGGCAAGTAGGGAGGGCCAACCTTTATTTGGCTCCGTTAACCAATTTCACCGCGACCGTGAGCAATTTATGGGTGGCGGTGGCGTTTGACCCCACCACGGCGTCCGGCCCCGCGGGTGCTTTGTTTCTGGCGCAAACCAACACGATCACCACGGCGGCCAATCCGGCGGCGCCCGGGATCATCATTGGGCGCAGTGCCACCAACAGCGGCTACGGGCAAATGACTTTGGGCCGGCAAACGACCTTTAACACCGACGGTCTGGTGGTGGGTGGCAACCGGGCGACCAGTTTCAGCCCCGTCAACCAACTCACTTTCCAAACCAACACCACCAACAATCTTTTTATCCTGCGCGGCAGTGCGGGCGGGGCCACCGCGGTCTTCTCGGTGGGCGACGTGGCGGCGACCGAAACCGGCTACTCCGCCGCCCCCGCCGTCTTCAGCACCCTGAATGCGCTGGCTGATTTCAGCGGCGGCACGGTGGACATCATGGCGGATTTGCTCAACGTGGCCCGCAGCGGGTTGGATGGCGGGGATCCGGCGAACAACCGCGGCGGGGTTTCCGCCTCCCTGTTAATTGAAAATGGAACGCTCGATGCGACCAACGTGAACGTGGGTTATTACCAGGCCAGTGCGGCGCAATCGTGGGCGCAGGGCACGCTGACCGTGCGGAGCAACGCGGTGCTGAATGTGCACAACAACCTGACCCTCGCGTTCCTCAACACGACCAACGGCATGGCGTTCTCCCCCACCATCGGCACGCTGAACGTGAACGACAGCGCGGTGGTGAACGTGGGTGGCAACGTCATCGATGGCGGCGGCTATTCCGTCATCAACCTCGCGGGCGGCGGCATCAATCTTCAGCCGGCCTGGTCGGCCGTGCCCGGAAATCTGCGGGTGCGCAGCCTGAACGGTTTCGGGGCCATCACCAATGGCGGCACCATCACGCTCAATGGCACCAACATCCTCGGCACCCTGACCACCCCCGGCGCCATCGTGTTGGGCGGCAGCACGACTTTCGACACCAACACGATCATCTATTTCAACGTCGGCACCAACAACACTCCCGGGCCCGCCGGCGGCAGCGATTACCTCGCCGTCACCGGTCCCTCCGCGCAGTTCAATAATCCGCGGCTCTATTTGAGCCTCGCCGGCCCGCTGACCCCGGGGGCCACCTACCGCTTGATCGATTGCACCAACGCCCTTGCCGTTACGGGAGCGGTCAATGCGGAATCGCCGCGCTACGCCCCCGTGCTGGTGACCTCCACCGGCGTGGTGATGGTGGTCAACGCCAACACCAATGTGGGCACCGTAACGTGGGGCGGCGGACTGGGCAACGTGTGGGATACCAGCCTCGCGAACACCAACTGGAGCTTCGGCGGCACGCCGGATGCCTACCATCAGTTGGACAGTGTGGTCTTCGATGACACCAGCTCGAACCCGGTGGTATGGCCGAGTGGCTTGCTCAACCCCGGGAGCATTACCTTCAACGGGAACAACCAGAATTTTTACGTCACCAACCGGTACGGCACCACCCCCGCGGGCGGGGTGGGCGGCCCCACCGGCATCACCAAGAACGGCACCGACACCGTGGTTTGGGGCATCACCAACACCTTCACCGGTCCGATCAACCTCAATAATGGCGTGTTCAAGCTACTGGACCCCACTTTCACCACCCCGGGCGGCGCCTGGGTCTTGGGTCCCTCCAATGGTCCGGTCACCATCGCCCCCGGCGCCACCTTGGACATCGCGGGGGTTGGCGCCATTTCCTATGGCAAGACCAACTTCATCGCGGGCACCGGCTTTAATGGCCAGGGCGCGGTGACGAACAGCAGCACCTCCGGCAGCCCCACCGAGCGCTGGTATTTCCGCCTGGCGGGGGATGCGACGATCGCGCTGAACACCGCGCCGATGACGATCCAGAATCCCGCACAAGCCGCCACCTATGGCGGGTGGTTTGATCTAAATGGTTTCACCCTCACCAAGAGCGGCGCCAGCGCGCTCGTGTTCCAGCAATCCAGCGTGACCAACTCGGGCAACCTCAATGTGGCGGGCGGCGAATTGCGGCTCAACCATGCTTTCCTGGGTGGCTCGGGCTCGCTGAATCTGTCCAATTTGACCATTCTGTCCTGCGCCAGTGGGAGCACGACCAGCTTGGTGACCAAAGCCGCCATTAATATTGGGGCGGGCGCCGGCGCCGCCATCGTGGCGCCCAACAACGCCAGTGCCTCCACGCCGACCTTCCTGATCGGCTCGCCCATCAACTTGGGCGGCGCGCTCCTGGTCTCCAATGTGATGGTGGTACGGGTGACCAATACGATCTCCGGCGGGGGCAGCTTGACCAAAGCGGGCAACAGCAACTTGGTCGTGACCGTGCCCGCCACCTACACCGGGCCCACGGTGATCACCGCCGGCCGCCTCGTCCTCACCAACAGCGGCAGCCTCGCCTCGACCAACATTCTCATCAACAACCCCGGCACCTGGGATATCAGCGCGAACGGTTACACCCTCGCCGCGGGCCAAAGTGTGAGCCTGAACGCGACGAACGCCGTCCTGGGCAACCTCACCGTCCCCGCCGGCGCCACCGTCCTCGGCACCGGCACGAATCGCGGCAGCCTCACCGTGAACGCCGGGGGCGTCCTCTCCCCCGGACCGCTCACGTCGGTCGGCACGCTGGTGGTTTCCAACGTCCTGACCCTCAACGGCGCCGGCGTTCCCTTCCAATTGGGCGGGGACACCTCGGTGGGGGCGGGCATCAACGATCTCGTCCAGTGCTCGAACCTCGTGCTCACCGGCGTGAGCACGATCACCGTCAGCCCCGTGGGCGCGCTGGTGAGCACCCCGGGCAGCACCTACACCCTGTTCACCTACGCGGGCGCGCTGACGGGCGCGGCCGCTAATTTGAGCGTCGTGAGCGCCAATCCGCGGTATTCCTTCGCCATCATTAATCCCGCCACCACCCCCGGTTCCATTCAAGTGCAAGTCACCTCCCTGGGCAGCGCGGTGGACGTCTGGCAGGGCTTGGCGGCGGTGAACCCCTCGACTTGGAACATCGGCGGCGCCCTGAACTGGCTCAACGGCGGCGCCGCGGGCGTTTATTTCGACGGGGACACCGTGGTGTTCAACGATCTCGGGCGCACCAATGGCGTGGACTTGGCGGGTACCCTGGCGCCCGCAGCCATCATCGTGAGCAACAACGCGACCCCCTACACGCTGCGCGGTTCGGGCCGGATTCAGGCCGGTACGGTGACCCTGGACCCCAGCTCCACCGGCGGCTTGGTCATTGCCAACAGCACCAGCAATACCGTGATTGGCGCGGGCATCAGCTTGGGTGCCGGCACCACGCTGACCTTCAACCAACCCACGAACACGCTCCTGGCCTCCACGCTCTCCGGCACCGGCACCTTGCTGAAACTCGGCACCAATGCCCTCACCGTGGCGGGCGCCAGTGACCCGGGTTTCACGGGCACGAATCTGATCTCCACGGGCACTCTGCGGCCGGGCAGCCCCGGCGCTTTGGGCGGCAGCGCGGCCACCATCATCGTGGCAGCCGGTGCGACGCTGGATCTGAACGGCCAACCCGTGTCCGACAGTGTTTTCGCAAGCGGCGGCGGCGTCAACGGCACCGGCGCGGTGAATAACACCGGCGGGCAACTGACCACCAACCATTCCCTGGCCGGCCTCGTGCTGACCGGGCCCACCACCTTGGGTGCCAGTTCCAATCGCTGGGACATTGGCGGCTGGGTGCCCGATCCCGCGAGCCTTGCCTCCCAACCGCCTTGGGTCTCCGTTGGCTCCTATTTCAATGCCCAGAGCAATTCCCTCACCAAAGTGGGGCCGGGGGACATCTATCTCCACGGCAGCGGCGAGAATTACTTGGCGGACGTGAACATCGGCGCCGGCCGCTTGGTGATCGACAATCCGACTTGGCAGTTCAATCCCACTCCCACGCTGGGTTACGTGCAAAATACCATCACCGTCAGCAACGGCGGCACCCTCGGGTTGGGTGGCGGCTTCCCGTATCAACAGCAGGCTAATGGCGTGACTTGGGGTGTCGATGGCGGCACCAAGCCCCTCCACCTGTTGAGCGGCGGCGCGCTGGAAGCCGTCAGCGGCAACAGCATCCTGAGCGGTAACGTCACCTTGGAAACCAATGCCACCGTGCTCGCCGACTCCGGCGGCCTCGTCACCCTCGCCGGGACCATCGGCGGGCCGGGAGCCCTCCGGATCGCCGGCTCCGGCCGCGTGGAAATCACGGGGACGAACAGCTACCAAACCAACACCTTGGTGACTGGCGGAACCTTGTTGGTCGGCGGCGCGTCCGCGTTGCCCACCGGTTCGCACGTCGTGGTAACGAACAACTTCAGCACCCTCGCGCTGGAAAACAGCACGCTGATCGACTCGGCCAACTCCTTGACCCTCAACCATGGCGGGGCCCTGACCGGGGACGGCACCTGGAGCGGACCGGTCCAACTCGTCGGCTCCGCCTTCACGTTGAACGGTTCCACCAACGGATTGTTCATCACCGGACCGGTGGATGCCTCCGCCGCCACTGGCACCGTCACCATGGATTTCGATGCGATCGAACTGGACACGGCGCTGCGGTTTCCGGGGACCGTGAACATCAACTACGCCAGCGGCTTGAGCGCGGGCACCTTGCACCGTCCCATCCTCACCTTGTCGGCCCAGAACTACTGGACCAACATGACCGTGGCCCGCGCGCGCATCAACATCCGCACCAATAACGCCCTGCCCCCGCTGGCGCCGATCTTTGCCGGCAGTCTCATCGCCGGCTTCGATGACCGCACCCTCATCCTGGACTTGGGCGGCTTCAATCAAACCTTGGCCAGCCTCACCGCCAACTTCGGCTACATTAACGACTTCCGGATCGGCAACAGCAGCACCAATTCCGACTCCGTGCTGACCTATGCGGGCACCGGTGCCAATACCTGGTCCGCGGTCATTCAGGATGACCTCGACTCCAACGGTGGCAAAACCATCGGCTTGAACCTCACCTCCGGTTCGCTCACCTTGTCCGCCCTCAGCACCTACACCGGGCCGACCACCGTTCAAGGCGGCAAACTGTTGGTCACCGGGGAACTTGGCCAGACGGCCGTGACCGTCTCCGGCACGGGCACCCTGGGCGGCACCGGCATCATCAATGGCAGCGTCACGAATGGCTCCGGCGGCACCCTGTCACCCGGGCTGTTCATCGGCTCCCTCACCATCCAAGGTCCGCTGACCCTGCAAGCCGGCGGCACCTGTTGGTTTGAGATTAACAACGCGACCGCCCTCAACGACACCGTCGCGGCCGGCGCCATCACCTATGGCGGCACCCTCGTTGTCACCAATCTCAGCGGCGTGGCCTACACCAATGGCCAAATTCTGCCCCTCTTCACCACCACTGGCGGCTATGCCGGGGCCTTCGCGAACATCAGCATCCCCGGCGTCGCGACTTTTGACGCGAGCAACCTCACCGTGGACGGCACGATCACGGTCTTGAGTCTCCTCTCCACCGCACCCGTCTCCTTGGGCGCGACCACCACCGCCGGCCAGTTGCAACTCAACTGGCCCGCCGACCACACCGGCTGGCACCTGCAAAGCCAGACCAACACCACCGGGCTCGGCCCGGTTTGGTACGAGGTCCCGGGCTCCGCCGGCACCAATGCCTTCACCGTCCCGATCGTGCCCTCCAATCCGCCCGTGTTCTTCCGCTTGGTTTACCCATAACCAGCCCCGGCTCCCCGCGCCCAACCGCGTAGCCTGCAGCAAACCAGGGACCGTAACCGCAAGGTTACGGTCCCCTTTTCGCGCCCCCCTCCGGCGAACAGTTCACTCCGCCCACCCCAAAAGCGGCCCAAGCCCCGCCACCGCCATCCGCACCAACGGCTCCCGGTCATCCGACCACGCGCCAGCGTTATGGAGTGCGGAATGAAGTTCCGTTTTCGGTCGGACCGACGACTCCCAAACCTCCCAGCCCCGGGAGCGGATCAAAGCTTAGTGCTGAATCTCCCTCAAATACCCAGGGTTGCCCAAATTCCACAAACTTCCGGCCACCGCCCTTCATCGCCCCGCGACCTCCCCAATCCCAAAGGGATTGCGCCCCTTAGCCCAATGGTTGCGCCGCTTTGGGCGCTACCTGGGGTCCCCCCCGCCCAAAGTCCGCAACCCCAAAGTGGGTTGTGTCGCCCTTTCCCGCCCCCAACAACTTCCCGAAAGAGCGACACAGCGGCCCGCGAGACGCCACCTCCAACCGCATCAACTGCTCCCGGTCATCCGACCCCGCCTCATCCCCCACCATTCCGCCACGCAAATTTTTTGGCTGCCCACCCCCCGCCATCCCGGTAGATTGACCCCGTGAGCAGCCTGATTCCGAAAACGATGCGCGCGATGGTCTATCGCGGGGTGAATGATTTGCGCTTGGAAACCCTGCCCGTCCCGCGGACCGGCCCCGGTGAATTGCTGGTCCGGGTCGCCGCCTGCGGGGTGTGTCCGACGGACATCAAAAAGATTCACTACGGCACCGTTCCCCCACCCCGCGTCTTTGGCCACGAAACGGCCGGCACCATTGTCCGCGTGGGCGCGCGGGTGACCGGGTTCGCCGTCGGCGACCGCGTCGCCTTGCACCACCATGTGCCCTGTATGGAGTGCCACGCCTGCCGCCACGGCACCTTCGCCCAATGCGCCCAATACAAGCGCACGGGCATCACCGCCGGCTTCGAACCGGCGGGGGGTGGCTACGCCGATTACGTGCGGGTGATGTCCTTCGTCCTGCCGGGGGTCGTGCGCATCCCGGCCCGCAACACCTTTGCGGAAGGCGCCCTCCAAGAACCTGTCAACACCGTGCTCAAAGGCGTCCTGCGCCTCGGGGGCCTCCCGGGCGACACGGTGCTGGTGGCGGGCCAGGGGCCGATCGGCTTGCTGTTCACCCGTCTGCTCGCGCTCCACGGCTGGCGGGTCATCGCCAGCGACCTCCTGCCCGCCCGCCTCCGGCTCGCCCGCCAATGGGGCGCCCAATGGGCCCTGCGCGCGGACGCCCCGGACTTCGCCGACCAGGTTCGTCGCCTCACCAAGCGCACCGGCTTGGACGCCGCCGTCGTCGCCGTACCGGTCGACGCCGTGGTGCTCCAGGCCCAGGATCTCGTCCGCGGCGGCGGCCGCGTGCTGGTCTTCGCGCACACCCGGCGCGGCGTGGCCACGGAACTGGATCTGGCCAAAATCTGCGTGGACGAAAAAGATCTGCTGGGCAGCTACTCCTCGGATGTCACCCTGCAAAAGCAAGTCGCCCGCCTGGTGTTCTCGCGGCAATTGGACGTGCGCGCCTTGGTGACCCACGAGTTTCCCCTCGAAGCAACCGCCGCGGCCGTCGCCCTGGCGGCCAAGCCCCAGCCGGATTCCCTCAAAGTCATGGTCCGTGTCGCGCCGGAAACCCGTCCCGCCGCCCGCTCCTCCCGTGATTGAGACCGCCCAAGGCTTGGTCCTGCGCACGCGCCCGCTCACGGACACGAGCCTGATCGTTCACTGGCTCACCCCCGGGTTCGGGCGCCTCGCCACGGTGGCCAAGGGCGCGCGCCGGGCCAAATCCACCTACGCCGGAAAGTTGGACCTGTTCTACGCCGCGGACTTCAGCTTTCAACGCAGCCGGAGCTCCGACCTGCATCAGTTGCGGGAAGTGGTCCTGCGCGAGCCCCACGCCCGGCTGCGCACGGACCTGCGCTACGTGCAGCAAGCCGCCTACGCCGCCCTCCTGATCGAGCAAACCACGGAGCGGGAAACGCCCTTGCCCGAGATCCACGACCTGTTCGCGGGCTTCCTCGCCTACCTGCCCGGGCAACCACCCCGGGCCCTGTCCGTCTTCGCCTGGGAATTGCGCCTCCTCCGCGAGTTGGGGTTGGAGCCGGACGGCGAAGCCGAAGGCCTGGGGGAACTGCGCCTCGCCTGGTTGCACCGGCTCTTGGAATCCGATTGGGCGGAACTCGCGGCCGCGCCGCCGGAAGACCAACACTTGCTTGGTTTGGGCGCATTTTTGCGCGGCTTCCTCCTGCACCACCTCGGCAAAGTGCCCGCCGCCCGCGCCGCCGCCCTGCCGTGACTCAGGGTTGCTTGGCCAGCTCCTGGTCCAGTTGCTCAATCCAGGTTTCGGCCTTGATGAAGCCCTTGTTATAGTCGGCTTCATACTTGGCCAGCAGGTGGGCTTGCTTCATCTCCGCCGCGCTTTTCCCGGCCTTCCGCGCCTGCGCGACCAAGTCCCGGGTGTCCTTCATCATCGCGATGAATTTGCGCACGTCGTCCGGCGTGGAAACCGGGCCGTGCCCCGGAATGATTTTGACATCCGCCGGCAGCTGGGTCAGCGCCTTCTCCAAGGCGGTGATCATGCCGCCGATGCTGCCGCCGCCATTGCCGTCCACAAACGGGAAACCGTAGGTCACAAAATCATCCCCCATGTGGGCGACATTGGATTTCGGAAAATAAATGATGCTGTCCCCGTCCGTGTGGCCGTGGGGGAAATGCAGGGCGCGGATATCCTCGCCGTTGAGGTGGACGGTCGCCGTGTCATTGAACGAAATCAAGGGCAACGCCTCGCGCGGCGTCGGTTTGCCATCCGTGCCCGCCAGCAGGCGTTGATGCACATTGTCATGCGCCACGATCACCGCCTCGCGGCCGAATTCCGAATTGCCGCCCGTATGGTCGCCATGGAAATGCGTGTTCAACACGAAGCGGATGGGCTTGGCGCTGAGCGTGTGCAGTGCCGCCTTGATCTTTGGTGCCAGGGGGGCGAACTCCGAGTCCACGATCAAGATCCCGTCGTCCCCGACACTCACCCCGATATTCCCCCCGCTGCCCTCCAGCATGTACACGTTGCCCGCCACCTTGCTTACCTTCACCTCGACCTTGCTGAAGTCCTGCTGCGCCCGCACCAGCCCGGCGGCTAGTCCGAGACACGCGCCCCCCAAAACCCAGCGGGAAAACATCGGATACTTGTGAAAAAAGCGCGGCAGCATGGCGTTGTTCATAGCTCCCCAACCCTACCCTCCACCGCCCCCCATTGTCGAGCCCAATCCCCCCACCCCAAGCTCCGCGACGGCCCCGGCTACCCACCTCCCGACTCGGCCGACCTCCCCAATCCCAACGGGATTGTGCCCCCCCAGCCCAATGGTTGCGCCGCTTTGGGCGCTACCTTGGGTCCTCCCCCGCCCAAAGTTCGCAACCCCAAAGTGGGTTGTGTCGGCCCTACGCACACCAATCAATCCCCCGAACGAGAGAGCACCCCAAACCACGCCACCCCCAGCCGCATCGCCGGTTCCCGGGCCTGGACCGCGCGCCAGCGTTGTGGAGTGCGGAATGAAGTTCCGCTTCGAGCGGAAGGGTGCGCCCCGATAATCCAAGCGCCCGGAGCGGATCAAAGCATCGTCACTGAGCCTCCCCAAAAACCCACGGTGCGCCCATTACCCGTTGGCGGCCGGGTCGGTTGCGTTCTCGCCGCCCCGTCCCAACGCCGTCCGCCCCCCCCCGCCCACCCCACCATCAACCACCCTTCGCCAACTCCAACTCCGCCAACCCATGCCCCTCCCGCTTCCGCATCGTCGCGTCGATCTTGGGCACGTACATCTGCGTCTCCGCGGGCAACCGGTGCGCGATCGCATCAAACGAATGCGCCTTTTGCTGTCGCAAAAGATTGTCCACCCGCCCCTCCCCGGCATTGTAAGCCGCCAAGGCCAACGGCCAATCGTGGTAATGGCCGTGCAACTGCCGCAGATAACGCGCTGCCGCCCGGGCGTTTTTTTCCGGCTGCAACCGTTCATCACTGGGGAACGTGCTCAAGCTGAGCGAACGCGCCGTGGCGGGCATGAGTTGGAACAGCCCCGCCGCCCCCACCGGACTGCGCGCCTCGGGATTGAACGCCGATTCCACCTCCGCCACCCACACCAATTCCGCAGGCAACTTTTCCGCCACAAAAATCTCCTTCATCCGCGGCACATAGCGCTGCGCGTTGGCGGGCAGCGGGCGTTGCGACAGCACCTTGATCCACGCGTTGCGTTGCACCATCGGCGTGGGCTGTGGCGGGGGTGGCGGCGGCGGCGGCGGCGGGGCGGGCTGCCCGGGTTGCACGGGTTTCACCGGCGCCACGGGAGGCGGGGTCATGATCCGCTGCATCTCCCGGGACACCTCCAGATAATCCAAATGATTCTGCAGCCAAGCCCCGTACGGCCGCGTCTCCTCAAATTGCAACAGCACCGGCAGCGCTCGCTCGGCCGTCTCCTTGAACGAACCCAGTTCGTAAACATTCGTGTCCGCAAACCGTTGCTGGAGCGCCGTCAGGAATTGCTTTACCCGCTCGGGATCAACGTCCTGGATCGCGCGTACCACCCGCTCATCCAGATTGTCCTCCATCCAGCCCTGCAGCGCCTGAAACGGATCCTGGTTCGCGCCGGCAGCCTTGTTGGCGGGCGGCGCGGGTTGGGTTTGCGCGGCGACTCGGTCCGCCGAAAAGCCGAACATCAGCCCCAGCCCCAGACCGAGCAGGAGCCACTTCCCGAACCACCGGCCACGAAATGGTGCATGCATAAACCCAGCCGAATGTCCCCACCGACCTCTCCGCCGCCACCGCCACCGTCCAAGCCGGCGCCACTCCACCGGCCCCCGGCCTGGCGGGCGTTACTTCATCGCGGCATAGACCCGATGGACGTCATCATGGTCGTCCAAAGCCGTCAGAAAATCGACCACTTCCTTGTGCGCCGCCGCGTCCAAGTCCGTGAAGGACTTCGCCACATACCGGATTTCCGAAGCCGTCACGTTCCAGCCCGCCGCCTTCAACGCCTTGGAAACATGATCCAAATCCTTGATCTCCGTCATGAAGCGCGCGCCCTTGTGCCCCTCGGGAATTTCCTCGGCTTCCAACGGCTCAAATTCCTGCGCCCCCGCCTCGATCGCGTCCCCTTCCGCATCCCGGTTCGCATCCTTGTGCGTGGCCTCGACCACGCCCAAATGATTGAAAAAGAAATTCACACTCCCCGGCGCGCCCATCGCCCCGGCCTTGAACAAAAACCGGATTTCCGGCGCGGTGCGGTTCCGGTTATCGGTCAGACATTCCACCACCACCGGCACCTTGTGGGGCGCGAAGCCCTCGTAGGTGACCAGTTCGAAATTAATTTTGTCATCCGTCAACCCCGCGCCCTTCTTGATGGCGCGCTCGATCGTGTCCCGGGTCACCGACCCTTTGCGGGCCTTTTCCATGGCCGCCGAGAGGCGGGCGTTCAGTTCCGGATCCGGGCCGCCGAGTTTCGCGGCCACCATGATTTCCCGGACCAATTTGACCACGGCCTGCCCCCGCTTTTGCGCGTTGGCTTCCCGCCCCGCCTGTTTCCATTGGGCGCCCACGTTATTGTTGCTCCTGCATACGTTGTTTTCTCAATTGTTGAACCGCCCCCACTCTGCGTCCCCGCCCCCATCACGTCAACCCCGAATTCACCCTCCTTGTCCCGCCACCCCGCCCCCCGCCATCACAACATGTTCGAAACACCGGCGACCGGCTGCCGTGGAACTATCCGAAGCCGGCGGCGCCGGCGGCCGGCTGAGCCGGCCGGCAAGGACGAGGCGCCGCGGGGGCGGGGGGATCATTCTCCGCCTCCACGCACTCCCACCGACGCAACCCGGCTCCCCAGCCTGGCGCCAGCGCAGCGGAGACCGCGCGAAGCGATGGGCGACCCCTCCCGCACCCTGCCGACCGCCCTGCCAACGACCGCGCGCCAACTCTTCCACCTTGGAAGCTGTCCTTTCTGTTACCCTCCCCACCAACAATTATCCGCGAATACCCATCATGGCTCTTCGAGGATTATTGTGGATAGAGACTAAGTTTCCCGCAAAAGAATAGAATGCGGGTGCGGTAATTGGCGAAATTGCGGAACCCCCGCGCCGCCGCTTTGCGCGCCTGGACCTTCGCGGTCAATCCCTCCGTCGCCGCATTGGTGATCCGGTGCTTCCTGTACGTCAGCAGGTTCTCCAAGCGCCGCTCCAGAATGTCCGCCACCGCCACCGCCACCGCCACCATGGGGGCGTGCCTTTGCTTCCGCACGACTGAGCATGACGCGCCCGGGTGGGACCCGGTCCGGGACGCGGGTGCCGAATAGCATAGCGTCCACCTCCGAAGCAAGATTGCTCCGCACGTGTTTGCCTTCCATCTTGCATTGCGAGTTCATGAAGATCCAAAGGCTGCCGTCGCCAACTCGCCAGGCACAATAATGTTGCATTCGTTGCCGCTCCACGATGACGTACAGTGCGACACCCGGGCGGCGAAGTAGAGGGAAAGTTCCCGGCCGGCGCGGGGCAGCGGAGCGAATCGCCAGACGTACCGCTGCCGGCTGATGCCGGCCAGTCTGAACCCAAAGCTTGGGCACTCGTCCACTCTCCCAGCCGACTTAGCGGGACTACTTCTCACCCATAATAAACCGCGAATATTCTTTTATTTTGGCGGAGTTTTGTAGCCGAAAATTTGATGGTCGCGACCGCCAATGGAGCATTTAGGCGGCTCTGATAATTTTCCTATGGTGTAAATTCCGCCACTTGGGCATATGGGGATACCATTGGACAAGCCAGAGAAGGAGTATTCATGGATGCGCAGAAAATCCATGAGTTCGGGCCAAGTTGGTTCATAAGATATGTTTACTCTTTGCTCACTCAAGAAAATCTGTTTGGAGTCTGCAATCAAGAAAAGGTTTCGCGAGCAGGCACTATTACTTGTATGGTAAGCCGTGCTCCCAAAGAAGCGTACAGCTGGCAGATAAAGCACAGCGGTCACAACAACACACACTACGCTAATTACTAGAGCGCCAATTGCAACATATGTTCGCGAAGCAGCCATAATAATTTTGTAACTATTCGGACATCCAGAATCCTGGATCTTTCCACGTATAAGGTCCCCAATAAAGTGGACCCCAAAAATGCAGCCAACCCCAACGCCGTGTGCCATCCTGCCAGGAAAATTGAAAGTCGGGTGTATGGTCAAAGCCAGCGTGCATCTTTCCATGCAGACAATAGGTGAAAACTGGAATCACATGCCAAGCCCACTTACCGGAATCAGCTAATTTTTCTCCGAAGCCGGTGTAACCATCATGGGTAGCGGATTCCGTTGCGCCCCCCAGATAGTAGCCATATTCAGTCCATTTCAGATCTCCACGGGCGATGTCGAGCCACGAGCCACCGGCATCTTTAAAGTCATGCTGAGCTTGGAAGCAATTCCACCAGAAATATGCAAGGACTTTAACGGGGCAATCACCTTCAATATGTGGGTGTACTGTAAGAGTCACAGTGGAATCAGTCGAGGTTCCAGTAAGATTGAAGTGAGTTGATGGGGCTGGCCCACAGCAGCATGAAATCTGGCTAAGGCGATCATTAAGAGATCTTACAAAATCCACGACATCCCCAACGAGAAGCAAGCCCCATTTATCCACGTGTGTCATAGGTTCATTTCGCACAAAAGCAAGGGCGTTCATCCCGCCCTGCTCTTCAATTGGATCCCTGGTCAACCAGCGGCCGCTATTCGCACTATAGTATCTGTAACCATAATAGATGAAGCCAGTCTCATCATCTTGATACCTTGTTGAGAAACGGAAGCGAGTGCTGCTTGGCATAACACCACTCCGGTATAAAAATTCGCCGAAAGGGCTATACTCATACAGCGCTCCTTGGATGCCGACAGTTGAGCTAATAAGACCGACGAGGTTCCCATTGCCATCATAACTTGCAAACGCCATTGCCGACAAGCTCTGAGGGTGCATTTCAATCAATCCGCCCACCCCGCCTGCCCCCTGCAGTGTCCCACTCAAATCCAACCCCCACATGTATGAGCAAATTACCGCATTGTTTGTGGCATTCAATTCATCCACCAAATTCCACCCGTCGTAAACAAAGCTTTCCGCCAGATTGGTGATCCAAGTGGTGCCGGTGTACGCCTCCACTGCCTTGGAAATGCGACGCCACTTCGAATCATAACCAAACGTCAACCGCAGCTTGGAGGCCGTCGGCGCATTCGTCAGGCTCACCATCTGGATCAACCGATTCTCGGCATCCCACGTGTACGTCCAGCGTCCGTCCTGAATG
>CAIYZC010000792.1 GCA_903930565.1 uncultured Pedosphaera sp.
CAAGGAGTGCAAGGAGCCCTGGCCGAGTTGGGGCGGCGGGGATCGCAGACGAACATCCAAGCGCGGGTCAGCGGGCAAAAATCTGCCGAATGACGTCCTCGATGGGCACTTCTTCAATGTCAATGTCGGTAACGGGAAAGTGGTCGAGCAGGGCTTTGCAGACGGCGATTTGACGGTCGCGTTTGACTTTGAACTTAAGGGTGCCGGGGGATTGTTCGAGCAGTTCGCCGTAACCGGCCAATTCCGCGGCCGGGTATTCCGCCGCCCCGGCAACTTGCAAGGTGATGATCTTGGAATCGGCAAAACGGTCCACGATGTCCCCGAGGAGACCGTCGAAGAAAATGGTGCCGTGGTCGATGATGATCACCCGGCGGCAGAGTTCCTGAATGTCCGCCATGTAATGGCTGGTGAGCAGGATCGTGGTTTTTTCGCGGGCGTTGTATTCCCGGAGGAATTCGCGGACCGTTTTTTGGGAGACGACATCCAAGCCGATGGTTGGTTCGTCCAAGAAGAGCACTTTGGGTCGGTGGAGCAGGGCGGCGATGAGTTCCAGTTTCATGCGCTCGCCGAGGGACAACTCCCGGACCATGACGTTGAGTTTGTCCTGGACGCGCAGGAGTTCGGTCATGTGCCCCACCGTGCGCTCAAATTCGGGGCGGGAAAGACCGTAAATGCGGGCGTTTAATTCGAGGGATTCGCGGGCGGGCAGATCCCACCAGAGCTGGTTCTTCTGGCCGAGGAGCAAGGCGAATTGGCGGCGGTAACCGTCCGCGCGTTCCCAAGGAACGTAACCGAGCACGCGCGCCTGTCCCTGGCTGGGGTGGAGCAGCCCGGCGAGCATTTTCAGGGTGGTGGTTTTGCCGGCGCCGTTGGGTCCGAGGAAGCCCACGAATTCGCCGGGGGCAACCGTGAAATTCACGTCCTTGACCGCCACGGTTTGTTCATAATGGCGCCGTCCCAAGCCGCGAATGGCCCCCCAAAATCCCGGCTCCTTTTTGTAGGTGCGGAACGACTTGGTCAGGCCTTGTACCTCGATGACCGGAGGGGTGGACATGGGAAGGCCGGGAGCCGAAACTCCCGCCGAGGCTAACGCAACAACTGCTTCTTGAGGTATTCGACCGTCTGGCGGACGGTGGCATCCACTTCCATCCGGTCTTTCACCAGGCGGCAGGCATGCAGCACCGTGCCATGGTCGCGGCCGCCGAAGGCTTCGCCGATCGTGTTCAAGGAACTCTCGGTGAGCTCGCGGGCGAGAAACATGGCGATTTGGCGCGGAAAGGCGATATTCTCGGGCCGGCGTTTGCTCGTCATATCCGCGAGGCGAATGTCGTATTTTTCGGCGACCCGGCGCTGAATGAGTTCGATGTTGATGGCGTGGCGGCCCTCTTCCTGCAGGACGTCGCGCAACAGACTTTCGACCACCTCCAAGGTCATTTTCTGGCGGGTGAGCTTGGCGTACATCGCCACCCGGCTCAGCGCCCCTTCCAGCCGGCGGATGTTGGCGCGGATGCGCGTGGCCAGGAAATTGATGATTTCGTCAGGTAGATCGACTTGGGCGGAATTGGCCTTTTTGCGAAGAATGGCCAGCCGAGTTTCAATATCGGGGGGTTGCAGGTCGGTGACCAAGCCCCACTCGAAACGCGAAACCAATCGGTGCTCCAAGTTTTGAATTTCGCTCACCGGCCGGTCGCAGGTGAGGACGATTTGGCGGTGAGATTCGTGCAGGGCGTTGAAAGTGTGGAAGAACTCCTCTTGGATGCGCTCCTTGCCCGCCAAGAATTGAATGTCATCAATCAACAAAACATCGGATTGGCGGTACTTTTTCCGGAACTTGGCCAATTGATTGTTTTGAATGCCATCGATGTATTCGTTGGTGAACTTTTCGGAGGAAACATACGCCACGCGCGCGCCCTTGCGGGCGTTGCACACGAAATGTCCGATGGCGTGCAGCAAATGCGTTTTGCCCAAACCCACCCCGCCGTAGAGGAAAAGGGGGTTGTAGGACTTGCCCGGCGATTGGGCGACCGCGAGGGCGGCGGCGTGGGCGAAATTGTTGTTGCTGCCCACCACGAACGAATCGAACGTGTTGTGTGGATTGAGGCCGATGTCGAAAGGGGTGCGCTCGGGCACGGCTTCCGTGGCTCGCGCCGGACCAGGGGCGGTCGGGGTGGGAGCAGGCGGGGCGCTGGGCGCGGCGGCAATGGCGAACTCGACTTCGATGGGGGCGCCCGCAACCTTGCTCAGCACTTCCTCGAGCAGGCCCAAATAGTTGTCCTTAATCCAAACTTCGCAAAAATCATTCGCCACCTCCAAGGTGAGGCAGTCCCCTTCCAGTGTGCAAGCGCGCAAAGGCGCAAACCAGAGGTTGAAGGTGTCGGCGCTCAACATGCCGCGCAGTTGCCCTTGCGCGTCCGCCCAGATTTTTTCGGCCGCCGACTTCATGATTTGTTCGTCATCCACGTCGCTTTCAAGTCAACTGTCTAGTTTTATTCACTAGCCTGTGTCACCGATTTGTCACTGACCGGCGGCCGCAATAACCAGCCCCGATGGGGACGTGGCATCCTACCGCGATTCCGGCGCACGGTTCAATTGAAAAGCACCAGAATTTGCAAGTGCCTGTCTGACAAGGGTTTACGATCTGAAAACCGTTTCCATACCCGCCCCGAATCCGGCCGTCCGCCGCACGTCGCCACCCGAATGAATAGCGATGCTTCTTTTTAGGGCAAGCCTTCCCCGGTGGCGAGCGGAACCTGTTAAAACTTATTCGCAAGTTGTTAACAGGGTGCGGAGCGCTGATTTTTGAGTTCTTCGCCAGCCCCGATCGGGGGCGCATAAGCCCCTGCAAGACAGGGCTTTCGACCGAAGTGCGGGCGCCCGGACGGGAGCGGCGACCGCGGGAGGGGCGGACTAGACGGCGGCGTCGCCCTTTTCCTCGGTGCGGATGCGGTAGGCATTTTCGATGTGGCTGACAAAAACTTTGCCGTCGCCAATCTTGCCGGTTTTCGCCGCCTTGACGATGGCCTCGGCGGCGGCGGGGTAGAGCGAGTCAATGACCACGATTTCCAGTTTGATTTTTGGGAGGAAATCGATGGTGTACTCGCTGCCGCGGTAAATCTCCGTGTGCCCCTTCTGGCGGCCGAAGCCCTTGACTTCCGAGACGGTCATGCCCTGGATGCCCAACTCCGCCAAGGCTTCTTTCACGGCGTCCAATTTGAAGGGCTTGATGATGGCCTCAATTTTCTTCATGTGCTTTAAGAATCGTGTTCGTTGTCTGAGCCCGAGCATACCCCCGGCGTGGACGGCGACAAAGGAATATTTGGCCGGGCCTCACTGCTTGACGTACTCGCCGTTGCCTTCTTCGTAATAGCGGGTGCCCGAGACTTCGCTGTATTTCAGGTACTGGAGCCAATGATACGGTCCGAAGCCGTGCTCGGATCGCAGCGTTTGGGTCGTGACCACCGGGGTGGGAGTGGCCGGGGTGTTGCGCAGCGCTTCGCGCAAAACGCGTCCGTTGAGGGTCCCCGCCCCTTCGGGTGCCGGAACCCCCAACAACCACAGTACGGTGGGCGCCACATCGAGGTTTCCGCTGGGTATTTCATTGGTGAAGGCGACTTTGAAATCCGGTCCCCGGGCGATCAGGGTGTTATGCATTTCGAAACGGCTCAGGGAGCCGTGGGTGCCCTTCCCGACCGCGCCGCCGGTGGCCTGAACGAGCCCGGGGAACCCAAATTGGTTGGTGGCGGCCTGCCAGCGCAGGGAAACGATCAAATCGGGGGCGTTCGGGGTGGGAGCGTAGTCGGCCTCGGGCAGGGGAAAGGTGCCTTCCCGGGGGCTTCGGGAAAAGATCACACCGGCGAAGTCAGAGGCTTGCAAATAGGCGGTCAGGCGCTGCACCACCGCTTCATCATGGTTGACCACGTAGAGCAGGGCGCTGCCGCCCAAGCCCACCACCAAGACATCCCCGGGCTGCGGTTCATCAAGTTGGGTGCCGGCATGGAAACGTTGCTTCCGCAGGAGGCCCGCCAGGTCCACCGTGCCTTGGATGCTCGAAAAGCCATGGTCGGACACGACTAAAAGATCGGTTTGGTCCCAGATTTGGCGTTGTTGAAGGGTGGCGATGACCAAACCCAATTGATCGTCGCTGGACGCGATGGCGGCCCGGGCCTCGGGGGATCCGACTCCGTTGGCGTGTTGCGACTTGTCGGGCTCGCTCAACCACAGCAGCGTGTAGGGCGGTACGCCGCCCTTCCACAAATCCCGGACCAACGACCGGGTGGTCCAGGCATCTTGCGGGGTGTTGGGGGAGGAAATCTTTGCGGGGAATGCTCCTTGGTTGTCCAGCGCTTCCAAGGCGCGGACGTGGTCGCGCGGAATCGTCCGCCCCTCGAACAACGTGACCGAGGCCGTCTGGCTGGGCGTGGTGCGGTAGGGCGAACGATCCTGAAACAGCGCCACGGACTTGGTTCCCGCCACCTCGGTGGGAAGTCCATTCGAGTGCAGGATCTCCGCGATCGTGGGGCCGCCCAAATAATGCCCCGCCGTCAGGAAATCCCCTCGGCGAACCGCCTCCAAACTTTCCGTGGCGTACGGGGTCGTGGTGCTCATGGAGGGTTGGTAAACGACATTGGCCAAGATGCCGTTTCGCCCCGGGGTGAGACCGGTGGCGAGGGCGGCGCCGTTCACCTCGGTGGTGCTGATAAAGACCGGGTGGTGGTGGGCGAAGAAGACCCCGTTGGTGGTCAGCGAGTAAAGATTCGGGCAAAATTGCGGCGTGACAAAATCCGGGCGCATCCCATCCCACACCACCACCACCACGTGCTTGGCCGCACCACGGTTAGTCGGCGCCGCCGGCGGTTCCGCCGCCGCGAGGGCGCCCGCCAGCGGCCAGCCCAAAAGCAACGCAAGCAAGGAACGCAGGTTCATGTTCGTAAATTAAGCCGGCCCCGGCCGGCCCGGCCAGTCGAAACTGCCAAGCCCCGGGGTGGGGAACTGGCATGGCGGATGCTTTCCCCAACTTGCGACGCGAATCGCGCCCCGGGTGGACGGGGAGTGGGCATTTGCGTAAACCCCACGGCTATGGCAAGTTAAGGGCAACCCGCCGCGCTGAAACTCCGCGTTGGCGGGGGCCTTGTCCGAAGCGCTATGAATATCAACGAACATCAAGCCAGGCTGGAGGATTTCTGTTTCACCCGCCGCCAGTTCCTGCACCGGTTTGGCATGGGGTTTGGCGCCCTGAGCTTGGCCGGGTTGTTGGGGCGGGATATGGGGGTAGCCACCCAGGCGGGGGAAGTTTTGTCGTCTTTGGAGCCGAAGCATCCCCCCTTGCCCGCGAAAGCCCAGCGGGTCATTCATATTTTCGCGCAGGGTGCGCCGTCGCAGGTGGACACTTGGGATCCCAAACCCGCGCTGCAACGGTACGCCGGGCAGACGTTGCCCGGCATGAACGGGTTGGCGATGCCTTCCCCCTTCAGGTTCGAGAAGCGGGGCCGTTCCGGGATCGAGGTAAGCGAAGTTTTTCCGAAGATCGGGGCGCAGGTCGACGAGTTGGCGGTCATCCGGTCGATGTACACGGATATCCCCGCCCACGAGGTCGCCACGGTCATGATGAACACGGGTTCCCTGCGGTTGGCCAAACCTTCCCTCGGGTCTTGGGCGGTTTATGGCTTGGGCACGGAGAACCAGAACATGCCGGGGTTTATTTCCTTGCGCACCGGGGGCAATCTGCCGCCCGGCGGGACCCAAAATTGGCAGGCGGCGTTTTTGCCCGGCGTGTTCCAAGGCACCAGTGTCAACACCTCCGCCGGCACGGTCGAGGACATGATCCAGAACATCCGCAACCCCTACATCTCCCTCCGGGAACAGCGGCGGCAGTTGGATCTCATTCAGCAACTGAACGAACGCCACAGCCAGAATCTCCAAAAGGACGCTCACTTGGAGGCCCGCATCGCGGCGTACGAGATCGCTTTCAAGATGCAATCGGCCGCGACGGACGCGTTCGATTTCCAGAAGGAGCCGCCCGCCATGCGCGAGCTCTACGGGGACACGCCGCAGGGGCGGCAAATGTTGGTGGCGCGCCGGTTGCTGGAGCGCGGCGTGCGCTTCGTCCAAGTCTGGGCGGGCGGTTGGGATCATCACAACGATATTGAGCGGCGCTTGCCGCAGCAGGCCGGGGAAATCGACCAACCCTTGGGCGCGTTGCTCACCGATTTGAAACAAAGGGGGTTGCTCGACAGCACCTTGGTGGTTTGGGGCGGGGAATTCGGTCGGACGGTGACAAAGGACCGGAACGGGAATGAAAACCCGGGCCGGGATCACAACAACAAAGCCTTCAGCGTGTGGCTCGCCGGGGGCGGGGTGAAGGGCGGCACGGTGTACGGCGCCACGGATGAATTCGGAGCGCGGGCGGTGGACCGGCCTGTGCACGTGCATGATTTGCACGCCACCATGCTGCAGCTTCTGGGCTTTGATCATACCAAGTTGACTTACCGGTACAACGGCCGGGATTTCCGGCTCACGGATGTGTCGGGCAACGTGGTGAAAGGGGTGATCGCGTGAGCCGCCGCCCCGTTCACTCCGGCTTTTGGCCAGGCGCGTTGGCGGTTCTGCTGGTGGTCCTTCCGGCGGTGCGGGCCGCGGAACCAACCCAAGCCCAACTGGAATTCTTCGAGAACCGCATCCGCCCCCTGCTGGCCGAGCAGTGCTATCCCTGTCACAGCCACGAAGCGCCGAAGCTCAAGGGGGGATTGTCGCTGGAATACCGCGAATTGTGGCTGCAAGGGGGCGACACGGGCCCGGCCATCCTGC
>CAIYZC010000793.1 GCA_903930565.1 uncultured Pedosphaera sp.
CCTGTCCCGCGCTGAAAATCGGGGAATCATGTTAATCATGTAAATCATGTCCGCCCCTCTCTGCCTGCCCTACGCAGTCACCGAAGGCCAACCCGGCCGAACCCAACGCTCACGTCATAATGTAGACACCCCAAAACTGTCCAAATTTGACCATCTCCCACCGGACCCCCAGTTTTGCACAGTCACGGAAGGCCAATCCCCAAATTAATCCGATCCCCTTTGTCCTCCTTCGCGCCTTCGCGGCTTCGCGAGAGCCTCCAATCCCAGCCTCCCAAATTCTTACGCACTCCCGGAAGGTCACAATCCTGTTCCGGGCTCAGAATCCAGAAATCATGATCATCATGTAAATCATGTCAGCACCCCTCCCGGCCCTTTATTCTGTCCCCCTTGCGCGGTTTCCTGTCCTCCAGCCGTACGCACCCCCCGAAGTCTCCGGCTTGCTTCCGCCTCGCTCCGCGGCGTAGGCTGCGCCCATGGCGGATGCAAATCAGGCCCGGGACGGTCGGCGCAAGGCGGAATTGGTTCCGACTTTGGGATTGTTCTCGTGCGTCATGCTCGTGATCGGCGGCGTGATCGGGTCGGGGATCTTCCGCAAGGCGGCGGGCATGGCCGCCGCGGTGGGATCACCCGGCTGGTTGCTGGGGGTGTGGGTCTTGGCGGGGGCCTTGACCTTGTGCGGGGCGCTCACGAACGCCGAGGCCGCCGCGATGATGCCGCAGACCGGCGGGCAGTACGTGTTCTTCCAAAGGATGTTCGGCCCCTTTTTCGCCTACCTCTACGGCTGGGCGGTCTTTGCGGTGATCCAAACCGGGTCCATCGCCGCCGTCGCCTACGTTTTCGCCGAATACGCCGGCCAACTGTTCCCCTTGCCCGATTGGGGGCCGCCGTGGTCGACCTGGGCGGTCCATTTGCCTTTCATCGGCGATTTGAAACCGCTCGAGGAAATCGGCACCAAGGGATTGGCGGCGGCGTTGATCTTGGGGTTGACGGCGGTGAATTATGTCGGCGTTAAGTTTGGCGAAGTGGTCCAAAACCTGTTCACCGTGGCAAAGGTCGCGGCGATGGGCTTGCTGGTCCTGGCGGCCTTCTTCCTGCCCGCCGGGGGACGTTGGGAAAATCTGACCCACCCGAGCTCGATCATCCATCCCACGGGCCTGACGCTGGTCGCCGCCCTGGCGGTGGCATTGCAAGGCGCCTTCTGGGCGTACGACGGTTGGAACAAGATTCCTTACGTCGCCGGGGAGGTGCGGGATCCGCAGCGAAACATTCCCCGTTCGCTCGCCCTGGGCATGGGGGCGGTGATGGCCATTTATGTGGTGATGAACCTGGCCTACGCCTATGTGCTGCCGGTGGACGAAATGGCCAAGGCGAAATTGGTCGCCGCGGAGGTCGCCGACCGGGCGCATCCGGGGGCGGGGCGTTGGGTGGCGGTGTTGGTCATGGTGTCCACCTTCGGGACGGCCAACGCCATTATCCTGGCCAGCGCCCGGGTCTATTTCTCCATGGCGCGCAGCGGGGTGTTTCCCGGATTTCTGGGCCGGGTGCATCCGCGGTACCACACGCCGGCTGCGGCCTTGGTGGCGCAGGGGATATGGAGTTCGCTCCTCCTGTTCAGCGGCACCTTTGACACCCTGACCGACACGTTGATCTTCGTGAGTTGGGCTTTTTATGCCGCAGGGGCGTTTGGGGTGATGGTTTTGCGTCGGCGGGAGCCAGACACGCCCCGGCCCTACCGGGTGCCCGGCTACCCGTGGGTGCCGCTGGTGTTCATCGTTTTCGCCACCCTCTATCTGGGGTTCACCATTATGAATGACCTCGCGGCCTATGGCGCCGCCGTGGCTGCGGGCAAACCGGCAATCATCAATGCGGCGCTGGGCACGGCGTTGGTGCTGGTGGGGACGCCGATCTACTGGTTTTACCGGCGTTGGCCGGCGCCTAAGGCGCGGGATTGACCGGGCCGGTGAGGTGGCGTTCCTGGCGCTTGGGGAGCGCCGCCGCCCGGCTGCGGTCGCGCCGGGAAACCGCGGCTTCGGGCAGATGGGGCCGGAGGAAAAGGGGGATGTCCTCGCGGCCGCCGCGTTGATGGTCCCGGGCCAGGGTGGCCGCCACCATTCCGACGGGCAGCGCGTGGTGTTCGGAAAGGTAGGTGAGCAGCAGGTCGCCGAGTTGGGCCAGGGAGATGCTGTGTTGCCGGCCCAGCCGCGCGTAGAGCCAATCGGTGAGGCGTTGGAACTCGGCGAAGGGCGAACGTCC
>CAIYZC010000794.1 GCA_903930565.1 uncultured Pedosphaera sp.
CACGGGAAAATCATCCGCCGGCCGGAAATCCACCCCGAGCAGGTCGCGCACGGTGAGGTTGTACTCCGCCCGGTTCAGGCGGCGGATCGTCACCCGGCCGGGATCGGGATGCGCGGGGTCGAAATGGAACAGCGTGTCCTCCAGCCACTGGGTGATGCGCTCGCGCTCGGCGGGAGTGGGCTGGGGTTTGTCGTCGGGCGGCATTTCCCCGGTGTGCACATGGTGCAGCACCAATTCCCAGACCTTGGGCGCCTTCAGTTTGTCCGCGGTGGCCGGATAATCGTCCATGGCCAGGTCGCCCTTGTGCTTCCCGCGTCCGTGGCAGGTATAGCAATACTTGTCGAGCAACTGCCCCACCTCGCGCTCCGCCCCTGCCGCGGACGACGACGGGGCGGGCGCCGCCCCGACCCAAGGGGCCGCGAGCAGCGCCATCGCCGCGAATAAAAGCCATGCCGTGCGCATCCGCATACACCATAGCAGACTCCCCGCACCCCGGCCAAATTCAATCCCCTCTCGTCGCACCGCTGCCAAAGCGCGTGAAAGTAAATTTTCTTTACCGAATACAAAGGGTTTGCGCTCGGCAATGGTCCAAAAGATTGCAAATATGTGCGCGACAACCCAATAAACGTGATGAAACTATGGCGGCGACTTTCAGGGCTACTGCTCTTGATGGCGATATGGACCGACGGGAGCTTGGCGGCTTGGGGACAAACCAACCCGGCCGTGCCCGCCTCCGCAGCGCCGGTAAGGTTGGCAATTGTGGCGGCCGCAGCGGAAGTGGGGCCGGCCGCCGACTTGCTCACCGTAGCCCTGGCGGGTGAACCGCGTGTGGTATTGCTCGAACGGGAGCAAATCAACCGCGTGTGGCGCGAACAAGCGCTCCAAGCGGAAGGGCGCCGCGACTACGGCAAACTGGGTGAATTGCTCGGGGCCGACGGCTTGGTTTTCCTAACCCGGGTGGAGCGCGAAGGGCAGGTGTTGCTCACCAGCCGACTGGTGGCCGTCAAACCTGGCGTGGTGGTGGATCAGGTGAACCACCCCTTCCCCTTGCAGGAGACGAAGCAGTGGCGGGAACTGGTGCTGGGGCGTTGGCGACCGCTGTGGTCCAAATTGCTGGTGCCGCGCCGGGAGGCGGTCGGAGTGTCCCTGTTGAACCTGCGTGCGGCGCTGGCCTCCGAGGATTCCCGGCAATTGGAGCGGGAACTCACCTGGCTCCTGGCGGACCGCCTCACCCGGGAGCCGGGCGTGTTCGTGCTGGAGCGGAGCCGGATGGAGCTGCTCGGGGACGAGAAGGAAGGGCAGGGGGCCGCCGACGAACCATTCTGGAAGGGCAGCTATCTGTTGGAGGGCGTCATCAATCCCAATGGGATCACCCCCGGACGGGTCGCGATCCTGGCCCGGCTGCAGCCGCCGGGCCAGGCGGCGCCCCTGACACTGGAGGTGGCGGGGTCGCGGGCCGCTTTGCCGGCGCTGGTGGAGGAATTGGCAAGGCGGCAAATGGCGACCCTGCGGGCGGACGGCGGGGCGGGGGAATGGGACGCGGCGGCGGAAGCGGCGCAGTATGCGACCGAGGCAGCGTGGCAATTGAAATGGGGGATGGGAACCGAGGCCAAGGCGGCGGCGGAGGCGGCGTGGGCGCTAGGACGGCAGACGCCGGCGACGGCATGGTTGCGGGTGCGGGCCTACTTGGGTGCGGCCGGAGTGCCGGGCAGCCCCCGGATCATCGACGAGCGGGTGCATTACGGGCACGTGTGGCGCGCCGACTATGTTAACAACTTGGGACTATCCGACTATGCATGCGAGTTATCCCCCGGCCAATTTCCCGACGTCATTCGAGCGGTGGAATTGCTCACGGAGGCATCCCACCCGTTGCGCGCCGCCGCCGGGCCGCCCGACCCGGAGTGGCTGCCCCTCGTGATCACCACGCTCGAGCAGGCTTCGCAATGGCTCCGATATTACTATTTCACGGCGGAAGCCCGCGCCAACCAGGCGGAGAACCTGCCCCGGGCGCGGGCGGCCTGCCGGACCCTGGCGCAACTGGTGGAAGACGTCCTGGCACGGTCGCCCGGGGCGGCCGATCCCGCTTGGGCCAACCTGCGGGCCCTGCAGTTCGCCTTTTGGGTGGAGACACCAGCGGACGCCTTGGGCGAGTACCGGCGGTGGATGCTGACGGGCCGATGGGCCGCCGTGCGAGACCGATTCCGAAACCTGAGTGAGTATGAGATTACCCGGCCGTATTTGTTGCAAGGTCCCTTCGTGATCGATCCCCAGCAGAACGCGGGTTGTGATCAGTCCAATCCCCCCGTGGTAGGTTGGAGTGCCGCGATGCGCCAGCAATGCCCGCAATTGTGGCGCGATTTCCTCGCCGGGCTTTGTGAAGCGCCGGATCCCATCCTGCGGTTGGAAGGGGCGCTGTTGCGCTGCTCGCACTCTTGGTCCGGGCTGGAGTTCGAAATGAATTTCCGAAAGTTGTTGGCGACCACGCGGACGGAGGCGCAGGCGTTGCTGGCCGGCGAAGGCGAGGTGCCATGGCTGGCGGTGCTCCAGGACACCATGAAGCGGCGCGTATCGACGCTGTTGCCGGACGTGCGGAAAAAGGTCGAAGCGGAAATCTGGCCTGCGGGACGGGCGGAGCTGGAAGAATTGTTGCTGAAAGCGCCGGCGCTGGAACGGCACCGGGTGATGGTGGAGGAGAAAATCCGCTGGCTGGAGACCTCGACCAATATCGAAACCGGAATCCTGGGACGGCTGGACATCACGGCGGCGGCGGACGAAGGCCGGCGCCTGTTGGCCGCCCTGGACAATTACCAGCAGAATTTGGAGCGCAATTTCCGTCCCCTCGCGGGCAACCAATCCGCTTCGGCCCGCCGTATCCAAGCCGAGCTCAAGAACGTCAACACGCAAATCGATTTGGCGCGCCAGCGGCTGGGCGGAAGCGTCGCGACCAACCGCACCAGCGCCGCGCCGGCGGCGATCCCGCCACCGGCCCGCCCCGCGAAACCACCCGCCCCACCCGCCGAACCCGTCGCGGTACCGGCGGTCACGCCGCGGTATTGGGCGGTTCCCTACACCCCACCGCCGCCGGCCGTCATCAATGATTACCGACCGTGGATTAGTGATCGCCGCTACCGTTGCGGGCGGCTCTGGGTGCGGGTGCAAGACACTTCTTTTGGGGAGCCCGACCGGGGGTGCTTTTACTCGTTGGAACTTAAGACGCTGGCGGCGCAGCGCGTGGAGGAACCGGCGGGCACACTAAACTACGAGGTGCATGAGGATAACCTTTATGTGGCCGACCGGGCGGGAATCAAACGGTTTTCCCTGCGCCGACGGGAATGGGAGGACTGGATCACCGGAACCACCGGGGATTTGGTCGCACGCGGCGGACGGCTGTTTCTCCTCACCGGCGATTCCTTGGTGGAGCTGGGCGGGCCGGGGGAACTGAAGATACTCGCCAGCACCCGGCGGCGCCCCGCGCTCACGCCGCTGGACGAAGTGCCGAGTTATGCGCCGGGCCACTTGTTCCAGGAGGCCCAGGGCGGGATGAGTTTTTGGGTGAGCAATCAGGTGTATTCGCTGCCGACCGCCGGGCAAGCGTGGCGGCTGCGGGCGCAGCTTCCGGTCGGGAATCCCCAACCGATGGCACGGTTTGAAGAGGGATTCCTGGCCCGCTGCCCCAGCCAGGGTGGGGAAACCATCTGGGGAATGAACAGCGCGGCCGAAGGACCTGAGTGTCTGTTCCGTGTACCCACTTTGGCCGGCCAGGCGCGCGCCTTCGCGCCGTCCGCCGACCGGGAGAATCCGCCGCCGCGTTGGTGGGTGCGCGCGCCCTCCTCCTCGGCGGGATTGGAGGGGGCAGCGTTTTGGTTCCTCACGGCGCCCCCGACGCCCGGCGGCCATCCGATGCAGACGAACGGTCCGCCGATGGCGCGGGCGGGGGGCTGGGACGCCCAGTTGATGAAATTAGGTTGGTCGGCCCCCGGGCCGGTGGTCATCCCGGTGCGGTTCGATCCCACGAATGCCCCGCCGGGGCCGGTGGGTCGGCCGCGGACTGCATGGGCGTCGTGGGGGCAGTTGTTGGCGACTCCCGAAGGCTGGGTGGTGACGAGTGATGAGGTGGCGGGTTGTTGGCTCTTGCCGCGGGCGGCCACGACCGCCGCGATGGCGGCCGCGGAGGCAGCGCAGGCTGAGCGGCGGGAACAGGCGGAGGCGGTGGTCGGGCGCCGGCACCGGGATTGGTTGGCCGCGCACGACCACAACCATGACGGAATCCTGGATGTGACGGAACGTTTCGAAGTGCTGGACGATCCCGAATACCTGGCCGCGGAGTTGGGCCGGATCGACGCCAACACCAACGGCGTGTTGGACGCGCGGGAACTGGCGTTTTTTGATCCGCGCGGCGACGGGCACCTCGAACCGGTGGCGGAGCGGGGGATCAATCAGACGTTGGATTTAATGGCGGAGCGGTTGCTGGCGGAGCGGTTGCCCGACAGCGCAGGCCGGGTCGATCTCCTGCAACTGCCCGGCGGATTATGGCGGCACTTTCGCTTGGAGCAGCCCTATAATCCCAACGTGAAGACCAGCGGTTTCGACCGCGAACAAGTGCGGGAACTGTTGCGCCAATATTTGAACGCGGAACTGCGGGATTCGTCGCCCCCGCCGGTTCGGCGGCCCGGGCCCCAGGGCATCCGCCCCGCGGAACCAAGTTTCAAAGCACGGGTGGAGACATATTGGCATCGCGGCACAAACGCAACTTCCCCCGCAACCAACATCCCGCCGGTGACGCCAACTGGCACCCCCCGCCCATGATCCCGAAATTGCCCTCTCCCCACCGCCCTTTTCACCGCCGACTCGCAGGCTTCGGCGCACTGCTCCTCGCCCTGGCGGCGAACCATCTGCCAGCGCAACCCGTAGTCCCCAACGCGCGGGCGGCGGTCGCCGCCCGGCTGAACGCCTGGGGCGAACGGCCCTTGGCCGAAGTGTTGGCGGCCGCCAACGGCGGGGATAACGAGGCCGGCTTTGTCTACTGGTCACGCACGGTGAACGCGGTTTTGGAGGAGTCGGAAGTGGCGCAGACCCGGGCTTTCGAGATGACCCAAAACCAATTGTTGGAAGATAAATTGAAAATGTTCGACTTGGCCAAGCAACAAGCCCCGCGGTTGGAGGCGATGGCGGACGCGGACCTGCGCCGCGCGGCGGAAGCCGCGGATTACAGCGCGCGCATTGCTTGGGCGAACCGGCTGCGCGGTCGGGCCGAGGCGGCACGGGCTCTGGCCCACCCTATGCTGGAGCGGGCCGCCCAAGCGGGCTTGGGCAACGCACTCTTCCAACTCGGCTGCCAGTACCTGGGCTACTACCACCCCGCCGTGCCCTTGGACGAAGCCCGGGGCGTGGCCCTGTTGCGCCAAGCCGCGGACCAGGGCGGGCCGAATTCGGCCTTCCTGCTGGGCGGCTTTTTCTCCGAAGGGCGCATCACGCCCCGGAATGATACCCTCGCCGTCGATTACTTTCGCCGCGCCGCTGATCAGAACCTGATGGGCGCCCAGTTCAATCTGGCCCTGCTTTATGCCGAAGGCCGCGGGGAACCGCGGGGGGAGGGGGACGCGCCGGCCGCCCTCCTGCGGAAGGCCGCCGCCCAAGGAAGCCAGCCCGCCTGGCGCGCGCTTGCGGAGCGCTATCGCACCGGCCTCGGGGTGGCCCGCGATTACGTGCGCGCCTTGCGTTGTTATGAGCGGGCCGGGCCGGAGGATGCGAACGGCAGTGGGGCGAGCCGCGTCTTCAACCTGCTGGACGAGCGGTTCGCCCCCAAAGGTCATGTGGGGCGGGAATGGCTCCTCTTCGCGCGGGTCATGAGCGTGTATCTGCGGGCCACGACCCGGGCCGATGCGGCCGCCATGTTGCAACTGGGGGACTGGTACGAAACAGGTCGCTACATGCCCCCGGATTTGGTCGAAGCGGGCCGGTGGTATCACTCGGCGGCAGGGCGGGGAGCGGCGGAAGCGGGCCGGAGACTCGCGGCGATCCGCGAACGCCTGACCGCTCCGGAGAAACTGCGCTGGGAACAACCTCCCGGAACCGAGCCTTGAGCCGGCACGCCAGAGGACAAGAGCGCACCCACTGCTTTTTTCAAAGGATTTCCCCCCCAGGGCCTGTCCTACCGGGTAACACCGAATGTTGAATGGCCGAAATCGACGAAGAAACGAATTGGATCGCCTTGAGCCGGCAGGGCGATCAGGCGGCCTTTGCGCAATTGATACAGCGCCACCAACGCCTGATTCACCACTTGGCCTGGCGGATGACCGGCGGCGCGGCGGAGGCCGAGGACGTGGCCCAGGAAACCTTTATCCAGGCTTACCAACATCTGGAGAGCTACCGGGGCGAAAGCCGCTTTTCATCCTGGCTCTGCCGCATCGCCATCAACCGGTGCCTGACCTGGCGGGACCGGCGGGAGCGACGGCACCAAGTGCATATGGAGTGGGGGCGGCGGCAAGAACTGAGTGGGGGCGGCGGGCCTGCGGGCCGGGCCGAACAGCTACAGGAGGCGTTGCTGCGCCTGCCGCCCAAACAACGCGCGGCGGTGGTGTTGACCAGCTTCGAGGGGCTCAATCACGCCGAAGCGGCGCGCGCGCTGGGCTGCTCCGAAACCACAGTGTCCTGGCGGCTGTTCGCAGCGCGGGCCAAATTACGCCATTGGCTGGCGAGACCCGCTCCAGAGGAAGTGGCGCATGAATAACGAGGAATTGGAGCAACGATTGCGCGCGGCCCAAGGCGAACCCTGGCCGGCGGAACACTGGGAAGAATTCCCGCGGTCCGTGATCGCGGAATTGCGGCGGCGGGAAGCGGCTTCCGGGCGCGCCCGCATCGGTGCGCCGGGGTTCGCGGCTTGGCGCTTGCGCCGCCGGGGCTGGGCCGGCGCCCTGGCGTTGGCGTTGGTGGCGACGGGGGCCGTGATCTGGCGGCGGCCCGCGGCCCCGGCGGACGCCGACGCGGCACAGTTCCGCGCCTGCCAGCGCTATTACCACGAAGTCGCCGCCCTGTTTCCCAGGCAGTTGCGGGGGATTGTGTTCGATGAACCCGGCCCGCGCCTGGACTTGGCCGAGACGCCCGAGGTTCCCGTATCACCGCCCTTTTACCTCCGCGTTTGCACCGCGCGTGGCTGCCACTCCGTGGTCACTTTCAGCGGGCAATCATTGCGGCTGGATGGAGAGAGCTTCGAGGTGTTGGCGGATGCCGCCGGCCATGTGCTCCTGCTGGGTGAGCACGGTGTTTGGGGGGCGGCGGCCGCTTCCAGCAACGTGCGCCTCCAGGTCCGCCCGCTCACTGCCACTTTATGACCCCTCCTTTATTCCCCAACCACGCCGAGGCTTCCCGGTCCCGCCGGTGCCCGGCCAAATCACCGGCCCCTCCAAGGCGGCGCTCCAGCCCGCGCTCGCAGCCCGCGGCCCCGCGCGGAAATTGGTTCTGGCCCGCCTGGGTGGCCGGCGGGCTGGTGCTTTGGGCGGTGGAAGCCACCGCCCAACTCCAAATCGTGCCACCGGAAACTACTCCCGCCGTGTTTGCCGGCTCCGCCCGGCGGTTGCCCGTCGTCTTTAACAACCCGGACGCGCAACCGGTCACCGTCCGCATCCGCCCGCAACTCTGGCAGACCTCCGCCACCACCGCCGCGCCCTGGCCGCCCGCTGGCGCGGACTCTTCCATCACCGCGCTGCCCGGCCAAACCGTCGTGGTGTCCCCGTCTCTGGACCTCCCGCCGGTCCGCTTCGGCACGCTCTTTGTGGTCCACTGGTGGACGGCGGATGACCGGCTCCTGGGGGTCGGCGAGCTTTGGGTTTATCCCACCAATTTGTTGCACGGCCTCCGGGACCTGGCTGGATCGACCACCCCCATCGGGGTGGTCGATCCGGCCGGGGAATGGGACGCGGCGCTCGCCACCGGGGACTTGGCGATGACACACCTATCCCCGGCCACCCTGCAAAACTACCGGGGCCGCCTGCTGCTGGTGGCCGCCCCGCGCCCGGGGAGCGACTGGCCCGTGGACATGCCCGCCCGGATCGCCGGGCTGGCCAAGGCCGGCGTGGCGGTGGTTTGGGTGCAACCCACCCCCGCGCCGGGTGCCACCCCGGAGCCCGGCTTGGAGTTTGTGCGCATCGGCGCCGTGGCGGTGGCCCGGCCGCCGGCCCGCGCGCTCCACGCCTTGGCGGAAAAACCCCGCGCCCAATTGAGCCTGCTCCGGGCTGCGGAACTGGCCTGTCAGCCCGCATTGCTCGCGCCCGCCATGCTCCTGCCTTTTGCCAACCCTTGACCCTATGAACCTCCCTCGCTTGTTTCGGCTTTCATCGTCGCGGTCTGCCGTCCGCCGTTGCCGTTGGCTGCTGGTCGCTTGCTGTTTGGCCGGTCTGCCGCGGGGCCGGGCCGCCGAACCCGATTCTTTGCTCCCCTTGGCCGTTTTTGACTTTGAGGCTCGCGAGGAAGGCATCCATGAACTGGGTGCCAAAGTTTCCGCCCTGCTGAACGCCCGGCTTTCCTCGAATCCGCGACTTATATTGGTGGAACGCGCCGAGTTGGAAAAGCTCACGGGCGAGCATGAGTTGAGCCTTTCCGGCGTGGTCGCCCCCCAAACCGCGGCCAAAGTGGGCTATCTCACCGGCGCGAAAATCATCGTCACCGGCAAGGTTTTCAAAATCGATCAGGAGTTGAACCTAGTGGCGAAAATTATCGGTACCGAAACGGGCCGCGTTTACGGAGAACTGGTGCATGGCCCTGCGGGCGGGCCTAACCTCTCGAAGCTCGCGGATGAGCTCGCGGACAAGATCGCAAAAAATGTCATTGAGCACGGCGGCACCTTTGTTTCCAACCTCGAAACACCCGCCCAACGGGTGGAAACAATGCTGGCAGGTCTGAAACCTGGAGCGCGGCCCTCGGTGACCATCAAAATCCCCGAAACCCACTTCGGCGGCCCCGTCCGGGATCCCGCCGCGGAAACGGAGCTCCGCCGGATCTTTCAAAATGCCGGCTGCTCGCTATTGGATGAACACTCCACCACCCCCGCGGATTGGGAAATCACCGGCGAAGCCTTCAGCGCCCTGGGCGGGCGCCGGGGTAATCTAATCAGCTGCCGCGCCCGGATTGAGTTGACTGTCCGACGTCGCGCCGACGGGAAAATCCTCACGAGCGAACGCCAAACCAGCGTGGCGGTGGATTTGGCTGAGGCGGTGGCCGCAAAAAGCGCATTGCAAATTGCAGCCACAGAACTGGCCCTGCGCCTACTTCCGCAATTGGTCGGACGTTGAACTGCAGCCAGTCGCAATGGAAATTCAGAATCGCTGGCAGCACCGCTCGGTCTCAGGATCACTTAATCCGGATTCGTGACTCCGGCCAAACCAGCGGAGCCACCAATCGCAGTATCCCCACCCCCGCATTATCAGGACGGATTCGGCAGAAGTGGCATCTGAGAATCTTTGCCACTTCCGGAACCGCCAGTCCCAAACAAAAAATGGTGCGACCCAGGGCGCTTGGCAGATTTCCCCGCTCCGACCCAATTGGATGCCTCAAGAGCGCCCACCCAGGCAATAGAATCGTTTTGACGCCGGCCGGCGGCGGCGGTAATTTAACGCCCACAATGACCTTCGGGAGCCCGCCGCGCCAGCGCTGGGGGGTTAAACTTGAAGCAATTCGGATAAGGTTTGAAAAATGATTGGAAAACCGCGGGTAATCGGAGGTGGGGACGGGTGCGGCAGCGTCCTGATTTGGGTGATCTTGGCTTTGGCGATCTGGTTGCGTCCCGGCCCGGCGGCGGGCCAGGCGTGCGCGCCCTTGGCCTGCTCGGCGGTCAGTTGGTGGCCGGGGGATTATGACTTCCGCGACGTGCTGGGGGGCAACGACGGGGTGCCCATGGGCGGCCCCGCCCTGCTGCCGGGCGAGGTCGGCAACGCCTTCGATTTCGACGGCTACACCCAGTTCGTCCAAATCCCCAACGCCCCCAGCCTGAACCCCGCCGGCAGCTTTTCGATCGAGGGCTGGATTTTTCCCCGGGTGGACGGCTTGCAGGCCGTGATGTCCAAATGGGCGGACACGTGGGGTGTGGCGGTGAACCAAGACTCCTTCCAGTTCAATGAACTCCCGCAGGAGGCTTTGACTTTCACTTTCGTGGAAGTGGCCGGCGCCCAAGCTGTCTCCACGCCCCCCAACGTGTTGACCTTGAATGCGTGGAATCATGTGGCGGCGGTCTTCGATCAAGCCAATGGCTGGCTGGAAATCTACGTCAATGGGGTTTTGGTGGCGCAGCAAACCGGGGTTTTCTCCCCGATGGCCGCCAGTGAGGCCCCGATGGTGATCGGGGGCGTGGCTGATCGGGGCGGCCAACCATCTTATTTGTACAACGGCCGGATTGATGAAATGACCTTTTACGAAGGGGCCCTTTCCGCCGCGCTGATCCAAGAAATTTACACGACGGGCGCCGCGGGCAAGGGTTGGCAAGCGTCCAACCTGCCGATCATTTACGGGCAACCCCAAGGTGGCTCCGCCACGGCGGGGAATGCGTTCCTGCTCCAGGTCGATGCGGGTTGTCCACCGCTTGGTTACCAATGGCAATGCAACGGCACCAACGTTCCCGGGGCCACCAACGCAATCCTGGATTGGCCGGGGTTGCAAATGGGCAATGCGGGCATTTACCAAGTGGTGGTTACGAACGCATATGGACAGGTGACCAGCAAGGTGGCCGGGGTGACCGTCCTGCCAGCCGAGTGTCGCACCGCGCCGGCGGGCTTGGTGGCTTGGTGGCAAGCACAAGGCAATGCGACGGATTCCGTGGGGGGCAAGGTGGGTGTGCCGCAAGGCAGTTTTAACTATGTGCCGGGCAAGGTCGGCCCGGCTTTCGCCTTTGGGGGTGGTTCTTCGGCGTTGGTGGTTCCTGACGCACCAAATCTGAATTTCTCCGCTGCCGGAGCAATGACCGTGGAGCTGTGGTGCTGCCCAACCAGCACCGTGGCCCCAATGCAAATTCTCGGCAAAAGCGATCCAAACTCCCAGTTTCACGAGTATCTGCTGGCCCTAGACCCAATCCAAGGTTTGGGGTTTTACAGCGGCTACGCGGGCGTCTGGAGCAGCAATCCGCTACCCACCAACCAATGGGTGCATGTGGCGGGCACCTACGCGAACCATGTCTTATGCGTATACACGAATGGGGTTTTGGTGGCGGTGCAGCAAGGAAATTTTTGGAGCCAAACCACCGCCCCCTTGATCATTGGCGGTGCTGCTTCGGGATTGGGGTTTGCCGGTTACCTTGATGAAGTGAGCTTCTACAACCGGGCGCTTTCGGCGGAGGAGTTGGCCAGCATCTATGCCGCAGGGCCGGGCGGCAAATGTGGTGGGGGACTGCCGCCCGTCGTGATCGTCACGCCCCAGCCACAAAACTCGACTCCGGGGCAAACGGTCGGCTTGACCGTCGCGGCTGGCGGTTCCGCGCCACTGGGGTACCAATGGTACATTGGCACTGCCGCTTTGGCAGGCGCCACGAATGCCGCCCTCATTTTCACCAACGTGATGTTGCTGAACGCGGGTGCTTACTCGGTGGTCTTGAGCAACGCTTTCGGGCAAGCCACCAGCGCTGTCGCCCGTCTCACCGTTACGTCCCAACCGCCCGTAGTGCTTCAAAATCCCAGTGGCGGCACGGTCACCGCCGGAAACGATTTTCGCCTGGCGGTGCAGGCGCTGGGGGACCCGCCCCTGAATTACCAATGGCTTTGGAACGGGAAAGCTTTTCCCGAAGCGACCAATGCTGTCTTGGCACTGACCAGCGCCCTGATGACGGCGGCGGGGGATTATTCCGCCGTGGTAAGCAACTCCGGGGGCGCAACGACCAGCGCCGTGGCCACGTTGTCCGCTGTGGCGCCCCATTGCGTCCCGATTCCCGCAGGCTTGGTGGGCTGGTGGGCCGGGGAGGGAAACAGGCTCGATTCCGCCCGAGGCGACACGGCGGCAGGGACGCCTGGCTATGCCCCGGGGAAGGTGGGCAAGGCATTCTGGTTTACGAATTACGATGGCATTGTCATCCCGAATTCGGCCGGTTTCGGCTGGACCGAAACCGGTCCCATGTCCTTCGAGTTTTGGGTTTATCTTCCAGGGGACAAACTCCCGACGCTTGCAACGGACGGCGGTCGGTTTCTACTCGGCAAGTTTGATGCCAGGGACTATTCGGGCTTCCTCGTTGGCGTTGACGCGGACTCGGGTTGGAACTTTGGCACTTTTCCTCCGAGCGTCAGGTCCGGAGTGCCGCCCCTTACCGACACTTGGATGCATCTCGCCGGCACCGCCGATGGGCAGTTCTACCGGCTCTACACGAACGGTGTGCTCGCCGCCACCGCCACCGGGGGCCCGACGGGCACCAATGCCGCGCCCATGTTCATCGGAGGCGCCGACGGGGTTTTCATGGATGAGGTGAGCCTTTACAACCAAGTCCTCACAGCGAATGAAATTGCCGCCATTTACCGGGCCGGCTCGGCAGGCAAATGCTCGGGTGCAACCCCGCCCGCGATTTTGCTCCCGCCCCAATCCCAGAGTGCCTTCGCCGGCTCGCTGGTGAATTTGTCGGTGACGGCGGGAGGTTCCGCGCCGTTGCTTTATCAATGGTGGCGCAATGCCTCGCCCTTGAGCGGTTCCACCAATTCCTCGCTCACGTTCACCAACGCGGCAGATGCCAATGCGGGAACTTATTGGGTGGTGGTGGCGAACGGACTCGGGATGGCAACGAGCGCAGTGGCCAGGCTGGTGATCCAGGACGTCGCGCCGGTTATTGGCGGACAACCACGGTCGGTTACCACGATCGCCGGCGAGGATGCGGTGTTTTCAGTAACCGCCCGCGGGACACCGCCGCTGACCTATCAGTGGTGGCATGGCTCGGCTCCAATCCCGGGCGGCACCGCCAGCACCTTGGTCATCAATAACGTGGGCGGCTCTAACACGGGCGAATATTGGGTGATGGTTCGCAATCCCGCAGGCAGTGCGACCAGCTCAGTGGCGACGCTGGCAGGCGTTGCCGCGGCTTGCGTAGCCCCGCCGCTGGGTTTGGTGGCGTGGTGGCGCGGGGAGGGCGACGCCGTGGACCGCGTGGCCGGCCTCCAAGGAATTCTGAACAGCGGGGTCGGCTACAGCACTGGATTTGCCGGGCGGGGATTTGCCTTTAACGGAGTCGATGGACGCATCGTCATCCCGGCCGATCCGGCGTTGGATTTTGCCTATAACACGCCCTTGACGGTGGAACTGTGGGCCTATCCCACCAACCCCTCGGTGGGCACCCTGCATCTACTCGGCAACCGCACGGCAGACTGCGGTTACTTCAGTTACCAACTGGCCAGCGATCCCGTGGCCGGCGTCACCTTCGCGGGGGGCAACGGGGCCGCCGGCTCCGGCACCCCCCTGCCGGTGAATCGTTGGACCCACGTGGCGGGGACTTTCGACGGGACGATTTTTCAAATCTTTGTCGATGGGGTTCTGGCGGCGCAGGCCGTCGGAGATCTGGGGTGGCCCAGCGGAGGGGCGCTGACGCTGGGGAGCTCGGGGGATTGCCCGCCCTTCGCCGGCATCCTGGACGAGATCTCGATCTACAATCGCGCCCTCGCACCCCGCGAAATCGCCGCCATTTACACGGCCAGTCGGGCCGAGAAGTGCGACCTCTCCGTCCCGCCGGGTTTTCTCCTCGGGCCGACCAATGTCACGACGGCCTCCGGGGGCAATGCCGCGTTCAGCGTCACCCCCACGGAAGCACTCGTTTCCACGATTCAATGGTATTACCAAGGCCGGCCCATCCCAGGGGCCAACCAGTTAAGCTTGGAGTTCACCAACGTGCTGGCCCCGGCCGCCGGTGGCTTTTTTGCCGTGCTGGGCAACCGCTACGGCCAAACCACAAGCGCCACCGCCCAGTTGGTGGTGGTGACCACCGCGCCGACGTTCAGTCAACAGCCGGTTGCGACCACGAACCGCCTGGGCTATCCGGCGCTGCTCTCCGCCTTGGCGGTGGGCAGCGCTCCATTGGATTACCAATGGTTCCAAAACGGAGTCCCGGTGCCCGGGGCCGCAAGCACGAACCTAGCCTTCTCCAACTTGAAGAGTGGGAATTCCGGGGCGTACACCTTGGTGGCCACCAATTTCGGCGGCGCGGCGACCAGCCAAATCGCCTATTTGGAAGTAACCGTTCCGATCTGCGCGCCCTTTCCGCCGGGTTTGACTGCTTGGTTTGCGGGCGAAACGAACACCTTGGACTCATCGGGTGGTTGGGCCGGCCAGTTGCGAGGCAACGTTATTTATGCCCACGGCTGGGTCGGGCAGGCGTTCAGCTTCGATGGTTCCGGAGCGGCGGTGGCCATTCCCGACTCGCCCGCGGTCAATTTCTCGGGAACGACCCCCATGTCGGTGGAATTGTGGGCATATCTGACGGGGGGCCAAGGCACCATGCACTTGTTGGGCAAGCGGGGGGCCGGTTGCGGGGATTACGAATATCAACTCGCGATTGACCCGACGGATGGACTGCAGTTTGGCGGCGGGACAACCTTTACCCCCAGTGGCCGCGTGGCGACGGGAGTGCAACTGCCCCTGCAAACTTGGTGGCATCTCGCGGCCACCTTTGACGGGGCGACCTTCGCCTTCTACACCAACGGAGTGTTGGCAGCGACCGGCACAGGGCAACTAGGATCCTCGAACAATGTTCCCCTGTTGCTGGGCGATTCCAGCTCCTGCCAGGCCTTTGCCGGATTGCTGGATGAGGTAACCTTCTACCAACGGGCGTTGGGTGCCGCGGAAATCCAGGCCATCTTTAACGCGGGCGAGACTGGAAAATGTCCGGCGGTCTTCCCGCCGACCATCCTCCTGCCGCCCGTCGCGACCAACGTGGCAAGCGGCCGGCCCGTCACCCTGGCGGTTTCCGCGGGCGGAACTCCGCCATTGACCTATCAGTGGCAAAGGGATGGAGTCAACTTGGCCGGAGCGGCGCAGGCAAGCCTCACATTTTCGGCCACATCCCCCACCAATGCGGGCCTTTACACCGTGGTGGTGGCGAACGGCGGCGGGGCGGTTACCAGCGCCCCGGTGCAACTATTGGTGCTCACGGTTCCCACCAATTGTGCGCCGCCGCCGATGGGATTGACGGCTTGGTTCGCGGGCGAAATGAACACCTTGGACACGATGGGTGGGCTGCCCGGTCAGTTGCAGGGCAATGCGGCTTTTGTCCCGGGCGTCGTGGGGCAGGCGTTCAGCTTCGACGGTGCGGGTGCGGTGTTGAGCATCCCCGACTCAGCAGCGGTCAATTTCTTCGGCACGAATGCCATGTCCCTGGAGTTGTGGGCGTACCGAACCGGCACTCAAACCACCATGTCGCTCGTCGGCAAGCGCGACGTCTCTTGTGGTGCTTTTGAATATCAATTGGCCTTTGATCCATCGGGTGGCTTGCAATTTGGCGGCGGGGCGTTTGGCGCCTCATTGGGCGGGGTGGCCACGGGAGTACAATTGCCCCTGCAAACTTGGTGGCACCTCGCCGTCACTTATGACGGAGCCAACTTTGCCTTTTACACCAATGGCGTGCCCGCGGCGACCGGCACGGGCCAACTCGGGGCCTCGAACAACGTGCCGCTCTTGCTGGGTGGTGCCAGCTCCTGCCCGGCTTTTGCCGGTTTGTTGGATGAGGTAACCCTCTACCAACGGGCATTGAGCGCGGCGGAAATTCAGGCACTTTACCTTGCCGGTGCCGCCGGCAAATGTCCGACCAACTTCCCACCGCAGATTATCCTGCCGCCCGTCGCGGCCATCGTCACCAACGGACTGCCTGCCACCCTGATGGTCACGGCGGTGGGCACCGCCCCCTTGAGCTACCAGTGGCAACAAAACGGGGTCAATCTGGCCGGGGCGGCGCAGGCGATGCTTACATTTGCGGCGATTGCGCCGACCAACGCCGGCCTTTACACGGTGGTGGTGGCGAACGCAAGCGGTGCGATCACCAGCGCTCCGGTGCAATTGTCGGTAATTACGGTTCCCAGCAACTGCGTGACCCCCCCGGCGGGTTTGGTGGCCTGGTGGGCAGGAGACGGCAACCCCTTCGACCGCCTGCCCAACACGCCGGAGCCCACCGTTATCGGGGGAGTGACTTTTGTCCCCGGCGCCGTGGGGGGGGCACTCAATTTCGACGGCCTCGGCGGTTGGGTGGATATCGCGGATGCCCCGGCGCTGGACTTCACAGACGCCCAGGGGATGACGGTGGAATGTTGGGTTTATCCGACCACCAGCGAAACGAGTCTGACGTTCGTGGGCAAGCAAGCCCCGGGCTGCGGCCAGTTGGCTTGGCAACTCGGGCAGGATTCCTACCATGGCCTGGGATTTTATGGCGGAGGTGGGGTTGCCGCCGCGATTCCCTACACGGTTTTGCCAGTGGGCGTTTGGACCCATTTGGCCGGCACCGCGGGGAACGGCACACTTTGCCTCTACACCAATGGCAACCTTGCGGCCACTGGCCCCGGCAGCCTGGGCGCAACCATCGCCACCCACCTCACGATCGGCAAGGGTGGTTGTTCCGGATTTGCCGGCGGGTTGGATGAGGTTTCCCTGTTCTCGCGGCCGTTGTCCCCGGCCGAAGTTTTGACGCTCTATTCGGCCGGCAGTCACGGAAAATGCTCACCGCCAAATCCACCCCGGGTGGTGACGCAGCCCCAGCCCTTCACTGCGTTTCCCGGCCAGTCCGGCACGCTTGCGGTGAACGCCGCTGGCCCGCCGCCCTTGACCTACCAGTGGTTGCTGGGCGGCCACCCCATCGCCGGCGGCACCAACTCGGCGCTGGTTCTGACCAACCTGCAAGCCATCACCACCGGTCCTTATTCCGTGGAGATTAGCAATGGATTCGGGTCGGTTACCAGCGCCGCCGCCGCGATCACCCTCGTGGCCCCGCAATGTTATCCGAAACCAGCGGGACTGCTGGGGTGGTGGCAGGGCGAAGGGAATCCCGTGGACAGCACCGGCGCGCATCCCGGTTACCTCAGCGGCGGCTTGACTTACGCTTCCGGTGAATCTGGCACGGCTTTCTCGTTCAACGGCACCGATGCTTTGGTTACCGTGCCCGACGCAAGGTCGTTGTATGTGGACGATACCGATGGAATGAGCCTCGAATTCTGGGTGAACAGCGCGGGGTCAAACGCGCCCATGAATCTAGTGGGGCAACAAACTCCCAATTGCGGCGGCCTCCACTACCTGGTCGCGGACAACGTGCTTGGCGGGTTGTCGTTTTACGGTGCCTCAGGCGCCATTCACACGGGCTGGCGGCTCCCCATCGGGGCCTGGGTGCACGTGGCGGCCACCTGCTCCGGGGGCGTCCTGAACTTGTACACCAACGGCGTCTTTTGCACCAACGGGCCGGGAACGCTGGGCCCCGATAACGGGGCGGACTTGACCTTCGGCAACGCAGGTTCGTGCTGGCCCTTCGCGGGCTTCTTGGATGAAATCGCGCTCTACAACCGTGCCTTGGCACCCGCCGAAGTGGCGGGCATCTACCGGGCGGGTGCTTGGGGCAAATGTGCTCCGCCAAGCGGATTCACGATCGTGCCGACTAATACCCAGGCTTTCATCGGGGGTTCTGTGGCCTTTTCCGCGGGCTTTTCCGGAAACCAAGTTGTCACCTGGCAATGGAACCACAACGGCCTCCCGATTCCCGGCGCGACCAACGCGACTTTGGTAATGGATCCCGTTCAGGCTCCGGGGGCGGGGCTTTATTCCGTAACCGCCACCACCGGGCTGGGCGCCACGAACAGCCCGCCGGCGCGACTCCAAGTTTTAGGCGTGACGGTTGCAGACGGAGTTCAAATGTTGACCAATCATTACTATTCTTATTATCAATCCGCCACGCTCTGGTTGACCAACTTGTTGACCGGTGGGGATGTCTTTTACACCTTGGACGGCACGCCGCCCGGCCCCCTCTCCACTCCGTACACCGGGCCGATTGTGGTTGATCATGAAGCGACCCTCAACGCGATTGGCTACAGCCCGGATTTCACCCAATCGGCGGTGGCTCCGACGGTCACCCTCCATGTCCTTCCCGGATTCAGCTTGAACCTCTCGACCCCGGGCGGGGGAATCGTCCATCCCCAAATCACGGGCAATTCCGGTTACCCCTCCAACACCACCGTCAGGCTCGTGCATACCGCAATGTCGGGTTGGAGCTTTTTGCAATGGAATGGCGACGTTAACACCTCCAACCTCCTCCTCGGTCTGATCATGCGGCAAAATTACACGGTGCAAGGCATTTTCGGAACCACTTTGAACCTGCCGCCCAACGGCTCCGGCACCATCCTCGCCGACCCGGCGACGGCCCTCTATCCCTACGGTAGTAATGTCCGCCTGACGGCCGTGCCGTCAGCGGGGAATTATTTTGCGGTGTGGAGCGGTGTGCCGCCAGGAACGCCTAATCCGTTTACATTTCCGGTGACCAACGCCAACCCCACGATTGCCGCGTTGTTCCTGCCTCTGGGGACGAACCAAGCGGCGTTGACCGCCGTGCCCATGGGGCATGGCACGGTGGCGGTCAGCCCGGCGGCGGCCGTTTATCCGAACGGTGCGAAAGTGACTTTAACGGCTCAACCCGCGGCCAATGAGCGCTTTCTGGGCTGGAGCGGGGCGGCAACGGGCACGCAGAATCCCCTGCACCTGACCCTCTCGGGCAGCACCACGGTGTACGCCAACTTCACGCGGACCTTCCAACTCACGCTGCAACCATCGCCGTCCGGCGGCCCCGGCTTGACCCCGTGGCTGTGGTTGAACGGCGACTTGGGGTTGAACTACCGGCTGGACGGCTCCTCGAACTTGGTGGATTGGGTGCCGCTGAACACCTGGAGCAACAACCCGGTGGGAGCCTTGGAGTTCCTGGACCCCGCGGCCACGAATCTTTCGCCCCGGTACTACCGCGGGGTGCGGCTGCCGTAGCCGCGGCCGACGGGCCGCCCGGTTGCCGGGGACCGCGTGCGAAAGGAAACCTAAGCCGGCAGGGTTCCCACCGGCTTACGGCCACAAACCCTCCGGGTTAAAAACCGTGGAACCCGCCGGCCCGCCCCCCCGGGTGGGGCGGCCAAATTCAGCGGTTGCGAATACTCAAGGCTGCTCCGGCCAGATGAGGGCGTCCTGGCGGATGTGCCAGAGTTGGCGGCGGCCGTCGGGGAGACGGATGGCGGCGGTGGCTGCGAAGCCCGTGGGGGTGGCTTTGAGCGCCGGGGGTTCGGCCAGGCCTTTGGCCAGGTCGGCGGACAAGGTGAGGTCGCCGAGGGCGGCGGCCCAATGGTGGTTCACAGCCTCGTAGGCGCGCTGGGCGTAGTAGATCTCCTGCAAGGCGTCGCGGGCGGGGCGGGAGGCGTCGGGCACGAAGGCGACCGTGCCTTGGGGCTTACTGGTGAACTGCACGTAGCCCCATTTCTCGGGCCGGTGCATGTCCACGATGCCGGGCGGGGACCAGATCCAATTGGCCTCGGGCTGGCCGGCCACCTTTTCATAGTGACCGTTCAGAACGTTGACCTGCCATTCCACGCGGGAAAAATCGACGCGCCATTGGTCGCCCTCGACCGGCGGGGAGGGTTTGTGGGCGTATTCGCCCAAGGCCTTCCAAGGCAAGGCGATTTCCACGACCCAACCCTGGTCGGTGTCGGCGGCATGGTTGAGACTGCCCTTGATTTTGACCGCGGTTTTGAGGCCGGGCATTTCCCATTCATTCATGGCCGGGCCGCCGTCCTTGTAGGGTTTCTTGAGGAACAAATCCCACGTGGTGTTCAAGGCGTTCATCTCGAACTCGTAGTATTCGTGGCTGTCGCCGTTCGGGTCGATGAAGACTTCGAAATCGTTGTCCCGAAAGATGACGGCGTCATGCTCGGTGAGGGTGCCCCACACATGCGGCTCCTCCAATTCGGCGGCGATGTAGAAATACTGGTCGTCCCACAACATTTTGGCATGGGTGCGGAAGCGCGGTTTCGGTTTGGCGGCGCCTTCAATGTCCTGAAAGTCATCGGTCCACGGGGCGGCCTGCCAGTCGGCCTCGGCCAGTTCGCCGTTCACGTTGATGGGGCCGGTGGCGTGGTGACAGACGTAGCCCTTCGGCACGAAGGATTTCATCCGCGCCCAGTCTTCCAGAAAGCCGGCTTGGGCGGGCGGGGTGAGGATGACGGCGAGGGCCAGGGCGGCGAGGCGGGTTCCGGGGCGCAAATGCAGGCTCATAAAATGGTTGTGTCGCGACCGCGCGAGGCGGCCGGGGGGACGATACGCCGGCGACGCCCGCGGACGCAATCCCCCGCTGCCGGCGCATCGCCCGGGCGATCAGTCACGGCGGCCGAGGCGATTGAGGAAGGTTTGCAAGGCCTCGATTTCGGCCTGGGTGGCGGCGTCCTGTCCGGCGTATTCGCGAATGACCTGGTTCAGGTGCGCCTTGAAGATGCGCTTGCCGCTGAGCAACAGGTTCGAGGCGTCCATGGGGGACCGCAGTTGGAACCGGGCGATCAAATCCTCGTACGGCACTTGCGGGGCGTCGTTCAGGGTGGGTTCGAGCAGCCGGATGCGGAACATTTCCCAGATGAAGGACCGGCGCGGCTGTTCGGCCGCGGGATTGCGGCAATCGGTTTCCATGCGCTGGAGCGTTTCGGCGAGAACGGTGCGCGCCCAAACGAGGTCGAATTCCTCGGCGGGGGCGGTCGGGCCGGGCAATTCCTCCTCCAAGCCCTCCAAAGGGAGGGGCGCGTGTTTCACCTCCGCGCGGCTGAGCCGATCGAGGACGAAATTGCGCAGACTGGTCTTGAGGAAATCCCGGAACTGACCGCGCGCGCGGTCGGCCTGCCCGAGCCAGCCCGCCTTCAGGATTTTGTCCTCGGCGAATTCCTGCAACAGGGTTTCCGCCTGGTCCCGGAGACTGGGAAAGGTGGCGACCAAGAAGATGCGCAAGGGCCCCCAGTAGCGGCGGATCAAGTGGTCCAAGCGCGCGGCGTCCGGCTCGGCCAGGGCGCGCAAGTCGGCCCAGTCGGTCCGGGGAAAAAGCGAGGTGGGGGCCGCGTCGCCGGTCATGGTAGAAACCGGTAAGGCGGCCGCCCCGGGGCGCGGGCCGGCCCGGATTGCCGTGTCTGAATGCCGCCAGTCAAATTCATCGTTCCGGCCGGGAGCATGGAACCGGCGGGCGGGGCTGGAAAGCCAAAACTACGGTCCCGGCGGGCCGGGGCGGGAGGCCGTGCGAGCGCGGGGGCGCCGGGCCACGCGGGGCTTGCCAGTGCGGGGCGGGCTGCATTACGCTGGGCGCATGAATCGCAATTTCACTTGGGCTTTCCTCGTGCTGCTGACGGCCGCCCCACTGGTGCGGGCCGACGGTCCGGATGATGCCTACGTATCCATCTACGCGCTCATCCAGCAGGCCGACGATTTGCTCGCCAAGGGGCAAACCCCGGCGGCCACCATCAAATATCAGGAGGCCCAGGCGGCGTTGAAGCGCTTCCAAATGGGGAACCCGGATTGGAATCCGACCATCGTAAAGTACCGCGCGAAATACGTCGCGGAAAAGATCACCGAAAACGCCGGCAAAGGCACCACCACGCCGGTCCCCGTTCCCGCCCCGGCCGCGCCCGAAGCCGCAAAGCCCGCGCCGGAAGCCGTCCCCATGCCGGCCACCCCGGTGGCCCCCGTGATGCCCGCCGCCCCGACCGGCGGGGACCAGGCCACCCGCCTGGCCGCGGAAAACGCCCTGCTCCAAGCCAAACTCAAGGAAGCCCTCGCGGCCCAACCCGGCACGGCGGATCCGCGCGAATTGCAAAAGGCGCAGGCGGCAGTGGACGAATTGCGCAAGGAAAACGCCTTGCTGCAAGTCAGCCTGAATGAAGCCAAGAGCGCGGGCGTGGCGGATGCCGGCAAAGGCGCGCCGAACCGCCAAGTGGTAGAGGCGCAAACCCAGGTGGCCCGTTTGAAGGCCGATCTCGAGAGCGCCAAACTGGAGACCGCCGCCTTGCAAGCCCGCCTCAAACAAGCGCCCGCCGCCCCCATCGCGCCGGTGGTCGTTCCCGCCAACGATGTGTCCGGCGCGGAGCGGTTGCACGCGGCGGAAATGCAGATCGCCACCCTGCACGCCCGGATTGAGGCTTTGGAATCCCCCCGGGTGCCGTACACCGACGAGGAGTTGGCCCTGTTCAAAGGCTCGGAAGCCAAGCTCGCCGCCATCACCGCCCCCGCCCCGAAGAAGAGCAAGCCCCTGCCCGCCAACGCCACCACCCTGATGGCGGAGGCCCAGCGGTATTTTGTGGGCCATCAATACGACAAGGCGCGCGACAAGTATTTGGAACTGCTCAAGATGGACGACCAGAACGTCGGCACACTGGGCAACCTGGCCCTGATCGAGCTGGAACTGAACCAATACGAGCCCGCGGAGAAGCACTTGCGCCAAGCCCTCGCGGCGGATCCGAATGACGCCTTCTGCCTCGGGGTGCTGGGCCGCGTCAAATTCCAAACCGGCAAATACGACGAGGCGCAGGACCTGCTGAGCCGCGCCGCGCAGCTCGACCCCAAGAACGCGGAAGTGCAAAACTTCCTCGGCATCACGCTCGACCACAAAGGGCTCCGCAGCCAGGCCGAAACCGCGCTCCGCAAGGCGGTCCAGATTGAGCCCAAATACGGCGCCGCCCACAACAATCTCGCCGTGGCCTACGTCACGCAAAAGCCGCCGCTGGTGGAATTGGCGCGCTACCATTACCAGAAGGCCCGCGATGCCGGCCACCCCGCCAACCCCGAGTTGGAGAAACTGATCAGCCAAGCCGACAAAGAAGCGGGCACCGCCCCGGCCAAATAAGCCACCCGGCGGCCCCGCGGCAGGCATCGCCCGGAACCAAGCCCCCCAACCCTCGCTGAAGTTCAGCGAGGGTATTTTTTTGTTTCGCACCCCCGGTCTTGACCCCCACCCCGGTGAGGGCGACAATCCGGCCATGAAGTTCTTCCTCGCGCACTTCACCGGGAGCGGCCCGCGGGCCGCCCTTCGCACCCTGACGCATTGGTTGCTGCTGGGCGGCCTGGCCGCCGCGACGGGTTGTAGCACCATCCCGCGCCCCGGCGCCCCCGCCGAACGCCGCGGGGATGAAATCGTCGTGGCGGGCAAATTCTTTCACACGGGCACACCCGTCGTGACCTGGATGGACCCCGGCGGCTACGACGCCTACCGCGTGGAGCGCCGCTTCGGCCCCTACGCCGAATCGAGTTGGGAAGCCTCCCAAGCCGCTTCCCGCGAACTCAAAACCCCGAACCGCTACGGCCTGCGCGCGCGCGGGTTGACCACCAACCAAGTCGAACAAGTGCGGGGCGGGGGCTGGGATTTGCCGCTTTTGCAAAACGTGGTGGACCAGTTCGTGATTCATTTCGACGTGTGCGGGGTGAGCCGCACCTGTTTCCGGGTGCTCCAGGATCAGCGCGACTTGAGCGTCCACTTCATGCTCGATTTGGATGGCACCATTTACCAGACCCTCGATCTCAAGGAGCGCGCCTGGCACGCCACAACCTCCAACGACCGTTCGGTCGGCATTGAGGTGGCCAACATGGGGGCCTACGGCACGAACGAAGCCAACCCCTTGGCGGTCTGGTACCGCCCGGGCACCAATGGCCAACCGACGGTCATCACCCTGCCCGCCGGTTTGGGGGATGGCGGCATTCGAACCAAGGGTTTTGTCGGCCATCCCGCCCGCCCGGAACCGGTGCACGGTGTGACGCAAGGGCACGAGTTGGTCCAATATGACTTCACCCCGGAGCAATACGCGGCGCTCGCGCGCCTGACGGCCACGCTGTGCCAGGTTTTCCCCAAAATCAAGTGCGCGTATCCCGTGGACGCCCAAGGGCGCTTGATCGACCACAAATTGCCGAACGCCGAATTGGCCGCCTACGGCGGCGTGCTGGGGCACTTCCACATCCAAACCAACAAAGTCGATCCCGGCCCTGCTTTTCAATGGGATTACGTCATCGGCCGGGCGCGCGAACTCATGGCCGCGCCCTGCCTTCCGGAGCGTTCGGCCCGCGCCTTGCGGCAGTTCTGAGTGCGGCCGGATCGCCCCGGTGCGGCGGGTGGCGAAAGTGTGTCCGGTTTGGACCGGCGGCGGGTTCCCATGGTTGTGATGACGAGTCAGAACCCCACGGCCCATTGGCGGACGTTTCGCGAAAGCGGAGCGGATGAAGCCTTCCACCACGTGGTGGCCGGGTACTTTGACTTGGTCTATTCCGCCGCCTTGCGGGTGGTGGCCGGGGACACCCACTTGGCGCAGGATGTGGCCCAAACCGTCTTCACCGACCTCGCCCGCCAGGCTCCCCGCCTGCCGGCGGAGTTTTCCTTGGGCGGCTGGCTGTACCGGCACACCAGTTTCACCGCGGCCAAAGCCGTCCGCACCGAACAACGCCGCCGCGCCCGGGAGCGAAAAGCCATGGAAAATCCCCCGTCCAACGAAGCCGCGGACCAGGCTTGGCAGCGCATCGCCCCGGTGCTCGAAGAAGCCATGGGCCGCCTGCGGCCGGTCGAACGCGACGCCCTGGTGCTCCGCTATTTTGAAGGCCAACCGTTGCGCGCGGTGGGCGCCGCGCTGGGCACCAGCGAAGAGGGCGCGCGCAAACGGGTGGACCGCGCCCTGGACCGGTTGCGCGCCGACTTCGCGCGCCGCGGTCTGCCCGTCGCCACGGCGGTGCTCACCCACGCCCTGAACACGCAGGCGGTCACGACCGCCCCCGCCGGAATGGCGGCCACCGTGGGCGCCGCGGCCCTCGCCACGGCCGTCACCGCGGGCGGGGCGGGGGGCGGCCTCACCCTCATTAGTAAATTGATTATGCTCACGAAAACCCAACTCACCGCCGGCGCGCTGCTCGCCGTGCTGACCGGCGCCGTGCTGCTGGAATACCGCCGCAGCGCGGCCCTGCAGGCGGAACAGGCCGCCCTGGCCGCGCAACTTGGCACCCCGCCACCGCCCGCGACGGCCGCGCCCGGCGGGAAGGCCGCCGCCACGCCCCCAATTTTGACCACGGCCGAGCAAAGGGAATTGCTGCGGCTGCGGAGTGAGGTGGGCGCGTTGCGCCGCGAAATACCGGCCGCCACCAACACTGTCGCCCGCGAGCGCGCCGCCCGCCAAAAAGCCGCGACCGACCCCGTCGCGGCGGCAGTGCTCGCCCGGGAAACCGCCATCGCCAAGATGAACTACAGCCGCCAGTGGGGGTTGGCCTTCATTTTGGCGGCGGACGGGCTCAACGGCCGCGTCCCCACCAATTTCGACGAAGCCCTCCCCTTCCTCCCACCGCACGACGGACCGACCAATTTGACACCCGCGATGTTTGAAATCATGTACTCCGGAAAGCTGCCGACGGACCGCAATCCGAGCCAGACCATCCTGCTGCGCGAACGCACCGCCGAGCGCGATCCGGTCACCGGCGCGTGGTTGCGCACCTATGGTTTTGTCGATGGGCATTCCGAAGTCCACCGCGCGCCGGACGGCAATTTCTCCGCGTGGGAAAGCACCCGGTTGGCCCCCGTCGACTCGCCGACCAATCCGTGACCCCATGAACCGAAAGCTTCTGTTCGGCCTGGCCGCCGGTGGTTTGCTGACGGCCGGAAGCCTCCGCCATCAAGCCAACCAAAGGCTGGAGGCCGAAGTGGCGCAACTGCGCCGGCCCGGACCCGCCCCCGGCCCGGCCGCTTCGCCGGCCGTCGAAGGTGACATCACGGAAGGCTCCGCCCCCGCAGGCCCCGGGCCGGAGGACTTGGCCAGGTTGCGTGCCGAAAGCGCCGGCTTGCAGGCCGCCAAGTCCAATCTACTCGCCCAGACGCGGGAGGAAGCCGCCGCGGACCAAGCGGACATCGTCTCGCAAAAAGCCGTCACGGAGGCGTTTCAAAAGGCATGGGAGGAGCAAGCGAAGACTTGCGAACTCTGGGTCACCGCCGCCCTGGCCCACGCCGCCGCGCACCCCGGCCGGCTGCCGACGGATTTCGCCGGTTGGCGGCAAGTGCTGCCGCCGGAACTGGCGCCGGCTACAGATGAAATGGCCCAACGGTTTGAATTCGTGAACCGGAACGCCGCCTTGCCGAAGGAGGATCCGGGCCATTCCATCTGGCTGCGCCAAACCAAGCCGCTCCCCACCCCGGGCGGCACCCTCTGGCTGCGCCGCTACCTCATGGCGGACGGCGAGGTGCGGACCCGCTCCGCCGCCGACGGAAATTTCCAAGAGTGGGAAAGCGCCCACCAACCGCCGGTAGCGAATACCGCCGAAAGATGAAAGCGGGTTGACTGGGGGTGAGGGGAATGCGAATTCCACGAAAGCGAGACGCCCGGGCGCATCATCGAAACTCCACGATCCGAGCGCCTTCCGCGAACGCACGGGAGATTTTGTCCATGCCCTGCTCGAACTCGCGGAGGAGATGCGCGGTGCGGCAATTTCCCACGCGCACCCAGAGCAGCTTTCCCGACTCATGCCGGCGATTCGCCAAATGGAGAAAATCCTCGTCTTTGGTCGCCACTATGGCGTCGCGGGCCTTGGCGTGATTCCAAATTTCCAAATCCGATGCCTCATCCAATTTCAAATCGGCGACATGGATTGCGGCATGCCCGTTGGCGCACAAGCAGTCGCAAAGCGCTTTCGGAAGTTGGTTGTCCACCAAGAAATTCACGCACTCTCCAAAACCACATGCCCGGCCAATTGTGAAGCATAAGCCAAGGCGGCCTCAATGTCTTCCGGTTCCAAAAAGGGGTAATCCGCCAAGATCTCCACATGGCTGGCACCGTGCCGCAGCAGGTCCAAGATATCCGACACCCGCAGCCGTTTGCCCCGGATGCATGGTTTGCCGCCACACTTGCCTGGCTCAATGGTAATCCGATCCAGCAGATTCATGCCCGTAATTTGCCCCAACCCGCTCGGCAAAGCAAATTGGCAATTCGATCAAGTCAAGCCATTCCCCCACGCCGAACCGAATGCGGAGACTCAAGAAATCGCCCAACTCTTCGAGTTCCTGAATCGGAATGCCACCCCCCCCAAGGAGGATCCGGGCCATACGATCTGGCGGCGGCATACCAAGCCGTGGCAAGCCCCCGGCGCACCCTCTGGCTGCGCCTCTACCACAGGCAGATGGCGAGGTGCGTACCCGCTCGGCGGCCGACGGGAATTTCCAGGAGTGGGAAAACGCCCACCAACGGCCGGCCGCAGCCGCCGCCGCAAGGTGAAACATTGTTGGCGAGCTTGGCGCCGGCGGGGAGTTTGGTGGATGGACTAATGGGACCGGATCGGCCAGCGCGGGGCGTATGGGGAGTGCAATGGAAACACGGCAGCAGCAAACCCTCTCGACGGTCCAAATGACCGCGAATCGCGACCGTCCGAATCATCTCGATCCGCTTTGGGGAGAAGTGTTCAAGCTGCGCTCGATTTCAAAGATTCCGCTTCCGCCAATACGCTTGCGGCCTGCTCGGCTCTGCCTTGCTTGGTCAATGCTTGGGCAAGGTGCTCCAAAGTGATTCGAATACTCGCAGCGGTATCCCCACCCTCCCGCTTGCGCACCAAGGCTTGGCGAAGGAGCGCCTCTGCTTCCGCCAACCGACCTTGGTCCAAAACCACCCTTCCCAAAAGGCTCATCGTAATTCCGCGGCTGGTGGGGGTAGCGCCGCCTTGCTCCTGGAGCGCCAGGGCTTGGCGGAAGAGGGTCTCGGCTTCCGCCAACCGACCTTGGTCCCTTACCGCCAGGCGCAAAGAGTCCGTGGTAATTCCGCGGCTGGTGGGGGTAGCGCCGCCTTGCTCCCCCAAGGCCAGGGCTTGGCGGAAGAGGGTCTCGGCTTCCGCCAACCGACCTTGGGCCATTACCGCCCGGCCCAATTCGTGCGTGGTAATTCCGCGGCTGGTGGGGGTAGCGCCGCCTTGCTCCTTGAGCGCCAGGGCTTGGCGGAAGAGGCTCTCGGCTTCCGCCAACCGACCTTGGTCCATTACCGCCCGGCCCAAAGAGTCCGTGGTAATTCCGCGGCTGGTGGGGGTATCGCCGCCTTGCTCC
>CAIYZC010000795.1 GCA_903930565.1 uncultured Pedosphaera sp.
GGAGGAACTTTTCCGTGAGCGTGGTCTTGCCCGCGTCGGGGTGCGAGATGATCGCGAAGGTGCGGCGGCGGGCGATTTCGGCGGCGGGTGACATGGCGGAATGGGTGAGAATCAACGTCCCACGCCCAACGCTCAACATCCAACTTTCAAGTTTCTGCGTTCAACTTTGCGCTTCTAACGGCGCGGGGCGGCGTGATGATGGGAGGCCATGTCCTCGCCGACCGCCACCCTCCAGCTCAAAGCCAACGCCAAGTCGCGCGTCCTCGCGGGCCACCCGTGGGTGTTTGCCAACGAAGTCGAGGTGCTGCTGCCGGCGGAGCACGACGGCGAGGTTGTCGAGTGCCGCGACCGGGTGGGGCGGTTCCTGGGCAGCGGCATCTACAACTCGCGGTCGCAGATCATCTGGCGGCGCCTGAGCCGGGAACGGGTGGCACTCGACGCGACCTGGCTGCGCGGGGCGCTGCAGCGAGCGCTGGCGCGACGCGAAAGCCCCAACGCCCATCCCCCGACGCCAAACCCTCCGATGCGCCGTCTGGTGTGGAGCGAGTCGGACGAGCTGCCGGGGCTGGTTGTCGACCAGTTCGGCGACACCCTGGTCGTGCAGGTGCAGTCGCTGGCGCTGGAGAAACGCAGGGCGCTCATCAGCGACCTGCTCCAGGATCTGCTCGCGCCGGCGGAGATCGTTTTTCGCAACGACGCCCACATCCGCAAGCTCGAGGGCCTGCCGTCGGAAGTGCACACCCGCTCGGGCCGGGCCTGGGCGCCGCGCTGGGTCGGAATCGACGGCTTCGACTATTGGCTGGACCTGGAGCACGGGCAGAAAACGGGCTTCTATCTCGACCAGCGCGAACAGCACCCACTCGTGGCTGGCTTCGCGGAGGGCCTGCGGTCCTCGCGGCCGGCGGGCGTGCGCGTCCTGGATGCGTTCTGCAACCAAGGGCCGTTTGCGTTGCATTGCGCGCGGGCCGGGGCGGCGCACGTGCTGGGTCTGGACAGTGCGGAGGACGCCATCGCGCAGGCGAAGAAAAACGCGGTGCGCAACGGCGTCACGGTGGAATTTCAGCTGGCCAACGTCTTCGACTGGTTCACGGCCAACCGCGACGTGACCTGGGATCTGATCGTGCTCGACCCGCCGCCGTTCGCGAAATCCAAGAGCGCGCTCGAGGGGGCGCTGCGCGGCTACAAGGAGCTCAACCTGCGGGCGATGAAGGCGCTCACGCCCGGCGGTATCCTTGCGACCTACACCTGTTCCCACCACATGACCGACGCCGAATTGCGCGGCGTGCTGACCGAGGCGGCGGCGGACGCCAAACGACGGGTGCAGGTGCTGGCGTTCTGCCACCAGCCGGCGGACCATCCGGTGCTGGTGACCATGCCCGAGAGCGAATACCTCCGCGGTTACATCCTGCGGGTGGAGTGAGCGGCCGGGAGTGGGAGCGGTGAAGGGGGAAGCCAGGAAACCATGAACATAAAGCCGGCTGTTTAATCCCACCACGGATTGCACCGAGAGGATGGATCCAAATCCGTGAAATCATGATCCAGTAAGATCCGTTCGCCTTCGGGGTGAAGGCCTGACTCCCTTCCGTGGATTGATCATCCGTGTGAATCCGTGCTATCCGTGGTTACATCGGCGTTTTTTTGAGATGAATCGGATCGTCCGGTTCTTGGTTTCATGGCTTCCTGCTCAAGGTTGATATGGCCCGGGCAGTGGCGGGGCGGCGGTCGTCTCCAGCGCGGGCTTGCGCGGGTCTGCGGGAACGACCAGTTTGCCCGCATGGCCCGCCCGAAATCCGCGCTGATTGTGGATGATGAGCCCCACGTGCGAACCTACGTGAAGCTCATCCTGGCCCAGTTGGGCATCACGGACTGCCACCAGGCCGGCAATCTGGAGCAGGCGCGGGAGGAATATGACGCCTGCCAGCCGGAACTGGTGATGCTCGACATCAACCTGCAGGGGAACAGCGGGCTGGAGCTCTTGCGTGAAATCCGGGCGATCGATCCTGAGACGTGCATCATCATGCTGAGTGCTGCCGCCCTGTCGACGACGGTGCGGGAGGCGCTGGACGCGGGCGCCGACGGCTTCCTGCGCAAGGACCTGCCCCGTGCCAAGATCGTGGAGCAGCTGGAGGAGATCTTTGCGGAGGAGCCGTGAGAGCGGCTGTTATCGATCGTTTGCCCCATGACAGACGCTTTCAGTTCCGTTGACGAATGAAACTGCCGCCCACTTTCCGAAGTGCATACAAGAACGGGAGTTAATCCGGTAAGATTGCGCGAAAGCACATCGTTTTAGCGTCTGAGTTAGCCGGTTCTGTTCGAGTGACTGGGGTTGCTGGATTCGCGCGTTTTCAACCGAAGTAAAATTATGCTGGATGCGATTAACCCACCGAAGCCACCCAGGTAGCTTCCGTAGTGAATGTAAGTGACGATGATAAAATTATGCACATCTCGAACTCCCATGGCCCAGGCAAAGTCCTGCAAGCCGTAGTTTGA
>CAIYZC010000796.1 GCA_903930565.1 uncultured Pedosphaera sp.
ATACCCACAGTTAACGACGATGAGGTGAACCTCCCGCTCGTTGGCATGCCCGAAGCCGACTTGAAAATAGCTGCCCCCGCCCTCCCAGTCGGCTTCCCCGGCGATCAACCCAACGCTTCACCCCAATCCACCGACCGCGCCGGATGTCCGCTCACACCGGGGATGCCCGTTGAGTCCACACCATGAATTTCCGCGTGACGATTCGCGGCGACGGGAGTCGAAATGATTGACAACCGATTGCCATGAAGCCGACCGCTGAAAGCACTAATGCCACCACGACCGACGCCCCCGGCGTGCTGGAGGAACTCGCCCGCCGCGCCGACCGCGCCGGCGCCAGCGACATCCACCTGCAAATGGTCGGCGCCGCCGCGCGGGTCACGTTCCGCCTGGATGGCGTGATGACGCCCGATATTGAACTCCCCGCGCCCTTGGCCGAAAGGGTGTTCGGCCGCATCAAATTTCTCGCCCGGCTTAAGACCTACCAGGAATCCCTGCCCCAGGATGGCCGCATCGACAAGTCCGCCCTCGGCACCCGCAATGACCTGCGCGTGGCCACCTACCCGACCGTCACCGGCGAAAAGATCGTCCTGCGGTTGTTCCAATCCACCGGCGTCTGGCCGCTGGCGGAATTGGGCCTGCCCGCCCCGGCGCAGGCGGAATTGGAAGCGTTGCTGCGCCGCACCAGCGGCCTCCTGTTGCTCACCGGGCCGGCGGGCAGCGGCAAGACCACTACCATTTACGCCTGCCTGCAATACCTCGCCACGCTCGGCGGCCGCCACATCATCACGGTGGAGGACCCCGCGGAACAGGTGCTGCCGGGGGTGATGCAGACCGAGGTGAGCGAGGCGCGGGGATTGACGTTCGCGGTCGCCGCGCGGCACCTGTTGCGCCAGGACCCGCAAGTGTTGGTCATCGGCGAAATCCGGGACGAGGAAACCGCCAAGATCGCCGTGCGCGCCGCCTTGACCGGGCACTTGGTCATCGCCACCTTGCACGCCGGTTCGTGCCGCGGGGTGTTCGAGCGGATGCACGCCTTGTGCCCGGATCCGTCGGCCCTCGCCTCGGCCTTGGAATTGGTGGTCAACCAACGCCTCGTCCGGCGCCTGTGTGCGGCCTGTCCGGGCCCGGGTTGCCCGAAGTGCCTGGGCACCGGCTACCATGGGCGCGTGCCGGTGGTGGAATGGCTGCGGGTCAACGACGCCGCCCGCGCGGCCGTCCGGCGGCAGGAATGGACGCAATTGGAACCCGGCCGCCCCCTGGCCGAAGCCGCCGCGGACTGGGTCCGGCGCGGGGTGACGGATGAAGTGGAACACCAACGACTTTTTCAACCATGAACCAAGACGAATTCGCCTTTTTCAACCAGCAACTCGCCGCGATGCTCCGGGACGGCATCCCCCTGGAGGGCGCGTTGCGCCAGTTGGCCGCGAACCTCAAGGACGGCAAGCTCCGCAAGGAACTGGATCTGCTCGGCGCGGATTTGGCCCAGGGCGTGCCCCTTGCCCAGGCCCTGGCCGGGCGCCAATTGCCCGACTTTTACCGCCGCATGGTGACCATGGGCGTGGCGGGCAACGATCTGCCCGGCATGTTGACGCTGCTCGGCGACCACTACCAACGTTCCAACCTGCTGTGGACGCGGCTGCAGGGGCTGTTGGTCTATCCGCTGCTGGTGCTCGCGGCGGCGTTCGGGCTCTCGGTCTTCGTCAGCTACCTGGTGGTGAACGTCATTGCGGTCTTCGCCCCGGTGTTTAATGACATGTACATGTACCGGCCCAACAGCGAGGCCAATTATTCCCTGTTGGTGGTGGGCACGTTTCTGCCCCCCGTGGCGCTTGGGATCCTCGGGCTGACCGCTTGGGTGGCGCTCGTGGTGCCGGGCTGGCGGCGCCGGTTGCGCTGGCGGCTGCCGGCCTTTCATGAAGCCAGCTTGGCCGGGCTGGCCGGGGCGATGAGCCTCATGCTGCGCCGCGGCGGAAACTTGGGGGATTGCCTCCGGCTCGCGGGGCAATTGGAGTCGGGCACGCCCGCGGCGGCGGAACTGGATACCTGGGCCGGCCACTTGGCCGCCGGGCGCGGCAAATTCGCCGACCTGGCCGCCCCGGGCCGGGCGTTTCCCCCGCTCTTCGTGTGGCTGGTGGGCCACAGTGGCGAGGACTTGGCGGCCGGTTTCCAGCGCGCCGCCGAAATCTACGGCGCCCGCGCCGCCCAACGGGTCGAAGTGCTGCTCTACACCTTCCTGCCCTGCGTGGTGGTGATCCTCGGCTTGATGATTCTGGGCCAACTTTTCCCCCTCACGCAAACCTTGGTTCAGTTCATTAATATGCTGGATGGAGTGAGCCAATAACCGCGGACCCGCCATGAACCACTTTTCCTTTTCCGCCGCCGACCGGCCGCGCCGCTTATGAACTCCGGCTTTGATGCCTGGGAATCGGGCGCCCTCCTGCGCGCCGTGCTGCTGGTCTTTGGCTGGGCACTCTCCGCGTGCTTCCTCTACTGGGGGGTGTGGCTGTTCAGCCTGCCCTTGCGCCGCCGGGAGCGCGCCCGGGTGTTTCTGGACCTGTTCGAACTGGGCTTGCGCGACGGCCGTGGTCCGGCCGCCACCCTGCAAGCCATCTCCGAATGCCGCGACCGCTCGCTCGGCCTGCCCTTCCATCAGTTTGCCGCCCACCTCCGGTCGGGGTGCGACTTGGATGAAGCATTGCGACGCACCCCCCGTCTGCTGCCGCCCGGGCTCCAGGCCATGCTGTCCGTGGGCCGGGAGTTGGGCGACTGGCGCGCCATCCTGCCCGCCTGCCGTCAGACCCTGGCGGACGGCCAATCCCAATCCCGCAGTTCCGCCCAATATTTTCTGCTGCTCCTTCTGTTCTTCAGCCCCTTCGCCATTTATATCGCCCTGACCTTGAGCATCTTCGTGCTGCCCCGGTTTTACAGCTTGCTCCAGGACTTTGGGGGCACCGCCCCGCAATTGGATTTTCTCCGGCAACATTTGTGGACCGGGATCGCCCTTCAGACCGCGTTGATGCTGGCCCTGTGGCTCACCGCCGTGGCCCACGTGGGCGGCAACCGACTCACGCAGGGGCCGTTCGCGCTCCTGGCGCCGCTGGTGGACCGGGCGCAACTCGCCCTGCCCTGGCGCCGGTTGCGCCTACGGCGCGATTTCATCACCCTGCTCGCCATTCTGCTGGATGCCGGGGTGCCGGAACCCCGCGCCGTGGAGTTGGCGGCGGGCGGCACCGCCAACCGCGTGTTCCAAGCCCGCGCCCGCCGGGCGGTGGCCCGCCTGGCCGCCGGCGACAAACTCCCCGCCGCCCTCACCGCCTTCGGCGAGGCCGAGGAATTCCACTGGCGCCTGCGCAACGGGAGCCACGCCCCGGGCGGGTTCCTGCGCGCCTTGCGGGGCTGGACCGAAACGCTCGACGCCCGGGCCTTCCGCTGGGAGCAGGCGTTTTCCCAGGGCCTGAGCACCGGCGTGGTCGTGTTCAACGGCCTGCTGGTCGGCACCCTGGCCTACTGCGTTTTTGGCACCCTCACCCACCTGCTGGAAGTTGTCGCCTTATGGTAACCAAACACTCCTCCCGCCCCGCGCCCGCCCGGCGCCGCCGCGGTCAAAATGGCTGGCTGCAAATCGATTTGCTGGCCGCCCTCGGCATCCTCCTCCTCGCGATCCTGCCCCTGGGGTTCGCCTGCTTTCAGGAGTTCGGCCTGCTGCGCCGCTCCTATCATAAATCCGTGGCCATGGAATTGATCGATGGGGAAATGGAGATTCTGGCCGCCGGCGAATGGCGCCAGTTCCCCGCGGGTCGGCAGGAATACCCCCTGCGGGGGGACGCCGTCACCAACCTGCCCCCGGGAACCGCCTTCCTCACCATTTCCAACCAAACCCTGCGCCTCGAATGGCAGCCCGCCAATGGTAAAACGGGCACGCGCGTCGTGCGGGAAGGAGTGGGCCGATGAAACCGCGTCCCCTACCCCACTCCGCGGCCGCCCCCCGCCGCCAGGCCGGCCTGATGCTGTTGGAATGCCTCGTCTATCTGGGCGTGTTTGCCCTGATCCTCACCTTCGCTTTCGGCATCTTTTTTCAAAGCTGGCAGAACGAGCACAAATTGCGGCGCAATGCCAATGAGATCACCGCCGCGCTGAACGCCGGCGAACGTTGGCGCGCCGACCTCCGCGCCGCCACCGGCCCCGTGCAGCTCACCGGCACGACCAACGAACCCGGCTTGCGCATCCCGCAAGCCCAAGGCGAAGTTTCCTACCTCTTCTGGCATGGCGGCGTGTGGCGCGATGATCCCCGCCTCAGAGAACCGAACCTGCTGTTGGGCAACGTCACCGCCTCCCGCATGGCCCCGGACCCGCGGCAAAAAGTCACCGCCTGGCGCTGGGACATTGAACTCAAGAGTCGCGAACACAAGCGCCTGGTCCGCCCGCTGTTCACCTTCCTCGCCGTGCCGCCTCCCGCCGCCGCCCCTGCCGGGGCCACGAAACCATGAAAACCACTCTTTCCCAGCGGCGTGACGAACGCGGCTCCGCCACCATCATCACGGTCATCCTCATGCTGCTCCTGCTGATTTTCATCGGGAGCGGCGTGCACAATCTGCATCAACTCGACCGCGAATTGCAGGTGCTCGACCAACGCCAGGTCCGCCGCTTGCAAACCGGCTCCCCCAACCGCCCCGGCCCGGCCCCCGTGACCGCCCCGGTGGCACCCGCGGCAGCCAAGCCATGAATCGGTCCGCCGGTTTAACGAACCGTGGCTGCCATGAACCTCGACGAGTTCGCCTGCTTCAACCAACAACTGGCGGTGCTGCTCAAGAACGGCGTCCCCTTGGAGGGCGCCTTGCACCAGTTGTCGGCGCAGTTCCATGACCGACGACTGCGGATCGAACTGGACCGGCTCGGGGAGGACCTTGCCTTGGGCCTGCCCCTGCCCGAGGCACTCGCCGCCCGCCGGTTGCCGGACTTTTACCGACGCATGGTGAGCCTCGGGGTGGCGGGCGCGGATCTCCCGGGCATGTTGACCCTGCTCGGCGACCATTATCAACGATCCCACCTCTTATGGTCGCGCTTGCGCCTGCTCCTGGTCTATCCCTTTTTGGTGCTTGCGGCAGCGTTTGGACTCAGCTTGCTCTTGGGCGGCTTGGTATTTAATTTCCTGGCCACCTTCGGCCCGGTGTTCACCAATTTGGGCTGCTACGATCAGAACAGCACCGTGGCCACCACCCTCCTCATCATCACCACCTGCCTTCCCCCGGTGCTGGTGGGACTCCTGGCGTTGGCCGCAGGGACGGTTTGGGTCGTGCCAAGCTGGCGGGCGCGCTTGCGCTGGTGGTTGCCGGCCGCCCATGATGCCAGTCTGGCGGAACTCGCCGAGTCCATGACCCTCATGCTGCGCCAGGGGGCCAACTTGGCGGATTGCCTGCACCTGGCCGGTGAATTGGAAGCGGGCACGCGGGCCGCTCCGGAATTGCGGGTCTGGGGTGAACGCCTCGCCGCTGGCCGTGGTCGTTTCACCGATTTTGCGTCCCCCGGCCGGGCCTTCCCCCGAATGTACGTCTGGTTGATCGGCAACAGCGGGTTGGACCTGGCCGGCGGGTTTCAGTCCGCCGCGGAGGTTTACCAAGCCCGCGCGAGCCAGCGGGCGGACCAACTCCTGCAAAGCACCCTGCCGGCCGCGGTGGTTGGCTTGGGCCTCATGCTGTTGGCCCAACTCTTGCCGCTGGCCCCCATCATTGTCCACCACCTGACCCTGTACTTGGGCTTTTCCACGTGACCGCAAACATTGCTTGGGATCCGGACTGGATTCCGCGGGCGGGCAACCTCTTCGCCTCCATTGAAGGTCCGGAAATCACCGAATCGGCCCTGCTCCACCAATTGGTGCTTTTCCTCACGGCCGGCGTCGTAACTTTCCTCGTCCTCGGCGGGCTGACCTATCTCCACGGTCGGCCGCTGCGCCGCCGCGAACGCGCGCGGGTGTTTCTGGATCTGTTGGCCAGGGCTTTGCGCGAGGGTCGCGATCCGGCGCAATTCCTGATTGCGCTCGCGGAATCCCGGGAGCCTTCGCTCGGACTGCCCTACCATCACTTCGCCGCCCGCCTGCAGGCGGGCGCCGACTTCGCCGCCGCTCTGCGGGCCAGCCCTCGCCTCCTGCCCGCGCCCGCGCGCGCCATGCTGATCGCGGGCACGGAAATGGGTGATCTTGGCGCCGTCCTCCCCGCCTGCCGGCAAAGCTTGGTGGAAGCGGAGCCGGGGCGTTTCGGCGCCCACCTTTATCTGCTGAGCGTGGGAACGGTGTTCTGTCCCCTGGCGATGTGGCTTTCCGATTGGGCACTGCGCCAAGCCGCTTCCGGCTTTGCATTTGAGTTGGAACCTTACCCTGTTTCGCTGCCAACGTTTGGCTTTCTTGGCGCGCACCCGCAGGCGGTGCTCATGCTGCCAGCCGGACTCATGATCTTGGTTTGTTTGACGGCGGTTGCCGGAGACCTCGGCCCGCACTTGGCCACGGGAGGCTTTCGGAAATTGGCCCCCTTCGTGGACCGCGTCCGGTTCGCCCTGCCCTGGCGGCGGCTGCGCATGCGCCGAAATTTCGCCCAATTGCTGGCCATCCTGCTGGACGCCGGGGTGCCCGAAGCCCGGGCCTTGGAATTGGCCGCCCACGCCACCGCCAACCGGGTTTTTGAAACTCGCGCCCGCCGGGCCCAAGCCCGCCTGGCCGCCGGCGAAACCCTTCCCGCGGCCCTCGCCACGCTGGGCGAAGTCGGGGAATTCCACTGGCGGATGCGCAACGGCGCCCGCGCTCCGGACGCTTTCGGACGCGCCCTCCGGGGGTGGACCGAATCACTGGCGGCCCGGGCGTTTCGCCAAGAGCAGACGGTCGCCCATTTGCTCCACGCCGGCTTGGTGCTGTTCAATGGCCTGCTCGTCGGGACCTTGGCGTATGGCATTTTCAGCGCCCTTGTTCAATTTATCAACGCCATCGCCCTCTGGTAATCAACCGCCCATCCCCTCTGCCACCCATGCAACCACCCGACAACGCCGGCAGCAACCGGCTGGCCATCATCGACGCCTCCCTGGCCTGCTTCCGCATGGGCTGCTTGAGCCTGCTGCCCTTGATCGGTCTCCCCTTCGGCTTCCTCGCGGTGCGCCGCTTCCGCCTGACGTTTGCAATTTCCCGCGGGGAATGGAATCCCGCCCGGGCCTACCTCCTGGGAGGTTACGCCCTCGGCATCCTTGGCATGTTGCTCTCCCTCGGCGAAGGCGCCCTGGCGGTGTTGCTCTACTTCAACCAATTTTAAGGGTGCCGGCAAAGACCGCCGCCGGCGCCCGTCCAACCACCCGCTGGGCCGATGGCAACGACACGACTTCCCCCCTTTCCCACCCCATCCGACGGGTGATTTTTACTGCGTCAATCCGCGCACGGGGGTAACAATCACGCCGTGAACGAAGATTTGGCCGCGTCCGCCCGCCGCTTTGCCAGCACGCATTGGAGCGTGGTGCGGATGGCCGGGGACGAAGCCTCGCCCGCCCGGGCGGCCGCCTTGGAGCAGTTGTGCCGGGCCTACTGGCAACCGGTCTGCGCGTTCGCCCGCCGCAAGGGCTGGCGGGAGGAGGATGCCAAGGATTTGACCCAGCAATTCTTCGCCCGGCTCCTCGCCCGCAACGATTTTCGCGGCTTGGATCCCCAGCGGGGCAAGTTCCGCACCTTCCTGCTCACCGCCTTCGCCCATTTCCTGGCCAACGAATACGACCGCGTCACCGCCCAAAAGCGTGGCGGCGGCCAGACAGCGGTCGCCTATGATGAATTGACGCCCGAGCAATTGGGTCGATTGGCCCCGCCCGGCGGCGAGGCCCCGGACCGTTGCTACGATTTGGAGTGGGCGCAGGCCATCATGGCCGCCGCCCTGCGCCAATTGCGCGCCGATCTCACCGCCGGCGGCAAAGCCGCGCATTTCACGATCCTCAAGCCGTTCCTCACCCTCCCGGGCGGCGCGACCGAGTACGCCGCCGCCGCCCGCGAACTTGGCGTGGAACCCGCCTCGGTGCCGGTCCTGGTCCACCGGTTGCGCCACGCGTTTCGGGAAGGCGTGCGCGCCGAAGTGGCGCAAACCGTGGCCACGCCCCTCGAATTGGAGGAGGAAATGCGGCACTTGTTCGCCGTGCTCAATCAATAATAATGCGCCCCCATGGTTAATCCCCCGGCCGTTTTCCGGTTTACCATGATGTCGGCCCCGCCGGCACACTTATGAACGCGGTCCCCGGCTGTCCCCAATGCGGCTCCGTCCTCGGCACGGAAGGCGAGGACGGCTTGTGCCTCAAGTGCCTGGGCCGCCTGGCGTTCGGCGCCGCGGACCCCGCGGACACCAATCCCGCCGCGCCGGGCGTGACCACAGTCCACGGCGCCCTCCGACTGGGGGATTTCGAATTGCTGGAAGAGATCGGCCGGGGGGGCATGGGGGTGGTGTACCGCGCACGCCAAGTCCGCCTGAACCGCGTGGTGGCGGTCAAAGTGCTCCTCCACGGCCCCTTCGCAGGGGCGGACTTTGTCGAGCGGTTTCACAATGAAGCCCAGGTCGTCGCCGCCTTGCGCCACCCCCACATCGTCGCCATCCACGAAGTCGGGGAACAGGGCGGCAGCCATTACCTCGCGCTGGAGTTCATCGACGGACCGAGCTTCGCCGGGTTGACCCGCGAACGTCCGCTGGCGGCGCGCCGGGCCGCCGGCTACCTCCAAGCCGTGGCGGAAGCGGTGGATTACGCCCACGGAAAAGGGGTCGTGCACCGCGATCTCACCCCCGCCAACATCCTCCTCGATCCCTTCGACCAGCCGCGTGTGACCGATTTCGGCCTGGCCAAAATGGCCGGCCAAGATTCCGCCCTCACAGTCACGGGCCAGGTGCTCGGGTCCCCGGCCTACATGTCCCCCGAGCAGGCGGCCGGCCGGGCCGCCGGCGACGGCCGGGCCGGGGACATCTATGCCCTGGGCGCCATCCTCTATGAACTGCTGACAGCTCGGCCGCCCTTCCAAGGGGAAACCATTACGGCCGTGCTCGCCCAAGTGCAATCCGTGGAGCCGGTGGCGCCCCGAAGGCTGAACCCCGCCACGCCGCCGGACTTGGAAACCATCTGTCTGAAATGCCTCCAAAAAGAGCCCGCCCGCAGGTACGGGACGGCGGGGGAAGTGGCGGCGGATTTGGCCCGTTTCCTGCATGGCGAACCCATCCACGCGCGCCCCGTTTCCACCACCGAACGGGCGTGGTTATGGGGCCGACGCCGCCCTCTGCTGGCCGCACTGGCAGCGGGCTTGGCGGCCGCCATTTTCCTGGGCGCGTTCGGCTTCTTTTGGGAATGGCGGCAAGTGGTTGCCCGCGCGGGCGAACTACGCCTGAACTTGTACGCCGCCGATGTCGCCGTGGCCGCCAACGCCCTGCAACAAGGCGACTTCGGCCTGGCCCGACGCACCCTGGCAGCCCTGCACCCGCGACCGGGGGAGAGTGATTTGCGCGGTTTCGAGTGGCGTTACCTGTGGCGCCGCTGCGTGCAGGATCAACTGGCCACGCTGACCGGCCACACGCTGACGGTGGATTGTGTTGCCTTCTCACCGAATGGCCAATGGTTGGCCACCGGCAGCCAGGATGCCACCCTCCGCGTGTGGCATCCCGCCGACCAAACGCTGGTGACCAATCTGCCCAGCGCCCATGGACCGGTGTGGACCGCGGACTTCACGCCCGACAACCGCTACTTGGTCACCGGCGGGGATGGTGGGGTGGAATTTTGGGACACCACCACCTGGCGGGTTTGGACAAATTATCCGGCGGGCTTGGCGTCCCTCTCCGCCACCGGTGACCGCCTGGCCATTTCCACTTCGCCCAACCCGTTTTGGTTCGCCCCCACCGGCTGGGTGTCCGTGTGGAACTGGCGCACCGGCAAGCGCTTGCGCACCTTTCCGGAACCGGGCCGCCGCGTCGCGCTATCGCCCGACGGCCGCCGCATAGCGATCGCGGGTTTGACAAACGGGCTGACCGTGTGGGACACCACCACGGGGCAACGAACCGCGCAATGGGCCACCAGCAACTCCGTGTGGAGCTTGAACTTTTCGCCGGATGGCCGTTCCCTGTTGAGCGCCGGTTGGGCGCCGGAAGCCATGCTTTGGTCCGTGGCCGAGGACCGCGCGCCGCTCATTCTCGCCGGGCATTCGGCCAGCACTTGGTCGGCCGCCTTTTCGCCGGATGGCGCCACCGTGGCCAGTGTCGCTTCGGATCAAACCCTGCAACTTTGGGACGCCGCGACCGGCGGTCATCGGGCCACCCTGCTCGGGCATAACAGCGAAGTCTGGGCCGTGGCCTTCAGCCCGGACGGTCAAACCCTCGCCACGGCCGGCAAAGACCGCAAAGTCATGCTCTGGCCCGCGCATCCAGCCCCCGAATTGCGCCCGGAACTGCCCCACCTCCGCGACACCCGGCCGTTGGTCTCGGCTGACGGCGCGTGGCTCATCATCGCCGAACCGGGCACCCGCCGCGAACAACTGTGGCGGCTCCGCGACCGGAATTTGGTGAACACCAATCTGTGGCGGGCAGGAGAAACAGTTGGCTTCTCGCGGGATACCACGGAATTTGCGGCCTGGGACGCCACGACGGGTCGTTTGTGGTTCTTTCCCCTGCAAGGCCCCAGCCCGGGCCGCTCCCTGCCCCTCGCCGGGGCGGCGGCCGACGGGAGCCCCTTCGCCCTCGCGGGCATGTCGGCGGACCAGGAAGTCTTCTTCGGAATCGCCGATGCCGGCGCGATCCGGTTGTGGGACACCGCCTCCGGCCGGTTATTGCAAACCTGGACCGGGCCGCCCTTGGAAACCCGGCCGCTGCCGCCGGCGCAATTCCACGCCGCCGCCGGCCATGAGATCCGCAACGCGGCCCTCTCCCCGCATGGCCGCTATCTCGCCATGAGCCTGGAACGCGAAACTTTCGCCCGGCTCTACGAGGTCGCCACCGGCCGGGTGATGGAGCTGCGCGGCCATCGTGACTTCGTCAGCGGTCTGGCGTTCTCCCCGGATGGTCGCCGGCTGGCGACGGGCAGCATGGATGGCGGCATCCGCCTCTGGCGGACGGCGGATGGCGCCCCGCTGGCGGAGCTCGCCGGACACATGGAGGAAACCACGGACGTAGCTTTCTCGCCCGATGGGCGCACGCTCGCCTCGGTGGGGTTGTTCCAATCCCTCAAGTTTTGGCATTTGCCCACCGGCCGCGAAGTTGTCTCGGAGCGGGATGCGCAAAGCGGAAGTTGGTTGGCGTTCCTCCCGGGCGGCCAAACTTTGGCTGTCGGCACCAGCACCAATTCCCTCCGGCTCTTGGAAGCCCCGCCAACCAACCCCGCTTACGACGCGAACCGCGCCCGCAATTGGGCCAGGGCCCGCGCGCGATGACTGATCCCGTTCTTCACCGCCGCTCCCAGCTCGGCAAAGCTCAAGGATTGGCCTTGCGGCAGAAACAACGGATCATAGCCAAACCCGGCCGCACCCCGCGGCGCCAAGCCCAGCAAGCCTTCGCAAGCGCCCGAGAAGAACTCCGTGGGTCCCGCGTCCGGCGGCACCGGCGTCAACGCCAGCACGCAATGAAACCGCGCCGTGCGTTCCGCCGCGGGCACCGCCGCCAGGAGCCGGAGCAATTTCGCGTTGTTGGCGGCATCGGGCGCGTTGCCCGCCGCCCCCGTTTCGTCCGCGGCGAACCGCGCGGAATGCACCCCGGGCGCGCCGCCCAAGGCGTCCACCGACAAGCCGGAATCATCCGCCAGCACGAAAAACCCACCCGCCCGCGCCCCCGCCCGCCCCGCCACCCAGCGGGCCAGGGATTCCGCCTTTTTGGCCGCGTTGCCCGCAAAAGTCGCGGCATCCTCCACCACCTCCGGCGCCCCCGGAAAATCCCGCAAGGTCAGCAGCTCCCAGCCCGGCCCCAGCAGGGCATGGATTTCCTCCACTTTGTGCAAATTCCGCGTCGCCAACAACAAGGTCGTCATGCCCCCACCCTACCAACCCTCCCGGTCTGATTCCCAGCCGGAAGCGCCCGCACCTCATGGCTTTGGCTTCAACCCGATATCCTGCTCGTACGTGCCCAAATGCACATCCTCGCTCACTTGGTTGACGCGGTATTCCAGCTTGAGCGTGTCGATCCGCCGCCGGGTGAGGTCGGTGGCGCCGACATCCGGGTATTGGTCCACGATGCGCTGCAAGGTCGCCTGCGCCGTTTCGATCGGGGCGCCATGGCGGATTTGCAAATCCGCCAGCAGGTTCAACCAATGCACGATTTGTTTCCCGGTCTGGTGCGGCTGCCGGATGAGTTGCTCCAATTGATCCTCCGCCAGATCCAACCGTTGAAAGTGGGTGGCGTAGAGGATGGCCAACCGCTCCCGCACATGACCGTCCCCCGGATGCTCGGTGAGGTGCCGGACATACTGCGCCGCCTGCTCCGCGGGACTCGTCTCCACCGGCGCATACCGCCGCGAGTCGGCGACCAAGCCCAAATTCTGCACGCCCTTGGGGAGCACGATTGGCCGGCGGTCATCCCCGGCCAGCAATTGCGCCGTGTCCGCCAGGCGGCCGATCCGCTGCGCGGCCTGGTTCGCCATCTCGGTCTCGGGCAGCAGGGCGATGATCTTCTCAAACGCCGCCTGCGCCGCCGCACGGTCCCGGGCTTTCAAGTGCCAGTCCGCCAAGAGATTCAGTGCGTAGGCCTGGTTGGCCGGCGCGTGACCGCCCTGGGCGATGAACCGCTCAATCGTCACCTGCGCCCCCGGCAGGTCGTCCAAGTTCTCCGACTGGATCGCGGCGAGCATCATCTGCCCCTCCATGTCACGCGGGAACAGCTCCAATTGCCGGCGCACCTCATTGAGCGCACCCATGTAGTTTCCCCGCGTGCGCAGGGCCACCGCAATGCTGTAATGCGGCTTGGGCTCCACGGGCTTGTTCCCGCCGGTGAACAAACTCCCCACCGTCTCCCCCACCGAACCCACCACCTCCGGCACCCACATCACCACCAGCACGACCGCGATCAGCAACATCTTGAAAAAGCCGAACAAGGCGACAATGGAACCGGCGTTCATGGCGGCCCGAATGCCCGGGCCCGCATACAGCAAACCATAAGCCAGCAACCCCGCCGTGACAGACCAGCGGACCAACAGCGCGCCGCGATCCGTGCTCTCCCGGAAGCGCCACCACGCAAACGCCCCAAAAATAAGCAGCCCGCACAACAGCAGCAGGGTGCCCCGAATAATTTCAAAAGTGTGGCCCATAAAGGTGGTGGTCCGTTGCCCAGCATCGCGTCGCCCCGCCCGCGCCGCAAGTCATTCCCATTCCCGTCCCCGGCCCGCCAACCCGCTGCGGCGCCAACAAAAACCGTCCTTTCCCCATGAATCCGTTCACGGGATCGGACTTGTCAGCGTGCGGGTTGCCGGCCATATTCCATTTAGACCGAACACCTATGAAAAAGTTTTTCGCCATTTTGCTGGCCGCCACCGCACTGGGTTGCCTCCCCAACCTCCAGGCCGCGGACGCCAAACCCATCCGCGTCCTCGTTTGGGATGAACAACAACCCGCCCAAAAGCAGGCCTACGGCGACAAGTTCCTCGGCGAGACCATCGCCGCCCACCTCGCCGGCCTCCCCGGCCTCGTCGTGCGCACGGCCAAGTTGGATTCCCCCGAACAAGGCCTCGACGCCGCCAGCCTGGAGGCCACCGACGTGCTGATCTGGTGGGGCCATGTGCGCCACGTGGACGTCACCGACGCCCACGCCGAAGCGGTCGTCTCGCGCGTGCTCGCGGGCAAACTGGCCTTCGTTCCCCTCCACTCGGCGCATTGGTGCAAACCTTTCGTCCGCCTCATGCAGGAGCGCGCCAAAGCGGACGCCCTGGCCCAGGTGCCCGCCGGCGAGCGCGCCACCGCCCAATGGATCTACCGCAACGAACACCCCATGGGCATCGGGGTGCAGCGCGACAGCGTCGTGACGCCGATCCTCACGCGCTCCAACGCCGCCTGGGTGCTCACCCTCCCGCAATGCGTCTTCCCCGCTTATCGCGGCGACGGCCTCCCTTCGCACGTGACCACGAAACTGCCCGGCCACCCCATCGCCGCCGGACTCCCCGCCACCTGGGATGTCGCGCACACGGAAATGTACGACGAACCCTTCCACGTCCCCACCCCCGACGCCGTGGTCTTTGAGGAGCAGTGGGACAAAGGCGAACATTTCCGCGGCGGCTGCGTCTGGCAAGTGGGGTTGGGCCGGGTGTTTTACTTCCGCCCGGGCCATGAAACGTTCCCGGTTTACCGGCAGGCGGAACCCTTGCTGGTGCTGGCCAACGCCGTCCGCTGGCTCGGCGCGCCCGCAAAATAAGTGCCCGGCCGCCCGGCGAGTTGGGGCGGGGCTTGAATGACCACCGGGGCGCGGGCGTCGATTGGTGAGACATGCATGCGCTGCGCAATTTTTCGGGCGGGTGGAAGCCCGGCTTTTGGGTCGGATTCCTGGGATTCCTGACGGCCTTTGCCCAGCCGCCCGTCGGCGCGGCCGACGCGCCCCCCGCCCCGCTCCCGCCCGCCGCCGCCACCCCGGTGGATTTCGTCCGCGACATTGAGCCGCTGCTGACCCGAAATTGCTACTCCTGTCACGGCCCGGAACGCCAGAAGGCCGACCTGCGCTGGGATGTCAAAGCGGTCGCTTTGAAGGGCGGCGCGCACGGCCCGCCGATCGTGCCCGGCAAGAGCGCCGACAGCCGGATGATCCAGTTGGTCGCGGGCACGAATCCCGAGGCCGTCATGCCGCCGAAGGGCGACCGCCTCACCGCCGCGCAGGTGCGGCAATTGCGCGCCTGGATCGATCAAGGCGCCGCCTGGCCCGACGGCCGCGAGCCCGCCAGTTGGATCGCCCGACGCCGGCATTGGGCCTTCCAACCGATCCAACGCCCGGCCCCGCCCACAGTCCATGCGCCAACTTGGGTGCGGAATCCGATTGACCAATTTGTCCTCGCGAAACTCGAAGCCGACCAGTGGTCGCCCGCGCCGGAAGCGGA
>CAIYZC010000797.1 GCA_903930565.1 uncultured Pedosphaera sp.
ACCGGCCCCCGCGGCCCCCGCCCAGCCGGTCCTCGCCGCCGCCGTGGCGCCGCCGCCGACGGTGGCCGTCACCACGAACACGCCGGCTCCCGCGGCCGCCACGGCCACCAACTCCCCCGCCCCCGGGGGGTCGCCCGCGACCAACACCGCAGCCGCACCCGCGGCCGCCCGCGGGACCAACGCCCCGGCGCAAGTCACGCCGGGCACCAACGCCGCCCCCGCCGCCGCGGCCGGCACCAACACCCCCGCAGGCAATCCCGCCGAAATGGCGTCCGAGCCCAAACCCGCCGCCAAACCGGACGCCGACGGTCTCACGGTCTCCTTCCAGGGCGCCCAAGTGGACATGGTGGTGCAGTGGCTCGCCGAAAAAACCGGCAAGAGCGTGATCAAGCACCCCCGCGTGCAATGCCAACTCACCATCGCCAGCTCCAAAAAGGTCACGCTGCGCGAGGCCATGAATCTCATTTACCGCGCCCTGGCTCTGGAGGGCTTCACGGCGATTGAGTCCCAGGACGCCATCATGCTGGTGCCCGAGGGCTCCGAACCCAAGCTCAGCCCCGTCCTCATCGACAGCCATCGGACGGACATTCCCGAAGGCCGCCAAAAGCTGGTCAAAATCTTCCCCCTGCAGCACATCCCGCCGGCGGAACTCAGAGAGAAATTCCGCCCCCTGCTCTCGGACAAAGGCACCATCGACGTGGACGACCGGGGCAACCAAATCATCGTGACGGATTACAATGACAATCTCCGCCTGCTCACGGAATTGGTGAAAGACTTCGATGTGGCCTCGGTCACGGACAATGTGGTGGAAATCCTCAACCTCAAGCACGCCGACGCCGAGGAACTGGGCAGTCTCCTCACGCTCATCCTCAACTCCCAGGCCGGCAACCCGACGTCCAGTTCCGGCGGCTCCTCCGGATCGGGCGGTTCCTCCTCCCGCTCCTCGCGCAATGGCATGTCCTTCCCGCCCGGTATCATGATGGGCGGCGGGAACGATTCCCCGCCCCCCGGCGGCGGCGGTGGCGGCGTCACCCCGGGCAGCGGCTCCGTGGCCCGCATCTGGCCCGACCGCACCGCCAACCGGCTCATTGTTTCCACCGCCAAATCCAAACTGCCCGAAGTGCACCGCCTGCTCGACATCCTGGACACGGACAAATCCGAGGACGTCACCATCCGCACCATCGCGCTGAAAAACGTCAAGGCCCAGGAATTGGTGAAGGAAATCGCCCCCGTTTACCAGCGCCTGCCCAAGAAGGGACCGCGGGACACGGTGGAAATCGCCGCCAACGACCGTTCGAACTCCCTCATCCTCCTCTCGAGCGAGCCGACGTACCGCGCCATTGTTAAATTGGTGGATTCGCTCGACACCGAGAACGCCCAGGAGAAGATCATGCAGACGTTTGAGCTCAAGAACGCCGACGCGCAGGATGTGGCCAAACAACTCTCCGATCTCAACCAGGATTCCGACTCCAGCAGCCGCAATCGCTACGTCTATTATTTTGATGACGCGCCCCAGCAGAAAGGCAAAAAGCTGAGCGTCGTCGCCGACCGCCGCCGCAATACCGTCATTGTCCAAGCGGTCCCCTCCATCATGCCCGGCGTCATCAAAATGGTCGCCGCCTTGGATGAACCCATCACCGACAACAGCCTCGCCCCGAAAATCTATCCGCTGAAATACGTCAGCGCCACGGACATCGAGGACGTGCTCAACGAGCTGTTCACCAAGAAGACCACCCAGCGGAATTACTTCAGCTTCTACGGCGACCCGGAGGAATCCACCAGCACCGACCGTGATGCCGGCCGCCTCTACGGCAAGGTCCGCATCACCAGCGAACCCTACTCCAACACCATCATCCTCACCTCCAATTCCACCGAGAACCTCAAGGCGGTGGAGGAGGTCCTCAAGCAGTTGGATCAACCGAGCCAGGCGGGGGAAACGACCGTGCGCCTGCAATTGCGCTTCGCGAAGGCCTCCGTCCTGGCCAACAGCCTGAACATCCTGTTCGCCAAAGGCGGCGCCCCCGCGCTGCGCCCGGTGAACCAAAACGGCCAGCCCCAAAACCAGCCGCAGCAGCAAAACAACGGCCAAACGGCCCAAACCTCCTCCAGCAACTTTGACCTGGAACAGGAAACCAAAGAGGATGGCTACTACCCTTGGCTCGGGGGCCAGGCGGAGAACACCCGCAACTCGGATGGCCGCACCGTCTCCCGCCCCGTCAGCGACCTCGTGGGCCGCGTCCGGGTCGTGCCCGACCAGCGCAGCAACTCCCTGCTCGTCTCCGCCAACGCGCACTTCCTGAGCGCCGTCCTCAAGCTCGTGGAGGAGCTCGACGCCCCCACCGCCTCGGTTCTAATCGAGGCCCGCATTGTCGAAGTCTCCAGTAACTTCATGGACAAACTCGGCGTCCGTTGGTCCCCGAACGGCACTTCCACCTTCACCCCGTCCGATTACGACAACTCGTTCCTCTCGCACGGCACGGCCAACACCACCACCGGTTTCGGCAATGTAACCACGGTCAACAATCCCCCCGGCGGCGCCGCGAGCATGGCCTCCGCGCTGGCCAGCCTCCGCTCCGGCGTGCTCTCCAGCTCCCTGAGCATGGATTACCTCATCCAATTCCTCAAGTTGAACACCGACGCCACCGTCCTGGCCGAACCCCAGATCAATATCGAGGACAACGAACTCGGCAAACTCTTCGTCGGCCAGCAGGTGCCCTTCATCAACAACAGCCTCACCGCCCCCGGCACCGGCACCCTCAACCAGAGCCAGACCTTCGCCTACAAAGATGTCGGCGTGGTGCTCGAAGTCACCCCGCACATCAACTCCTCGGGCGACGTGAACCTCAAGGTCCATGCCGAATCCTCCTCCATCGTGGCCGGTCAAACCCTCTTCGGCGGCGCGATCATTGACACCCGCAATTTCAAGACCGATCTCACCGCCAAGAGCGGCGACACCCTGGTCCTCGGCGGCATCATTCAAAAGCAGGTCTCCGACACCTTGCGCAAAACCCCCATCCTCGGCAGCATCCCCGGCTTGAAATGGGCCTTCAACAAGAAGGACAAAACTGTCAACGAAGTCGAATTGATTGTGTTCCTCCGCCCCAAGGTCGTCCGTTCCCCCGCCCAAGCCAAGGAGCTCCTCGAAGAAGTCCGCCAACGCGCCCCCCTCGTCCGCGAATGGGAAGACGGTGGCCACGGCAAAAAGGACGGCGACAAATCCGCCCCGAAGAAATAATCCGCGGCCCGGCGGTAAAACGAGCCACCCGAACCTCGGCCAGGCCACCGGCTGCTCCAGCTGGTGGCCTGGTTGTTTTTGGCCTGACCCGGCGATCCCGCGGAGCGCGAGCGCCCGCCCCGCCATTCCACGCCGCCAATGCCCGGGCGGCCCACTCCCCACTTGCTCGCGCGCCTCCCGCCCAATAACCTCCTGCGCATGTTGCGATCCCGGAAGAAATACACCGTTTACGACCTCCGCCAACTCAAAGGCCGCCGCTGCCTTACCCACGTCCACGTCAAATCCCCGGAGGAAGCCGCCGCCGCCGAAGCGGCCGACATCGACCTGCTGAGTTGCAGCTTTGACTCCCCTGAATCCCAAGCCCGCCTGCCCCTGCTGGTCGCCGCCGCCCCCACCCGCTTTATCTCCGGCGCCACCCCCCACGGCCTGGCCTCGCCGGAAGAGGCCATCCGCGTCGGCTTCCGCGCGTTGGAACTCGGTGCCAGTTCTGTCTATTGCTCCGCCAGTCCCACCCTCATCAGCGCCATGGCCCGCGAAGGCATCCCGGTGGTCGGCCACTTGGGCATGGTCCCCCGCCACGCCACTTGGACCAACGTCCGTGCCATCGGCAAAACCGCCGCCGAAGCGCGCCAACTCTACGACCAAATGAAGCGCCTCGAAGATGCCGGCGCCTACGCTGCCGAATTGGAACTCGTACCCCACCAACTCGCCGCCTACCTCTGCCGCAAGACGTCGCTGCTGCTCATGTCCCTTGGTTCCGGCCCCGGCTGCGACACCCAATTCCTCTTCTCCGACGACATCCTGGGCGATTACGACGAGCGCATTCCCCGCCACGCCAAAGCCTACCGCAATTTCCTCGCCGAACACCGCCGCCTGCAAAACGAGCGCATCGCCGCCTTCCGCGAATACGCCGCGGACGTCACCACCGGCGCCTTCCCCCAACCCGGCAACCTCGTGTCCATCCCCGACCCCGAGCTCGAAGCCGCCATTGCCGCCATTGAGGAGGCGTGAACCCAATGGGATGCTCCCGGGCCCCGCACTTCGCAAGCTACGATTCGAACACCCCAATCCCCGGCCTTGACGCCGGGCGGGATTTCGGGGAATTTTGCGGTATGACGGAAGCTCAAGCCGCTCGTGAACTCGCCAATTTGCCGCAGGACGCCCGGCGCGTCGTTCTGGACATGATCGCGATTTTAGGCGGGCACCGAGGTGCGGCTTCCCAGCCGAAGACGAAAGGGAAACAGCCGCCTTTAGCGGAGGAAAAATTCATCGGAATGTGGCGTGACCGTGAAGATTTGGCGGATTCCACCGCTTGGGTGCGCGCCTTGCGCGAGCGCGAATGGAGCAGGCGATGACCCGGTTTCTGGTGGACACCGATATTTTGGTGGATGCCAGTCGCGGCGTGCCGGAGGCAGGTGCCTTCCTCGAACAACTGGAGGGCCAGGGAACCTTGGCGGTTAGCGTGATCACCAAAATGGAATTGTTGGGCGGTTGCCGCAACAAGCCAGAACAACGCGCGGTTCAAAAATTCTGGGAACGATTTGAGGTATTTCCAATCAACGAAATGGCATCGCAGCCGGCGGAGCGGCTGATCGCCCGTTACCGGCTGACGCATGGCATTCAAATCCCGGACGCGCTCATTGCAGCAACCGCCTCCACGAGCGGCTACAGTTTGGCCACCAAGAACCAGAAGCATTTCCGGTATGTTCCGGGACTGAAGTTGCTGCCCTATCCATAACAGCCAATTTGAAGGGACCGGTAACAGCCAATCCGAATCACAAGCCCGCCGCCACCCTCATCAGTGCCATGGCCCGCGAAGGCATTCCGGTGGTCGGCCACTTGGGCATCGTCCCCCGCCACGCCACTTGGACCAACGTCCGCGCCAGCGGCAAAACCGCCGCCGAAGCGCGCCAGCTTTACGACCAAATGAAGCGCCTCGAAGATGCCGGCGCCTACGCCGCCGAATTGGAACTCGTCCCGCACCAACTCGCCGCCTACCTCTGCCGCAAGACGTCGCTGCTGCTCATGTCCCTTGGTTCGGGCCCCGGCTGCGATACCCAATTCCTTTTCTCCGACGACATCCTGGGCGATTACGACGAACGCATTCCCCGCCACGCCAAAGCCTACCGCAATTTTCTCGCCGAAAACCGCCGCTTGCAAAACGAGCGCATCGCCGCCTTCCGCGAATACGCCGCGGACGTCACCACCGGCGCCTTCCCCCAACCCGGCAACCTCGTGTCCATTCCCGACCCCGAGCTCGAAGCCGCCATTGCCGCCATCGAAAACGCTTGATCACAAAAGGACCGCCAATTCGCCCCCGCCCCCCCCCGCGCCATTCGCCGGTGGGCGACCCGCATTTCCTAAAAATCGTCAATCAACCGCTGCACGAATCCACCAATCAAAAAATCTGTATGAACATCCTTAAAAGCGGTTCCCAACCTTCCCAAACAGGACCGGGGGATTGGTTCACCGGCCAAGTGCGTATCGACGCATCATTCAAGGGCGGCGAACCGGCCCGGGTCAGCGGCGCGACCGTCACCTTTGAACCCGGCGCCCGAACCGCCTGGCACACGCATCCGCTGGGCCAAACGCTGCTCGTGACCGCGGGCTGCGGCCGAGTGCAACGCGCGGGCGGTCCCATTGAGGCGATTCATCCCGGGGATATCATTTGGTTCCCGCCCGGTGAGAAGCACTGGCACGGCGCCGCCCCGGCTACGGCCATGACCCACATCGCGATCACGGAGTTGCTCGACGGCAAGGCGGTTGAATGGCTGGAGCACGTCACCGATCAGGAATATCAAGCCTTCGCGCGTTAATCGTTAATCGGATGCTTTGGTCCCCAGATAAATCCATGAAGAATTCCTCCCCAACCCCGGTCCTCGTAGTGCTCGGGGCCGGCTCCATCGGCCAGGCGATTGCGCGGCGGGTTGGCGCCGGAAAGCACATCGTGCTGGCGGATTTGCGGCCGGAAAACGCGGAAGCGGCGGCCAAAGTATTGCGCGATGCCGGATTCAGCGTGAGCATCCGGCAAGTCGATGTTTCATCCCGCGCCTCCGTTTTGGCGCTGATTGAGACGGCGCAATCTTTTGGTGATATCTCGGGCGTCATTCATGCCGCAGGGGTTTCCCCTTCCCAGGCGTCACCCGAAACCATTCTGCGGGTGGACCTCTACGGAACGGCGTTGGTCCTGGAGGAATTCGGCCAGGTGATCGCCCGCGGCGGCGCCGGCGTCGTGATCGCGTCCCAGTCCGGGCATCGCCTCCCGCCTCTCTCCACCCAGCAAAACGCGCTGCTGGCCACGACGCCGGTTGAACAACTGCTCCGACTCCGGATTCTCCAGCCCGATCAGGTCAAGGACTCCCTGCATGCGTATCAACTTTCCAAGCGGGGAAACTCGTTGCGCGTGATGGCCGAAGCCGTCCGTTGGGGGAAGCGCGGTGCCCGGGTCAACACCATCAGCCCCGGCATCATCATCACCCCGCTGGCCAATGATGAATTGGCGGGGCCGCGCGGCGCGGGCTACCGCCGCATGATGGAGTTGTGCCCGGCCGGTCGCGCAGGCACGCCCGACGAGGTCGCCACGTTCGGCGCCCTGCTTCTGGGTCCCGACGGCGCCTTCATCACTGGCAGCGACTTCCTCTTGGATGGCGGCGTCACGGCAGCCTACTGGTTCGGCGAACTTGGCGCAGGAGTCGGCGCCTAAGTTTTACGCGACCTTGTCCAACCGACTTCCGCGGCACATCGCCCCAAAACGTGGAGCAATAGCGGGGCCTGCCGGGGACGCCAACGGACAGATTCCGCCACTCCGCCATAAAGATTGCCACCGGAGCAGGCGCCCACCCAACCACTGGTTGCCCCTGCCCGCTCGCCAACTCCCAGCCGCCACGGCGGTCCTCACCCCCACGAAGGTCGATCCGAGCGCGAGCGGGCGCCGTATAACCCCGTGCTTCGCTTCGCATCCTGGTGACCAAGCCCCTCGAACTTGCCCACCCCGGAATTCCCCAAATCAAATCGACGTCGCTGCAAAAAATGACTTTTCATTTTGGGCGGGATGACATAAAAAGGCGGTGCAGCTCAAAAACAACCAAAAGCAATCTGAAGACCCCGAACAAGGCCTGGCGGACAGCAACCCGGGCTTTTCCCCAGTTAAATAGACGGACAAACCAGGCATTATGAAAATCTCAGCTTTGGATGAAAGCGGCGAGCCGGTGGATTGGTTTTTCATTTACAAGGTTCCCCAATTAACCGGCGGGCAGAACACCGACGCCACGACCGGCTACGAGTATGTCTATTACGACTCGAAGATTGACCAGCAGAGCGGTCAGGCACAGGTGATCGACAAATCCAAGTACACCCTGAACAGCAAGCAAGGGGCGCTGAACCTGACGCAACAGGCGGTGTTTGGCAAACCGGACGAGACCACCGGTTGGATTCTGTACAACGATGAGCGTCCCGGGGACGTGCCGGGCAGGGATAGCGGCGCCCTGGGACACACCAAAGGCGTCCTGGCGTTTGACACGCAGAGCAAGACGGGCTTTTGGCTGTTGCACTCCTGGCCGAAATTCACCGAACCGAATCCCAAGGCGGATCCCACGCCAAAGTACGGGCAAACTTACTTGTGCCTGACCTTGGACTTGGAAACGCTGGAGGAGATCGCGGCGCAGATGTACGATCATCAACAACCCCAGACCTATGACTGCCGCAAGGCGAACTTGGACCCGGCCAGCCCGCTCTTCAAACTGTGCGACGGCGTCAATGTGAGCGCCAAGGGGAACGCGAGCGTGCTCAGTTTGAAAACCCGGGGCGGTATGGATTTCAAGGTGATCGCCAAAAACCGGGCTTGGAATCAGGATTTTTGGAATGGCTTGGTCGGCCCATCCCTGGGACAGGACATGGATGTGGAGACTTGGATCCGTGGTCCCATCCCCCCGGTGCCGGACACGGACGGCATTCATAAAACCTACGACATCAAGTACGTCAACCTGGGTTTTCTCGGCATCCATATTGCGTGGCCGGAAACCTATGACCATGCGAAATGGGGCATCTCGACCCATTCCAATTGGGTCTGCGTGGGCGACATCAACCGCATGATCTCCCAGCGGAAAAGGGGCGGCGGCGCCATCGCCTTCCAGAACGAAATCCTCTGGCGGGGATTGTCGAAAACCGATTTGTTGCTCGCGCCCCCCGGCATGTCCCGGGATGACGCGCGCAAGGCGATTCACGCAACGCATCACGATCCCCATGATCAACACGGGTCATGGCCGCCGCCCAAGATTCATCACATGAAATACGGCCCGGCCCGGCCGCCGACCACGCTTGGGGGCAAGGAAAACCCAACCGAAGAGGTGCCCGCGAACCACGCGGATTTGGTGACCCCGCACCTTTGCAAAAAGGAGCACAAGCAACCGAGCGTGAGCCACAAAGGCGCGGTTCCTTGAGCCTTGCGCGAAGAGGCCCGCCCTTCAACAAAATCAACCCCATTAGCGCATCCAATCCTAACCTTCCACGTTACTTAGAAGCGGCACAACAGTATTTCAAAGGAATCAGTCATTGAAATTACCCTATCGAGAAGGCACGTTGTTTGGTGTACCACTGCGCAATGGAGGATACGGGGTCGGTTTGGTGGCCAGAACTACCGCCAAGGGCAAGGTAATCCTCTGCTACTTCCATGGTCCCCCAAGAATTGTTGTTCCGGTTCTGAGTCAAATGGAGCGACTCAAACCCGCCGAGGCGACTCGGATTGCTCGGGTTGGTGATTTAGGTCTCATCCGTGGGGAGTGGCCGATAATCGGCCTGGCCCAGTGGTGGAACCGCGCAGAATGGCCGATGCCCCAATTCGTCCGCCGCGACCCGCATTCCGGCAGAGCGTGGCGGGTTTTCCGCTCGGACCTCGACCCTGGTTTGGTCGAGCGGGAAGAGCCTGAACCCTACGAAAGCATCCTGGGCACCGATAGTTTGAGTGGATGGAAAGCCGCGGAGATACACCTTTCCAAATTGCTGGAACAGCAGGCCGCCCAATAAGGATAACTGCTTGACGCTTGGCATCTGAATCAAATGTTGAAGCCGAATCAGTTCAAATTGCCGGCCGAAGTTTTGTGCAGGCGTTGCCCCCAGATTGCGGGTCGTGTGCAAGCACTCGACTTGAGCGCTTTGGCGAAAGACGAACGCCGCACCAACAATTTTAATCCCACCGTAACACCCAAAACCGAAGCCCTGTTGAGATCAATACTTGGGTCTCGGTAATACAAAATGAATCCATTCTCCAAATTAGCCCTTTTGTTCCAATGTGCGCACTCCGTTTTGACACTCTTGGCTCCTCGTCCTAGCGTCACAGCGCTTTCCGGTGCCGGCATCTTTCTAAAGACAAAGCCCTTTCTTGCCTATTTGAAAACGGATGCGAAAATAAATAGTCTTCTGACAGAAAATCGGCAACTGGACGAATTGCACGATTCCGCCTCTATTTGGGAGCTGTGTCATACACTCGTGCTGAACATGGATCACTTGCCGATTCCGAATCGCGATCCAATCGTCGATGACGCCTTTAACCTACTCTATCTGGCTACCGGAATCTTTTACCATGATATTGTAGCCCTACTTCCCGCAAAGCCAAATCAGAACCCCAATTACGCCACAGTTGAGGATTTGGGTTATCTCACTAAACGATGCCAATGGACGGTGCCGACCGTTCCTGGAAGCTACGGCGATTTATGGAACGCATTGATAAAGACGAATGCCGCAATTCTCCATTCAATAGCCAGGAATGCAGAAGAGAAAACGGGATGAATTTTACTGCGTTCAACAAAGACAGAAAGCACGGGGCGGGTGCAGCCCGCCCCGAAACCGACGGATGCCGAGATCTTGAAGATCTGGGCGACCCCGCCGCTGATGTGGAGATCTTGGAAACCCTCCGCACCATGGGGCAACCGACCGGGGCAAAAGGAAACCAGACGTTTTGCCTTGAGGGATGCACTTCAAAGCAGAAACGAAATGAAAATCCCGGGAACGGTGAAAGGCGCCTTTTTGACAGGTGTAACAGGCTAGGAGTCCCCGACGCAAAATTGGCCAGGTGGCCGCCCCGGTGCAGTTGCTCCGTGGGAACTGCACCCATCGATCCGGAGGCTTGATGATGATCTACATCAGTTGCGAAACAGGATCGAAGATAATGGTGAGCGGAGCAAGTCTTGCCGGGGCAGATCTGTCCAATTTGAACTTGCATCGCGCGCTGTTGGATAATCTTGATTTGACGTGTTGTAATTTCTCGGGATCTTGCTTGCGCTCGGCATGGCTATATGGCGCCAATCTTGCGCGCGCAAATTTAAGAGGGACAAGTTTGGCGGCCTCCAATGCCAACAAGGCCAATTTTGATGGTGCCGACCTCTCCAATGCAATGATGCGGAGTGGGATTTTTGAAGGTGCCTGTTTCGCCAATGCCAACCTAGCGGGCGCCAATGTTGGACGCGCGGTCCTTGCATCTGCCAATCTATGTGGGGCAAACCTGATGTGCATAGAATTGGCGACCGCCAATCTTGCCGGTGCGCAATATGACGAACATACTTTGTGGCCTGCCAACTTTGACCCTCAAGCATCAGGCGCTGTTCGTTCTTATTAAACATCGCTTCCGTCGTTCCCTCAGTCCAAAATTGCTGAATGCCCTCCTGGAAACATTTTGCTGACCAATCCAATGAGCCCCGGGGTTTCCTTCACCTTCCCCGTCGCGGGGCCTTGAGCGTGGCGATCAGATGGCTGTCCCCCAGAACCGTGTCCGAGCCTTTGACTTCAGGGACAGTGACTCCTTCGCAGGTACGCCG
>CAIYZC010000798.1 GCA_903930565.1 uncultured Pedosphaera sp.
ATTCGCGTTTGAAGGCCGTCACCCAGCCTTTGGTGGGATCGTCGGGACGGTTGTCCTTCCGCGAATACGAGAGAAACAGGTGATGATCAAGCATGGCCGGGGATGGTGTTTGGAGCCGGGAACAGGGCGTGCTGGGGAGCACGGAATGGCGCAGACTCATACCCCGGGGAGGGGGATGAAATTCCCGGGCACGATCTGGCTCCCAAGGGGCTCATTTGCCGGTGAGATTGCCAGAGTCGGCGGCGGGCGGCAAGCCGGAAGAGGTTTCAAACCGCGCGCAGGGCGCACCGTCCCAGAAGGGCAGCGCAAAAAGTACGCCGCGATTGCGCGGATCAATGGCAGACGATGTCGTTATAGTTGCTTTCCGATTATGCCAAAGCGCTGTTGGATCAATTCACGGGCCGCAAAACGAGCCAAGAATCTCTTGACCAAGGGAAGCGGTTGCTCTAATAGATTCGAAATGCAGGCTGGTAAATCCGATCACGCGAAAGTTCCGCCGCTGAGGGCCGAGCAGACCAATTTGAAGGCCGGGTTGCTTTCAACCAAGAGCCTCCAATCCGCCATTTCCGCGCAAATTCTCGGCCTTTGAATTTCACCACAAATCTCGAGCTCCAACCTCGAACGACATGAATCCGCACTACGACATCTTCATCAGCTACCGCCGATCTGATGGCGCAGAAGTGGCTCAAGTTGTTCGCCATGCCTTGCAAGAGCGGGGATACCATGTCTTTTTGGATGTGCGAGATCTGGCAGGTGGTCCATTCGATCAAGCTTTGGAGAAGGTGATCGGCGAAACACCTGATTTTGTTCCGATCCTCAGTCGCTTGGCCATCCAGAGCGATAAACCGGAAACCGATTGGTTTCTAAAGGAGGTTGAGTTGGCCCTTTCGGCCAATCGGAACATTTGTCCCATCAGCACCGGAGCGCTCGATTTATCACAGTCCCAACAACTGCCGGCACCGCTGGATCGGCTTCGCACGCACCACACCATCAGCTATAGCCACGATTATTGCGACGCCGCGATAGACCGGCTCTGCCAGATGCTGACCAAGCCGCCTCGGAAAAAAACTCACGGATTCAAATTTTTGTGGGGCATCGGGAACTGGCGCACCGAAATAACGTTTGGAATTTCACTTTTGGCGGTTTGTTTCATGGTTGGAATTGTTGGCCTCGTTGGGCGTCAAGTAAGGGACGTTTTCTATAGAAACACCATCACTTTAGGGGGACCCGACGCTAGCGGTGGCACGGCCACGATCCCTACTGATAGCATGAGTTCTTTCGATAGCTCCAAAAACCTGGGTGGCACTAATAATTTTGACTCCCGAACGGGGAACAAGTGAGTGCGTCTCCTGGACGCGTGGGAATCACAAGATTTGCCAATATGGACCGATTGGCTAAAGGGCACGAAGTCGAATCGCAGGGGCCGCACATCGGGAGTTCCCCCGCACCCTCCGGGGCGGTGCCCCAACAGGCAGGGAAACCGGTGGTGCCACCACCGGCTATTTTCCATAAACCCTCCGGGTTAAAAACTTTTTTCGGGGGCCATAGGGTTTGGGCGGCCGTTTTTAGGCTGGTTACTTCAAATCGGCGGTCCCGGGGGGTGGAAGCTGAGCGAGACGCACCACTCGTGGTTCTCGGTGGAGACGATGCGTTCCGCCCGTTCGATCACGTCTTGCAGGTCCGCCTCGGTGGCGGCCTCTGCCATGGCGCGATCGATCCGGCGCAGAAGGCCGGCCATGCCCGCGGAGCGGGTGGCGATTCGCTCGTAATCGTGGAGGCCGCCGATGGCGTGCTCC
>CAIYZC010000799.1 GCA_903930565.1 uncultured Pedosphaera sp.
CAGGTTCGTGGCGGTGAGGCCGTAGGGGCTGTTGGTGGCGGTGCCCAGGGGCAGTCCGTTGGCGTAAAACGCCACGCCGGCCAGGGTGTTGTATTGCGCGGCCGCGGTGGCGGCCAGCGTCACCGCCCCGCCCGCCGTGAAGGACGCGCCGTTGGCCGGCCCCGTCAGCACCACGCCCGGCGGCGGGTTGGTCACGGGATACAACTGCGACGCGGGCACGATCGCCGACGCGGTGGACGGGCTGCTCCAGGCGAGCATGGCGACGGCGCCGCCGCCGTTCTGGTAATAATCGACCTGAATATTGTAGCGTTGCTGCGCGACCATGGGGAACGTGCCGGTGTACGTGGCCGGGGCCTGGTCGACCCAGCCGTCGAGAATCTTTTGACCGTTGATCCAGACCCGGACACCGTCATCCGCGGTGGCGGAAAAGGTGTAGGTTTCATTGAACTGCGGCTGCACGGCGCCGAGCCAGCGCACGCTGAAATCGGTCTGGCTGATTTTGGGATCGGGCGCGGAGGTGCCCCAGTTGAAATTCACGGTGGCGTCGGTGCGCACCAAGGTTGGAGCCCCGTTGAAGGTGCGCAACTGGTTGGAGTAGTAATTGCCCTGCAGCCCCGTGCCGGAGCCGATGGAGGAACTGTTGACGAAGCTCGCCACCGCGACCCCGCTGTCCACGGCGCCCGCCCGGACCGCCACTACGTGCAGCCCGAGGGAATTCGACACCACCAAGGGGCCGGCATACGCGGTGGAGTTGGTCGTCGGCAGGGTGCCGTCCAAGGTGTAGTAGAGGACCGTGCCCGGCGAGGTGTCCGCCAGCGTCACGGTCACGGAATTGGTGAACACGCCGCCGTTGGGGGTGATGGTGGGGGTGGCGAGGAAGGCGCCGTTGCCGAAGACGGACACCGCGTACTGACCGGCGACATAGACCTTGCCGTTCACCACGCTGGGCTGGGTGAACTCCACCGCCGGGGCGGGGTTGTCGCGGGAGAGGAGCTGGCTGCTGTGATAGAGCTCCTGCGCCACATTGGTGGCGTTGTAGGCGTGCAGCACCGCGGGGCCGCCGCTGCCGTAGGCGTCGGATTCGACCGCCCAGACGATCGCGTTGGCCCGGCCGTTGGCGGAAATAACGGGGGTGGCGCCGGGGTAGCCGTAAGTCTGGGAGGATTGGGACACCGGCACGGTGCCCATGGTGGCGTTGGTGAGCGTGAAGCACTTCAACACATCGCCGTTGCCGATCACGTAGAACAAGCCGTTCCAATACGAGGGCGCGCTCCACATCCCGCCCACCGCGTTGGGGAGGGCTTGGACGACCTGCGTGTCGGCCGTCGCGTTGTAGTGGCCCAGGTTGTCGCGGTCCAAGAGGTACAGCGTGTTGGCCTTGGTGCCCCCGAGGAGGAGGTGCGGGTGGGCCGCGCTGCCCGCGGAATCCGGCAGGAGCAGGAGGCCGGCCGAGGCCACGTCGAGATCCTGGGCGTTCAGGCTCGCCTGGTTGTAGGGGGTGAAATAATCCACCAACTGCAAGCCATTGGTCGTGCTCATCTTCAGATAGCTGTCGCCGTAGTCCCCGTTGCTGTCGAAGTTGCCGTTGCCGGTCATGAAGTAGATGTTGCCAGTGGTGTCCGCGGCGATGCCGTTGCCCGTCATCCACACCCCGCTCAGCCCCGAATTCGGCGCCGAGTTGAACACGCCCCGCTGGCTCAGGTTGTGGGCGTCGTAGGCGAAGACCCAGCCGTAGTAGGGCGAAATGTCGCCGGGCGAGGCGCAGGCGAAATAGACCATGCCGTTCGCCAGCAGCAACGCGGGCCGGGAATGCTCCCGCTGCCCGTTCCACAGCACGTGGCCGTTGCCGTCGGTGTCGTTGTAGCCGGGGGTGCCCGTGCCGGGATAATTGGTGACGGCGATTAAAACGGGGCTGTTGAAATTCGTGCGTTCAAAACCGGTGGCCAGGTCCAGGGCGTGGAGCCGGTGCGGGTAGGTCGCCACCCCGCCCACGATTTCCTTGGTCCGGGCTTCGACATACATCGTCGCCGTGGCGGGATCGATCACCGGCGTCGCGGTGATGCCCACCTCGGGTTGCACATTGCCCCCCGCGTCCCCGCCCGGCACGGCCGTGATCCCCGCCGCCGCGTTCAGGAAGCTGTTCGTCCAATACGGGACGGGCACGTAGTTGTCCGCGTCGAAAGCATAGACCGTGTCGTGCTCGGTCACGATGTACATCAGATTGTGCACGCCCCGGCCCGGGACGTTGACATTGGTGGCGACCAACGGGGCGGCGAAGACGTAGCCATCCACGTTGTAGCCGAACAAGCGGCCAAAGGTGTTGGTGTTGACGTTGGCGGGCGTGAGGATGGTCTCATTCGTGTTGGCCCCGGCGCGGGAGTTGTCGTAGTGCAGGGTGGAGAGGGCGACCAGACTCGGGGTGGCCAAGGTCGTGAAGGAGAGCGACGGCGCGGCCCAGACCATCCCGTAGGCGTTCGAGGACACCGCCGTGAAATAATAAGTCGAATTGGTCGCCAGCCCAAACACTGGGATAGAGAACGTGCCGGATTGCACCCCGAGGGGCACACTGTTGGACCACGCGGCGGGGGTCGTACCGCCATTGTTCGGGCCGTAATAAATCGTGATGGCGGGCGGGATGGTTCCGGGAGTGAGCACCTGGCCGTTCAAGGTCGCCGACACCGCCTGCACGCCGGTCGCGGGCAGGTTGGTGACCGCGGCGGGCAGCGTGGCCAGGACGGTGAGAGTGACGGGCGCGCTGGTCACGGCGCCGGTGCTGTTCGTGGCGACGCACTGGTAAAGCTGGCCGTTGTTCGCCGCGACCGAGAGGTTCGTGACCACCAGGACGGAATTGGTGCCGACGGGGGTGGCGAGCCGGGCGCCATTGGTCCACCATTGGTAGGCCACGGGCGTTTGGTTGGTGACCACCAGCGTGAATGTGGCGTTCGAACCGGAATTGGCCGTGAAATTGGTCGGGAAGGTGTAAATGCCCACCGGCGTGTCCGCGCCCTGGTTCGGCACGAGCAGGGTTCCGGGCGCCCCCACGGCGGTGAGGGGCGTTTCATAAGCCCCGCCCGGCAGTTGCCATTGCACCGCCAAATTGTCGTTGTTGGTGGTGTGCTGCATGATCGCCTCCAAATAATACCGCCGCCCGCCTTGCAGGTTGAGCGGCGCGGACTGCTGGTTCGTCGTCGCGTTCCACTGGCGCGGACCGGTGTAGGTCGGCACGGCGGCGATCAAGGTCTTGTGCACCGCGTACTCGTCCGGGCTGAGGAACAGGTCCGAGGAATTGTCGCTGGCGATCCAGAAGGTGTAGGCCCCGTTGGTTGGCGGCACGATGAACGTGCGCAGGCGCTGGCCGTAATTCGTCATGCCCGTGTTCGTCGCGGTCTCGAACGTGCCCAAGTATTGGGAAAACGCCGCGGCGGGGTTGGCCGGCCAGTTGGGATTGTACGAGGTGTTGGTGAGCGCGGCCAGGCTGTTGCCCACGGAGGCGTTCAGATTGGTCCAAAGTTCCCGGTACACCCCGAACGTCCCCAACAGGGGGAAATTGGGCGTGGTCAGGTTGGTGAACACCCCGGTGGTGAGCAACCCGTTGTTGTGCGCCGTCACCGCCAGCCCGGCCAGGGCGGTGCCGCCGATGGCCAGCGTCTGCGGCGTGCCCACTTGGGACCAGTTTTTGCCATCCAAACTGTAGTAAGCCGTGAAGACCGATTGCGTCCGGGACAATCGCAACCAAACCGGGGCGGTCAGCCCGCCGATCGCGGAGTAGCCGCAGCCGCCGTTGGCGGTCGTGCGCCATTGGAAGCTCACGCCGTTGCCCGGGGTGGCCACGATGGCGACATTCACGGCCCCGGCCGTGGTGTCGTTGCGGAACATGAGCCCCGCCTTGGCCCAAGGGTCCGTGGCGCCGAGACTCAACACCCGCACCATCAAGGTGCCGTCACCCGTCCAGGATTCCGCGGTGAAATTGAACTGGTCCGCGTTGTTCCAGATGTCGCTGCCGCCGCCGGTGAGGGTCCAAGCGCCGTTGGTGTACCCGGCCGAGCCGGGGTTCGCCGGGCCGCCGATGTCCTGGTCCTGCCAGCCGACGGGCAGACCGGTCTGCGCCCCGGCCCGGGGCGCGGCCCAGCCCAAGAGGAGCAACAGGCTGAAAAAGATTGGGGCGACCCGCCGACCGGGGGACGGCGGATGGTGGCGTGCGACCATCATAAAATGCATGGGTTGATCCCACCAAGTTCGCTCATTCCGGCCAAAAAGCAAGTTGGCCAGGTCAAGTTTTGGTGACACTTTTGCGCCACGCCCGCCAATCCTGGCGCGTCGCCTCCGCCATGGCCTCCGCCGCCGCGCGCAGCCATTTGCCCGGCCGCGCCGCCAAATCCCGCCGCAGCGCGGGCAGCGCCCGACGGCTGCCCAGGTGGATGTTCGCCAGCTCGCAACCCATCGCGCGCAGCATTTTCAAGCGGTCATGGCCGCGCGCGAGCTGGGCCAGCTCGATCCGGCTGCAATAGGGGGACAAGCGCCGCCGCACCCAGCCGGCCTGCACGGTGAGGAATGGGTCCTGCGCGCGAACCGCCCCGGCCAGGATGGTGGAGTAATAGAGTTGGGGATCGGCGCCGCCGGCCGCCCACACCGCGGCCGAGGGCACGAGCGGCTTGGTTTCCCGGGCGATTTTGCCACCCCGCCAATCCGCCAAGGCGGTGAAGCGTTCCCGGCCCAGACTGCCCAGGCCGGCGCGGCGATGGGCCACCCGGAAGCGCAAGTCCGGCTCCGGCAGGGCGGATTGCAGCAACCATTTGACCGCCGGCGGCACGCGGGTGGCCGAGGGCAGCGCGCCGAGCTTCGCCCAAAACGCCACCGGATCCCGCGCCCGGCTCGTCACCGCGTCGCGCAGGAGGGGATGCCGTTCGGAAAGGACGAACGGGTCCCCCACCCCGGCCAGCCCGGTGGCATAGCCGTCGACGATCGCGGCACACGCTTCGTTGGTGGTGCAACCGCTGCGCAAGGCCTCCAGGGCCAGGAGCGCGCTGGTTGCCAGGCGGACCAAGTCCACGGTGTAGGGCAGCGGATAGGCTTCGTCAAAGTCGTTCACCCCCCACACCAGGCGGCCCTCGGCGTCGCGCCAGGTGCCGTAGTTTTCCACGTGCAAATCCCCCACCGCCAGCACCTTCGGCGCGGCGGCGGCCGCCGGGCACACGACCGGGTACAACTGCATCCAACGGTAAAACGTGGCACGGAGGAAGGGGAACACGCTGTCGGCCATGGCTTCGTGCTTGGCTTGGAGATCGGCCGGGAGCAGGCGGATTTGGCCGGCCAGCCAAGCCTCATAAGCGTGGGTCGAAGCGACGATGGTCGGGAGGTTGGCGGGGGCGGGGGCGGTTTTGGACATGGCGGGCACCATGCGCCCGGCGGGGGGCGGGGGGCAAGGTTTAAAGGGGGGATGGGGGAGTGGAGATTTGGGCGGGGCCTTCGGTGGGTGCGTAAATCGGAGGATTGGAGTCTCGCGCGGAGACGCGGAGGCGCGGAGGGGGGCAAGGGGACCGGAGCCGTAAGCCGCTTGGGGGTTTTTGGTGGTTGATGACGGGTTGTCCGATCGAGCGGAACTGCATTCCGCACTCCACAACGCTGGCGCGTGGGTGGATGTCCGGGAACCGATTGGGCGCTGGGTTGGGTGTGGGTTTGGCCGCTTTCGCTTTTGGGGAGGAAGCCTCGGGGCCTTCGGTGAGTGCGTAGGGTTGGGGATTGGAGTCTCGCGCGAAGCCGCGAAGACGCGAAGGGGGCCAAAGGGACAGGGAGAAGATCGGTTTTGGACATGATTTACATGATTTACATGATTTGAAGATGGAGATTGGGTTATGGGCTTGGCCTTCGGTGGGTGCGTAGGGTTGGGGATTCGAGTCTCGCGCGGAGGCGCGGAGGCGCGGAGGCGCGGAGGGGGGCAAGGGGATCGGAGCCGTTGTCCGCTCGGGGGTTTTTTGGTGGTTGATAACGGCTGGTCCGATCGAGCGG
>CAIYZC010000800.1 GCA_903930565.1 uncultured Pedosphaera sp.
CTGGGGGAAAATGTCGTGTATGTGTCGGGCGGGGTGGTGGTGGACGACGCCACGGGCTTCAGCGACGACGTTGCGATCCATAATCCGGCGGGGTGGTTCGCCACGCGGTTTCAGGAATTGCTGGCGCGGAACGGCATCGTGGTGGGCGGGCGCGCGCGGTCGATGAACTGGCTGGACCGGGAGGTGCAACCAGCAGACTTGGCGCATTGGCGCGAGCTCGGCGCGGTGGAATCGCTGCCGATGAGCGACCTGCTCGGGGAGGTGCTCAAACCCTCGCAAAATCTCTACACCGATTTGCTCCTGGCCCAAGTAGGAATGCACCAACTCAAGGGGCGCGCCCTGGGGGAAGGCGAAACTTCGGAAGCGGCGGGGCTGCGGGCCCTGCGCACTTTTTTAGGGGAGGCGGGCGTGCCGCGCGCGGGAGTGGTCTTGAACGAGGGCTCGGGATTGTCGCGCAACAATTTGGTTTCGCCCAACGCCACCGTCGCGCTGCTGGAGTTCATGCACCGGCATCCGCAAGGGCGGCTCTACGCGGAGGCTCTGCCCATCGCCGGGGTGGACGGAAGCCTGCGCCGCCGGATGAAAGGGACGGCGGCGGAGGGGAAAGTTCACGCCAAGACCGGCACGCTCGCCGCCGCGATTTCCCTGGCCGGCTACGTGACCACGGCCGGCGGCGAACCTCTCGCCTTCGCGCTCATGCTGAACCGCTTTCAAGGCGGCGGCGACGACCGGCCCAAGACCGCCGATCTCGACGCCATCGCCGTATTGCTCGCCGGCTTCAACGGGCGGCTGGAGCAGCCGTAAGCCCCGCCTTACGCACCCAGCAGGCCGCGGGTTTTGAGTTCGGCCAGGGTCCAGTCATATTCCGCCGTGAGTTGATCAACGACGTCGCCCTTTTTCATTTCGGGCGGCATCACCTCCCAAGTGTAGGTCTCCATCTCCAAGTGCGCGCACAGCGCCGGGTCGGCGCGGAGCGCGTCCAAGGTGCCCAGCACATGGTCCGCCGTGGTGCGGTACCAATCCGTGTCCGGGCTGTGCAGGGGGATGTGGAAGTGCACGCGCCATTCCGCGTTTTCGGCGTCCGCCACCGCCGCGGGGTCGGCCAGCGCGGGGGCCAGGTCGCGGTAGACCAAGCGGCCGCCCGTGGCGGTGCGCACAATAACCTGGTGCAGGTAAATGTCGTCCGCAAAACCCGCCAGGCGCGCGCGCGCCGCCACCGAGGGTCGGGCCTTCAGCGCCGAGCTTAGGTGAATTTTGCTGATCTTGATGCCGTGCGCCCGGAACGCGCCGAGGGCCGCGGCGGGCTCCTCGTATTCGACCGCCAGATGGCAGGTGTCGTAGTTCACGCCCAAATGCCGGTCGAGGCGCGCGTCGCCCGGATGCTCGCCGCGCAACTGTTCGAAAAAGCGGATGGTTTCGGCGCTGGTCTCAAAATACCCCAGCGGCTCGGGTTCCAAGCCGAGGTGCAAATCGCGGCCGGTGCGCTCGCTCAGGCGCGCCACGTGCTCCGCACAGGCCCAAACTTGCCGGCGGATTTCCCGCTCCTGCTCCGGCGCGGTGATGAACTCCTTGAACGAGCCCGGCAGGGTGCTGACGCTCCCGGCCACGCCGGCGGGCACGATCTCCGCGAGCAGATCAAACAGCAGATTGGTGTACTCCAATCGTTCGGGCGAGGTCCAGTCGGGCCGGTAGACCTGCTCCTTCACCCGGCCGCCGTGGAAGCGGCCGAAGGGGAAGCCGTTGATCGTGAACACGTAGCAGTCGTGGCGGTCGAGCCAGCGGCGGAATTCGCCGAGCGTCGCCGGGTCGCGCAATTCGACGGCGGCCTGGCGGCTGAGACGCAGGCCGATGGCGTAGGGCACGCCGCGGGCCACGCGTCCGCGCACGGCCAGGGTGCGGGTTTGCAGCGCGGCGAACGTTTCCGCCCAGTCCTCCCCGCGGTGGATGTTGGTGCAATAGGCCAAGTGCAGGCCATGGTTCAATTTCATGCGATAAAAAGCGAGCGGCGCTCAGGGCGCCAAAAAGTCCACCCGCGCCATGAGTTGCGGCGTGAGGTAACGGTCCGGTTGGAGAATCTGCACCTTGATTTGCAGCGTGCCTTTCTGGCGGTCGGCCTCCGGGGCGATCTCGGCCACGCGACCGACGTAGCTGCGGTCGCCGTAGGCCTCCGGCGAAAGGCGGCAGGCCTGGCCCATGGTGATCTTGGAAAGGTCGGATTCGTTCACATCCACTTCCACCTGCAAATCCTTGGGATCCGCCACCGCGATGAGCGCCGTGCTCGGGCCGCGCGAACCGCCGAAACTTTGCGGCACCACCAATTCATAAGGTTGCACCAGCTTTTCCAAGACCACGCCGTCGATCGGGGAACGAATGACCGTCCAATCGAGGTAGGTTTGCGCCACTTCGCGGGAACCTTCGATTTCCTTCAATGCCGCCTCGGCGGATTGCAATTGCAGCCGCGCGTCGTCCTCGGACTTTTGCGATTCCGTGTGGCTGCGGGCGAGGACCACCATGCGGTCGTGATCCAACCGCGCACGTTCCACCGCCGCCCGCGCCATGGCCGCGCGGCCCTCGACTTCGTGCAAGCGGGCGCGGTATTCCGCGTCGTCCAACCGCACGACAACTTGCCCGTTGGTCACCGGATCGCCTTTTTTCACGCCGATCCACGCGACCGTGCCCATGAAGCGCGGGCTGAGGGCGATGCGTTCGCGATTGATGATATGGCCGCTCACCGTCAGCACGACCTCCTTGCCACCAGGGGTGGCAGTGGGGGTGGCGTTGTTGGCGCCGGGCGCCGAGGGCGTGGCCGGGGCGGCGGCGGGAGGGGCAGTGGGCGTGGCGGCCGATTTGGCCGCGGCGACCGGCGGGTTATTGGTTGCCGGATGGGAGCCGCCGTTGAACACCCGATGCGCATCGGCCTCGCGGGGCCAGGCAAAGAAAACCGCCGCCCCGGTCACGACCGCCACCAGGCAAAAAATTCCCCAGAGCGCGCCGCTCGGCCGATGCTTCGCCTCGGGGGCGATGTGCAAGTTCTTGAGTTTCTCCGGATCAATACCCATAGCGTGGGGAAGGATGAAGCGGATTGGGCGGGGTGGAAAGGGGGAAAATCGACCGCGCGACCGATCAAAGCGGCACCATTTCCCGCACGCGGCGGGTGAAGCGGCAGGTGCGGTCGTAGCCGGCCGATCGGGCCAGGGCCAGCGCCTCCGCGAAATTCAGGGCCACTTCTTCCGGCGCATGGGCGTCCGAGCCCAAGGTGATCGGCACGCCCCGGTCATGGGCCAACCTCACGATTTGCGGGCTGGGGTAAATCTCCCGGCAATCCTTCCGCAAGCCCGCCGTGTTCAGCTCGATGGCCACCCCGGCCCGGGCGACGGCGTCCAGGAAGCGGGTGAACAAGCCGGTGCAATCCTCCCGGGGATAGATGCCGAATTTCTTGGGCAAATCCGCGTGCCCGATGATTTCGAACAACCCCGATTCCGCCGCCTGGGTCAGCCGCTCGAAATACACGGACCACACGGCGAACGGATCGCGCTTCTTCCATTCCGAGAGCTTGTAGGGGTTGTCGATGTCCCAGGAATCCGACACATAGTGAACCGAGCCGATAAAGTAATCCCACGGGTGCAGGGCCGCCAGTTCCCGAATCCACGACTCTTGTCCGGGCAGGTAATCGACTTCGAGGGCGAGCCTGATGGTCAAGTGCGGGTGGTCGCGGCGCGCCTGCTCCACGTCGGCGACGTATTGCCCGAGCTGGTGGAAATACATCCGCCAATCGTCAAAGTCGTCGCGACGCATGGGGGAATGATCGGAAAACCCGATTTCCGTCAACCCCGCCGCCACCGCCCGGGCGGCGTATTCCGACGGTGTGCCGCGCGCGTGACGGCACAGCGGCGTGTGCATGTGATAATCAGCCGGCCAATTCATCGGCCCGGATGCTACTCCCCCACCCCGCCACCCGCCAAGCAAACCTTGGCGGGCGGGGCGCGCCGATTGGTCCGACGAACAGGGTGGTTTGACTGGGCGGCTTGGGCGCGGTAGTATTTTGGAAACTAAACGAATCGCCGAACCGGATGAAAACGACGCACGAAATTGGCGGGTGGAGCTGCGCGGTCTTTGGCCGACTGCTTCCAGCGGGCCGAGGGCTGCTTTCGGCCAACCCATCCGCCACCGGGGCCGCCTTTCCATGAGCTCAACGCCCACATCCGCGGAGGGCCCCCTTTCGCCTGCGCTTCCGCGGTGGTACAGCCGACTATGGAAGATGTTTGTTTCCATCAACTTGCCGGTGGTTTTCGGCGTCCTCGGCGTCGCCACAATTTTGCTGCCGTTACCGGGGTGCGGCCCCACGGCCTTGCCCTTGGAATCGGATTTTTACATGGGAATCGACAGAAGCCTTTACCACCTGGATGAAGCCAAGGCGCGATGGCGGGAGAAATACGACAAAAAGGACGAGGATATTCCCACAGTGGAGGAATTGCTGCCGTTCTCGCCGGGCTTGGCGGAAGCCATCCAGCACTTCCGCTCTTTGGGCATTGTTTACCAAACCACCTCCAGTGAAACCAACCAATCAGATGTGGCAACATTGACCCGGGATCTGCGCTTCGTGGGGGCGTTCTGTCACTACTATCCCGCCGGCATGGGTTTTCGCATTCAAGGACCGGTGAAGGCGCCAACCTACGGCCTCGGCACTCGGCTGAAAGCCATCTATTTCAACACTTGGTATTTGCTGGCACCGTTGTGCTTTCTGTTGGCCGGGGCGAGCTGGGTTGCCTCCCAACTCGCCAGCCGGTGGACAGCCAAGCGCCGGTCGCCCCCAAACACATGATCGAATTGAGCCACCACAAACCAATCTAAAAAACCATGCGCTACCTCGCCAAAATCACGCTGCTGCTCCTCCTCGGACTGTGGCTCACCCAGATAACCGGCTGCTCCAAGCGCGACCCGGTTACCCTGGTGGCGGGTGACGATCCGGACATGCAGGCCGCGATCGCCAAATCGCGAAGCACACTCCCGGAGTTTTGGGCGGCTTTCACCGAGCGAAAGCATGGGGAGAACGGCTTTGAGCTAAAGGTGAAAATCACCGACCCGCAAGGGACCGAACATTTCTGGACCAGCGACATCGCCCGCGAGAACGGCCGGATCATGGGCACGATCAACAACCGTCCGGAGATTGTGCGCACCGTGAAGTTCGGCCAGCGAATTCCCCTGCCGGAGGACGATCTCACCGATTGGATGTACCTGCAGGAGGGCAAGATTCACGGCAGCGAGACCATGCGCCTCCTGCTCAAAACCCTGCCGCCCGAGGAGGCCAAAAAGTTGCGCGCCATGCTGGCGAATCCGTGACCGCGTTCCGGGGCGCACGACCACCACAACAACAAACCTAAAACCCATGGGATTGGACAGCGTCGAATTGATGATCGCGACGGAAGAAGAGTTTCGCATCGAAATTTCGAACGCGGAGGCCGAACGGATCCGGACCGTGGGAGAACTCGCGGATTGCGTCACCGCCGCTTTGCGAAAGCGCGGCGAACTGCCCGACGAAACCACGGTCTGGGAGCGGGTGATGGCGATCGTGGTGGCGCAGCTCGGCGTTCCGCCGAAAGCCGTAACCCGAACGGCCCGGTTCATCGAGGATTTGGGGTTGGATTGAAGCACGAACGAATCACCGACAACCGCGGAGCTTTTCAGGGAAGGAAGGCGGCGGGGGACAGGAAATGGTGGGCAATAAACAGCGTATTCTTATGGGCTTTTCATTGACATGGGTGGCGGTCAGGGGCGGCACGCCGCAGGCAATTCTTGAACACTTTGGTTTGCGCGGAACCGGTCAGCGCGAAGAGTCTCCGGAGGCGGAGATCACGGGCGCGGAATTGCCGGATGGGTGGTATCTGATCGTGGACCAACACGACCGCCTGCGACTCACCGATGACCGCGTGCTGCGGGAGCTTGCGCAGTCCCGCGACGTGGTGATGTGTTTCGTCGAGGAACACGTCATGTGCAGCGCCGCGGCGGGATGGCGGGACGGGGAGCGGCTCTGGTCCCTGCACCACGAGGCGGGTGAAAGTGCGGCGGCGCTGCAAATCCAAGGCCGGCCACCGGCCGGTTTTGACGGCATCCGCGACCGCCTGAGCGCGCAACGGACGGCCTCCGCCGGGGAAGAACCGAAGGTCGATTACATCTGGGATATTCCGGTGGAAGTGGCCGCGGCGCTGACCGGGTATCGTCACGACCAAGACCTGCCCGGCGAACCCAAGGACGCGTTCGAGATTCTGGTCCAAGTGGACAAACCAAGCGGGAACCGGGCGTGGTGGCGAAGGTTGCTGGGCGCCTGATCCCACCGCCAAACTTCAACCCCCTAAGAAAGCACAACAACATGGGCATGATCGGTTGTTTCCACGCGGTCGGCGACGATGACCTCGAAGCTTTGGTCCAAGAGCCCAAGCGGATTTGCCGGTTTTTCGGAGTGGAGGAATCCACGCCACCCAAGCCCGGCTTCCTAGCACGGCTTTTGGGGGCAAAAGCACCCGTACCGCGGGTGGATGCCTGGCAGCCTTCCGGGGAGGCCGCGGAGTTCGATGCGGACAAGGCGTGGCACGGCATCCACTTTCTCCTCACGGGAACCGCGTCGGGAGGAACCGGCCCTTTGGCTTTTATCCAGGTCGGTGGCCGCGAGATCAAGGAGGAGATCGGGTATGGCTGTCCCCGCGGTTTCACGGGCGCCGAGGTGGCCCTCATTAATGCCGCGCTGCAGGCGGTGGATGCGGCGGCGCTGTTCGATGCGGCCGACCCCGCCCAGTTCGCGGAGCAGGATATTTATCCAAGGATTTGGGAGAAGGAAGCCAAGGAGGATTGCCTTGGCTACGTCATGGATCATTTCGAAGGGTTGCGAGAATTCGTGCAGGCCACTGCGAAATCCGGGCGCGGCATGATCGTCTCCTTGCAGTGAAAATAACGTGAAAAGGAGAAATCAAGCCCTACTTGGCAACCGCGGCTTGACCCCCGGCATAAATTGGCCTCATTGCTAAATCGCTTATGAACCCGCCCCCACCCGCGACCGCCCCCGCGAAACCCAACCGCAAAAACTTTCACCGCGGGGTGGTCTTCGGCACCTTGCTCGGCATCGCGCTTCAGGTCGGCGGTTACCTGCTCATGGCGGGGGCGGGCACGGCCATGGGTTTGGTCTTGTTCGGGCTCGTGCCGTTTGTTTCCTGCTTCGCCGTGGCGGCGGTGGTGCGCGGCCGCCGGCGCGTGACGGCCTGCTGTTTGACGGCGGGCCTGACGACATTGTCCATCCTGTTGTTTACCGGCTGGGAGGGGATTGTCTGTTGCGTCATGGCCTCACCCCTGTTGGCGGCGGCGGGCGCGGTGGGGGCGGTCATGGGCTACCAAGTCCGCGGACGGCTCATCGATCAACTCCCCGATCCGGACAAAGCGACCCTGCTGCTGCTCTTGCTCTGCCCGCTGTTCCTGGCCGCCTCGGACCGGGTGGAGCGGCCCCATCGGTCCGTGCAGCAGCGCGAAGATTTCACCACCGAAACCACGGTGGCGACCGGCCCCGAACGGACGTGGGCTTTGATCGCGCGCATGGATCATCTGGACGGCCCGCGCCCGTTTTTGTTGCGGGTCGGTCTGCCGGTCTCAACGCGTTGTGAATTGGACCGTCCGGCGGTGGGGGGACACCGGGTTTGCTATTTCGACCGCGGCATCATCGAGCAAGAGGTTACGGACTGGCGGCCACCGTTCAACCTGGGGGTCCGCATCACCGGCTCCACGCTGCCCGGCCGGCATTGGCTCACGTTTCTGGACGCCGATTATGAATTTTCGCCGGCGGGATTGGGCACCCGGGTGGTGCGGCGGACCGCCATCGGCACGCGCCTTTACCCCCGCTGGTATTGGCGCCCGCTGGAGCGGTGGGGCGTGGAATCGGAACACGAGTTCGTGTTCTCAAACATTAAGCGGTGGGCGGGTGCGGTGACAGGGAGCCCGACCAACGCCCCGGCCAAACCATGAGCGCTGGGAAACGGGAAGCCTTGCGTCGCTTGCAGCTTTGCCGGGGGAGGAAAGCAAACCCTTATTTAAGCGCAAAC
>CAIYZC010000801.1 GCA_903930565.1 uncultured Pedosphaera sp.
AAGGTTCGGATTTCGTGGCTCCAAACGCCTCGCTTGACCCATCGGGGGGGGACCAATTCGTGGAGTTTCCAGTGGCGGGACAAGTTCAAAAGCGGGGTAATGCTGCGCTACACCGCACTCCAAGATGCTGGCGCGCGGACGAATCCTCTCGTGACGCCGAACCCGTGCAAGCTTGAGCCAACTCCCTCCCGAGCGCAACCTTAGCCCAGCGAAAATCTCCCAAGTCAATGGAAGTGACCCTGAACCCTCCCGCTGCGATCAGAACAATTAGCCCCGAAATTGAACCCGGGTAATCGTGGGTTGCCCCAACTCCCGCCGGTTCCAGGTTTGCGGCTGCCACCGCTCCTCGGAGTCACTTACGTAAATGCACGTCGCGCGCCGAGGCACCCGGGGTTCCACCACGCGGGATCGTTCTCGTCCCGGCCCAAAAACGCGCGCGCGCTCCTTCCCGCCGGCTCTTGGTCGCTTTTTAAAAATGGGCAAACAGCCAACTGCTTGAGGCGCAATCCAACCAGGCATTCTTCGCCCGGCGGATGCCCGCAGGGCGTTGGTTCCTTGGTGCCCGTTTTTAAAACCAGGCTCATGCGTTTATGCATGACGTCATAATACTTTCGCCCCGGCTCCGAATCGCAAAAGGGCTCGCGCGTCGACCACCATCAGCATTAGGGGGAAGGCCCGCATTATTGTGCCGGCGGGCTTTTTCCCTTGTAGTCCCTTCAGCGACCCGTGCAACCCATACCACGACTCACGCCCACAGCCATAGAATACAGAATTCCCGGGCTGGGCGCCACATCACCGTACCATCGCTCAAATCGCAGCGCCCCGAAGGCCCCAAGGTATTCGATTGCGTGGCGTCGGCATTGGGGGCGATTGGAACCTCGCCAGGCACCGCTTTCGAGCGGATCCGTTGATTCGGCGCGCCGGAATGGGGCTCGAACTCAAGACCGGGGGTAGGCGAAGCACGGCTCAATGGCGACGCCGCTCCGTGACGCGTGCCCCACAAAACGGTGCATCACTCCGTTCACACCGCACTCCATGCCTTCGCGGTGGTCCATATCCCCGTCTGGGACATGAGTTTGGCGCGGTTGGGCGGGCTGGCGGTCGCCACCCCCGGGGCGGCCTGATCTTGCGTGCGTTGCCTACGCATCACAACTCCAACTGCGGACAGACCGACACAACCCACCTCGGGGTTGCGGGGCAAGGTGCCGGGAACCCAAGGTAGCGCCCAAAGCGGCGCAACCATTGGGCTATGGGCACAATCCCTTTAGGATTGGTTGGGGAAAACCGCAGCGGCGCACGGGCGCGCCGGGCGCAAAAGCATGGTGGCAAGAATGAAAGAAAGGCCGCCAGTTGGTAATGCCGGATGGATGAAACCCAGTAGTGTTCGGCACGGCTTATGCTACATTCCCACTTTGTTCCTGCGTTGGGGTTTGTCACAGTTCGTCACACAATCGTAACTTGTACAAGCCAACCTTTTCCGTTCTGCTGAGCGCGTGGCCTCCACCGCGCCCCCGCTGCAAGAAAGCGAACTCCAGAGTTGGAAACTGCTCGCGCAGTTTCGGGCGCGGTTGCGGCCCCATCTGGCCACCAACCCCAAGTCGCCCACCGAACAAGATCCCCGCCACACGGTGCTGGCGGAGGATTACTTCTGCTTGCTGCTCTTTGGCCTGCTCAATCCGGCCCTCAAATCCATGCGGGCACTCTGCCGCGCCAGCCGCCGGTTTGCCAAGATGCGCGAAGTCTGCACCCAACCCTTCACCCAAACCGCCTTCTCCGAATCGCAACACGTTTTTGCCCCGGAAGCCCTGGCGGGCGTGCTCCGGGAACTGGCCACGCAAGCGCAAGGGCGGGCGGAGTTCGGCGACCACCGGGTGCGCGCGGCCCTGGCCGCCTTGACCGCCGTGGACGGCACGGCGTTGCGAGCCCTCAACCGCATGACTTGGACGCCCGCCTGCGGCATCGGCTGCGCCGTCAAATTGCATCTGGAGTTTGCCGTCTTCGATGATGTGCCCGCCGACTGGACCATCACGCCAGGCAAGGTGTGCGAGCGCCAAACCTGGCGCGCCAAGGCCCGGCCGGGCACCTGTTATGTGGCGGATCGGCACTTCAGTCAGGATCACCAAATGCTCGCCGAGTTGCAGGCGACCAAGATTGATTTTGTCCTGCGCCTCTGCGCCAACATTGTCCGCACCCCCGTCGGTCCGGCCCGGCCGTTGACCCCGGCCGACGTGGCCGCCGGGGTGGTTTCCGACCGGCAGGAACGTTTGGGGGCGGGGGCGGTCAGTCCGGAGGTTCGCGTGGTGGAAATTCACGCCGCGGGCAAAGTCTTTCTGCTGATCACCACCCGGCTGGATTTGCCGGCGGAGATCATCGGCCTGATCTACCGCTACCGCTGGCAAATCGAGGTCTTCTTCAAGTGGTTCAAGATGATCCTGGGCTGCGGGCATTGGCTGGCGGAGTCGCCAGCAGGGGTGACCATCCTGCTCTATTCCGCCTTGATCGCCAGTTTGTTGCTGATGCTGGGGACGCACACGCGCCCCAACAAGCGGCAGATGGAGGCGATTCAACTCCATTTTCTCGGCTTTGTCTCCGAAACGGAACTTTTCGCCGAACTAAATTTGGAAAAAAGCTGAGCGGTTGCCCCGGGAGCGTTTTTTCAAACGTCGCCCACGGCCACGCTTTGCCCGCATTCCAACGGCAATTTGAAGCGAACACCAGTCGCAATGGCCACCACGGTGCCGCCGCCGCCCTGCCCGCACCACCGGGTCAAATCCGGCCGCAAGCTCACGGCTTGCCGAACACTACTGGATGAAACCCCTGAATCTATTGGGGA
>CAIYZC010000802.1 GCA_903930565.1 uncultured Pedosphaera sp.
CCTCACCCGCCTGGCGCAAAACCACGCCGACCACCTCGCCCGGATCCACGCCCTCTGGACCCTCGAAGGCCTCGGCGCCCTCACCCCGGAATTGGTGCGCGAAAAACTGCACGACGCCCACCCCCAAGTCCGCATCGCCGCCATCCGCACCTCCGAAACCCTTTACAAACAGGACCACAAAACCCTCGTCCCCGACGTCACCGCCCTCGTCAAAGATCCGGACGCCAACGTCGTCATGCAGGTCCTCCTCACCGCCCACCTCCTGAAGTGGCCCGATGAAGCCGCCCTGGTCGAAAGCGCCACCGCCGCCAACCCCGCCCGCGGCGTGCATGAAATCGGCGCCCAACTCCTCCACCCCGGCGTGGACTTCGGCCAAAACCTCACCGCCGCCGAGAAAAAGCGCTTGGAACGTGGCGAACTCATCTTCAAGGAACTCTGCTTCTCCTGCCACGGCCCCGATGGCAAAGGCATGCCCATGGTCGGCGCCAAACCCGGCGTCACCATGGCCCCGCCCTTCACCACCTCCAAGACCATCACCGGCCTCCCCGACGCCCCCATCTCCGTCGTCCTCAAAGGCCTCACCGGCCCCGTCAATGGCAAGACCTACGGCGCCCTCATGGTCCCCATGGAGAGCAACGACGACGAATGGATCGCCGCCGTCCTCTCCTACGTCCGCAACCGCTTCGGCAAAAAAGCCTCCCTGATCGAACCCGCCGAAGTCGCCCGCGTCCGCGCCTACCTGAAGGACCGCACCACCCCTTGGACCCTGGAAGAACTCACCGCCGCCCTGCCCCAGCCCCTGCCCGACCGCGCCGCGTGGAAGGTCACCGCCAGCCACCGCGGGGACACCGCCCGCGCCGCCCTCGATGGCAACTCCGACACCCGTTTCGACACCGGCGCCTCCCAAACCCCCGGCATGTGGTACCAGATTGAACTCCCCGCCCCCACCCCCGTCGCCGGGCTCCGCTTGGACAGCGTCAAATCCCCGCAGGACTACCCCCGCGGCTACAAAGTCGAACTCTCCACCGACGGCCATTCTTGGGGCCAACCCGTCATCACCGGCAAAGGCCGTCCCGGCGTCATGGACATCTTCTTCCCCGCCGCCACCGCCAAGTACATCCGCATCACCCAAACCGGCTCCGTGGACGGCCTCTTCTGGTCCATCCACGAGCTCCAACTCTGGAAACCCGGCAACCCCGCCCTCGCCAAATCCACCGCCAAAAAGACCGAAGACAAGTTCCAGTAATCCGCGGCCGTGGGCATTCGGCAGTGGGAGTAGAGGGCAGTGCGCAGCCGGCCGTCACCGCGCTCGGCGCCCACGCTTCCGCAAGTCGGGCACCATCGCCCCACGACCATCAAAAGCAAAACCCAGGACGGCAAAAGCCGCCCTGGGTTTCTTGCCCTCCAGCCCCACCCCCCGCCCCGCCTCCACGTGGCCCAGAAGGCCACCAGCTCGTAACCCAGGGCAGCACGGCCGAACGTGCGGCCCCGGGTCCGCTCCCATAACCCGGAGGGTTTACGGAAATAAGCCGGTGGTAACACCACCGGTGGCCTTCCATTTTGTATCACCGCCCCGGAGGCGGCGGCGGAACCCCGGCCAATAACCATCAAAACCCGCCCACCGCCCACCTCAACATCCATTTGTAGGAGACGACATAAGGAGACTCAAATTTGGCCCCATCCCACACCCTCGCCCCACCGGCGGCACCCTCCTAACTACTACCGACAACACACCACCAACAACCACCACCCAACATCTCCTTGTAGGAGACGACGTAAGGAGACTCTGACCTCGCCCCCTCCGCTCCACCGCCCAACTCCGTTCATCCCCCATGCCCACCGAACCGCCCCCGCCCCGCCTCCACGTGGCCCAAGAGGCCACCAGATCATAGCCCATGGGCCGGCGCCCTGAATTGGGCGCGACAATCCTCCCCATCGCAGGCACCCACAACTCCGCTCGCCGCTTCCCCGTGGGGCAGGTCTCCGACCTGCCGTATCCGGGAGTCTCCGACTCCCAGGACCGTCAAAACCACCCGCCCGCTGGCCGCCCCACCCTCTCCGCCATTCCCCATTGGGGAGAAGGCCGAGGAGAGGTGGCCCGTCCAAGCCTTTCGAAAACCGCAAACCAAAACACCGCTCTATTCGCAGAACGGCCTGGTGGAGATCAACAACAACTGGTGCGAAGGCGGCATGGCGCCCACTGGCGCTCGGTCGCAAGCACTGGTTGCACCTGGGGAGTGCGGAAGCCGGGCCGAAAGTGGCGGCCATCGCGTCGATCATCGAAACCTGCCGTCGCCTGGACATCCATCTGAGGGAATACCTGACCGAGGTATTGCCCAAGCTCGGCGGCTGGCACATCAACCGGGTCGCCGAACTGACGCCCACCGCTTGGAAGGCGGCCAAGGCCAAGCAGAATTGACATGCCGGTCAGCG
>CAIYZC010000803.1 GCA_903930565.1 uncultured Pedosphaera sp.
CACGGGCGGACCGGCTATTGGCCTGAGCACCCACGCGCCCGTTCAGGCCGCCCGCGCCTTGGCCGCCGGTCCCGCTTACATCGCCATCGGTCCCGTTTACGCCACCGGCACCAAACCCACCGCCCACCCCGTCACCTTGGATTACGTGCGTTGGGCGGCCGCCTGCGTGCGCTTGCCCTGGTTCGCGATCGGCGGGATCAATCTGGAGACGCTCGACGCCGTCGTCGTGGCCGGCGCCCGCCGCATCTGCGTGGTTTCCGCCATCCTCAACGCCCCCGACATCGCCGTCGCCTGCCGCGAATTCCGCACCCGGTTGGGTTAGGCACCCCGGACGCGCGGAATATCCGCCCGCCTTCCCCTCCGCCGGTCGCCTTTCACCGCCACCCTTCTGGCGCTATCCCTCCATCCGGGGTCAATCCATCCAAGGGGGTCAAACTATAGTATTGCCAGGTGGTGGGCCTCACGGCCATTAATTCCTCCATCCGGGGTCAATCCATCCAAGGGGGTCAAACTATAGTATTACCAGGTGGTGGGCTTCACGGCCATTAATTTTGCCCCTGTGCTTCTCCTCCCCTTCGCAGCCTTACGGCGTCCCGGCGTGCGGTCCGGCTGGCTGCTTTCGGTCCGCCCGCAGGGACTTGCCACCCCGTTGGCTTGCGTTATCTTGGGGCGCCGGATCGCCGGATAACCTCGGGCGTGCGCTGCGAAGTCGGCATGAAATAGCCCAAAGCCTGCCTTGGCTCAGCGCCGCCTTATCGGTGCCGGGCGTTCGGTCGGCGTTCACCCTTTCAACCCAAACCACCGCCTTTATGAGTGATCAACTGGAAAAGTCCAATCCCGCCGTCGGCGCCGCCACCCCGGCCCCGGCGTTCCGCCCCCTGCGCACCTGGCCCGCCGTGCTGTTGGTTGTGCTGATGTTCCTGATGCGTTTTGGCCCCTCGTTTTTGGAAGGCGGCCTGTCGCAGTATTGGATGATTGCGGTCTTCGGTCCGCTGCTCGCCTGCTTGCTCCTGCTGCTTTGGTGGGTGCTCGCCAGCCGCGCCACCTGGCGCGAGCGCTTGTTTGGTTTCTTGGGTGTGATCGGCTCGCTCATTGCGGTGGTCACTCTCGTGGACCCGACCATGCGCGGCCCGGGGACGACCTATTTGACCCTGCCCATGGGGATGGTGCTGTTTGCCCTGGGCGCGGCGGCCCTTCGTCTCCAACGACCGGCTCCGCGAACCGGAGGCATCTTGCTCCTCACGTTCGCCGGCTTCGGTTTCTCCCTGCTGCTGCGCAACGAAGGCATGACTGGCGGCTACGCCCTCGGCACCCATTGGCGTTGGACTCCCTCCTCGGAGGACTTGCTGCTGGCAAAACCTAATCGTCCGGCCGCCGCCCCCCCGGCTCTTTCCGCCACCGTCTCGTCCGCCGGGGCGGTCACGAATGCCGAATGGCCCGGGTTCCGCGGTGCCGACCGCGCCGCGCATTCCCGCGGGCCCCAAATCGCCACCAATTGGGCCGCCCAGCCGCCCCGGCAATTGTGGAAAATCCCCGTCGGCCCCGGTTGGTCTTCCTTTGCCGTCGGGGGGCAACGGCTCTTCACGCAGGAGCAGCGCGGCCCGCGGGAAACCGTCGTGTGTTACGACGCCGGCACCGGCGCCGAAGTATGGCAGCAGCAGCTCGCGGCGCGTTTGGACGATCCGCTCGGCGGCCCCGGTCCCCGCGCGACTCCGACCCTCGCCCGCGGCGGCTTGTTCGTCACCGGCGCCACCGGCAATTTCCAGCGCCTCAATCCCGCCACGGGGGAAGTGGTCTGGAAACAGGATTTGACCACCGTCGCCGGCCGCAAGGCGCCCATGTGGGGCTTTGCCGCCTCGCCCCTCGTCGTCGGCGACGTGGTGGTGGTTTTCGCCGGTGGTCCCGACGGGAAGGGCGTCCTGGCGTTTGATCTCGCCACGGGCGCATTGCGCTGGTCCGCCGCCGCGGGCAATGATTCCTACAGCTCCCCCCAATTGAGCACCCTGCTCGGCGGCGAAGTGATCCTCATGCTCTCGAACGACGGCCTGGTCGCCCTCGACCCCGCCCATGGCTCCGTCGGGTTGAACTACGAATGGAAGTTCATGAATTACCGCGCGCTGCAACCCTGCGTCATTGGCGACGACACCGTCCTCCTGCCCACCGGCATGAGTGCCGGCACGCGGGCCATCCGCCTCACCAAAACCAAAGGCGGCCTCGCGGCGCGGGAGTTGTGGACCTCGCGCAGCCTCAAGCCGGATTTCACGGACCTCGTGGCGTATCAAGGATTTGCCTTCGGCATTGATGGCGGCCTCTTCTCCTGCATCGACCTCAAAACCGGCGAGCGCAAATGGCGCGGCGGCCGCTACGGCCAGGGCCAGGTCTTGTTGCTCGAAAACTCCGGCCTGTTGCTGATCGCCGCCGAGGACGGCCGGGTGGTGCTGCTCCGCGCGGAGGGGAACGAATCGGTCGAAGTGGCCTCCTTTTCCGCGCTCACCGGCAAGACTTGGAATCATCCCGTCGTCGTCGGCGACCGCCTCTACGTCCGCAATTCCCAGGAAGCCGCCGCCTACCAATTGCCCCTGGCCGCCGCGCCGCCCGCCGTCGCCAAGTAAATCTGGTGGCAATGGCATCCCGTCCATAAATGCCCCCGTGAACCGTTCTGAACCCTCGGTTCACGGACCCTTTGACGGCAACGGGAGACCTCCAGGTTGTGGAGTGCGGAAGGCAGTTCCGCTGTCGGGGCGCCCGTCGGCAGCCGGTCGCCCGATCATTCCCGCCGCGCCGAATCGGGAACGCCGCGGATTTCCGGCCCTGGTGGGACGCCGCCATCCGCTCAATCAGCCTCGTTTTCCAGCGTTTCCGGGCGATTGGAGGATGGGCGGACCGGTTCGATTCGGCGACTCAGCAAACGGCGTCTTCGCGTTCCCCGCCGCCGCACCCCGCAAATCCCAGAGTCGTCCAAGGCGGGCAAGCGGCCCCGCCGGTGGGCCCAAGGCGCCCGGCTTGTCGCTGGCCGACCTGTTCCGTTTGCATAAATCCCCTCCGCCAATTCCTGCCGGCTTGGTTTGCTGGATGAATCGGCGTGCCCGCCCCGTGGCCGCCGGCTTTACAACTCCCCGTGCCGGTGGCATTTTTGGCGCATGAAGCGGATTCTGCGGCTCCTTCCCATCATCGGTCTCCTGCTGTTCCCCGGCGTGGGCGGCGTCCCGGCGGCGCGCGCCGGTGGTGGCCCGGCCAACGTCCTCATCGTCGTCAACCAAGCCAGCACCAACTCGGTGCAGCTCGGGAATTATTATCAGGAGCAGCGCCAGGTGCCGCCCGGGAACTTCCTCCGCGTCAATTGGACCGGCGGCAACGTCCAATGGTCGCCCGCCGATTTCACCAATGTCCTGCTCAATCCCCTGCTCGCGGCCCTCTCCGCCCGCCAGTTGACCAACCAAATCCAGTACGTCTTCCTCTCCATGGACCTCCCGTACCGGGTCTCGGCCCCCGGGCTGGGGGACAACGCCACCACCTGCGCCCTCTTTTACGGTTTCCAACCGGATACCAACCCGCCGTGCTCGCTGGCCCTCACCTCCACCAACCTCTACGCCGCCGCGGAGCTCCCCTTCGCCTCGGTCCCGCCCCTGGCCGCCCCGGGGACTTATTTTCTCACCACGCTCGTCACTGCGGGCAATTTGGCGCAGGCCAAACTGATCGTGGATCAGGGCGTGCGCAGCGACGGCGCCCAGCCCGCCCAAACCGTATTGCTGGCCAAGAGTTCGGATTATGTGCGCAATATCCGCTTTTTCGCCTTCGACAACACCGTCTTCAACACCCGCCTGCGCGGCAATTATTCCGTCGTCCGCACGAATCTCGATTCGCCGCTCGGCCTCACCAACCTGCTGGGCCTCGAAACCGGCCTCTACCTCTACGATCTTTCCCCGGGCACCTTCCGCCCCGGCGCCCTCGCCGACAGCCTGACCTCCTTCGCCGGCCAATTGTTTGAGAACGCGGGGCAGACGAGCCAGTTGATCCCCTTGGCCGCCGGTGCCGCCGGCAGCTACGGCACCGTCACCGAGCCGTGCAACTACCCCAACAAATTTCCCGACCCGCAGAATTACTTCTACCAAGCCCGCGGCTTTAATCTGGCCGAGTGCTACTACCAAAGCGTGACCAACCCCTATCAGGGCACGATCATGGGCGAGCCGCTGGCCGCCCCGTTCGCCCTGCCCGGGACGGGCGCCTGGTCCGCCCTCCCCGCCAACGCCCCGCTGGTCGGCCGCACGAACCTGGCTTTGCAATTCCTCGCCCACGACCCGCAACGCCCCCTGCAAAAAGTAGATCTGTACGTGGACGGCCTTTGGTTTCAGACGCTGACCAACCTGGCTCCCGCCGCCGGCAACCAGCTTGGCGTGCAGTTGGGCGGGCGCACGGTTTTCTACACCGTGCCGCCGGGGGCGACCCTGGCCGGCGTGGCCAACGGCCTCACCGCCGCCCTCAATGCCGTCGCGGGCGCCACGGGCATGGCCGCCATCGCCCACGGCGACCGCGTGGAATTGCAAGCCACCAACACCCTCGCCCCCGGCGCCAGCCTGCCGGTGTCCATGGCCGTCACCACCAGCGGGGGCGTGCCCTTGACGACCGCGCTCTTTGGCAGCCGCCCGAATTTCCTGGATTCCATCGCCTGGGGCCTGCAGGGATGCTTCGCGGGCACCAATGCCACCCCCGGCGCCTACCTCCAACTCAGCGTCGTCAAAACCAACGGCGCCACCGTCTTGGTGGGGGTCACCAATGCGCCCGGCAACACCGATTTCCCCACCTTTTTCAACCA
>CAIYZC010000804.1 GCA_903930565.1 uncultured Pedosphaera sp.
CGCCGTCACCTCGGGGCTGGCGGTTGGGGCGTTTTCCGGCACGGCGCGGAGCAAAGCCGGGGCCCCCGCGTTCAACAGCCACAGCAGCCAACCAAAGCGCCAGGCGCGGAGGGGATGAAATTTCATGGCTTTGAGTATTCCCCCGACCCGCTTGCCAAATCAAGTCCGCCGCGCTTGGGCCGCGCTCCAGGCCGGCCTTTGCTCCTCCCCGCAAAAGCGTTTGTCACCCGCCGGCCGGCGGACTAGACTGACCCCAGCGCAGCCGCGACCCAACCAACTCCGCTTATGCCAATCCCACCCGCCCCTGCTTTCAGCCAACCGCGCCTATCCACTTTGGCCGCCCGCGTGTTCCGGCCGGCGCGCCTGCTTTTCGCCTGGAGTCTGATTTGGTCCGCCCCCAGTGGCGGGTGGGCGGCGGAGGACAGTTTCGCGGCCCGCGTGGACCACGTGCTCGCGTCCACGCCGCTCATCGACGGCCACAACGATCTGCCCGAGCAACTGCAGAACCGCACTCAAGGCAGCTTCGGCCGCATCGACCTGGCGGCGGATCAAACCCGCCTCGCCACCACCAACGGCGTGCCACCCCTCATGACCGATATTCCCCGCCTGCGGGCCGGGCGCGTGGGTGGTCAGTTTTGGTCGGTGTGGGTGCCCGTGACCCTCCAAGGCAGCGACGCGGTACAGGCCACGCTCGAACAAATCGACCTGGTCAAACGCATGGCCGCCCGCTACCCGGCCGACTTCCAGTTGGCGACCACGGCGGCCGAGGTGCGGGAGATCCATCGCGCCCACAAAATCGCCTCCCTCATCGGCGTCGAAGGGGGCCACCAAATCAACAACTCCCTCGCCACGCTGCGGCAGTACTATGAATTGGGCGCACGATACCTGACGCTGACGCATTCCCGGAACACCAGTTGGGCGGATTCCGCCACCGATACGCCCGTCCACCACGGCTTGACCGATTTCGGCAAGGAAGTGGTCCGGGAGCTGAACCGGCTCGGGATGCTGGTCGATCTGAGCCACGTCTCCCCGGAAACCATGGCTGCCGCCCTGGCGGTCAGTGAAGCCCCGGTGATTTTCTCCCACTCCTCGGCCCGGGCGCTGGTGGACCACCCGCGCAATGTCCCCGACGACCTGCTTCGGCTGGTGGCCCAAAAGGGCGGGGTGGTGATGGTCAATTTCGCGCCCGGTTATGTCTCCGCCGCCCAAAACCAGTGGGACGCCGACCGCGCCGCCGAACAAGCGCGCTACAACGCCCCGCCCTTCGCCGGGCTGTATATTGGTCAACCGGAGCGGGCGAAAGCCGCGCTCCTGGCTTGGGAAAAGCATAACCCGGAACCGGTGGTCACGTTGGCCCAGGTCGCCGATCACGTGGACCATATCCGCCGGGTCGCCGGGGTGGAGCATGTGGGACTGGGCTCGGATTTCGACGGCATCAACAGCACCCCGCGGGGTCTCACCGGGGTGGAATGTTACCCCGCCTTGCTCGCGGAATTGCTGCGCCGCGGCTGGACCGACGAGGACCTGGCCAAAGTCGCCGGTGCCAACGTGCTGCGCGTCCTCGCCGCGGCGGAGCAAGTGTCGGCCCGACTCCGCACCACCCGCCCCGCGTCCGAATCCCGCTGGAAAGACGCGCCCCCGGTGAAACCTTGAAGGCGACCTGGCCCCGGTCCGGATTCCGATCCGGGTGGCAGCACCCCCCGGCTGACGCGCGTCCCGTCCCGCCCCGCGGACGGCGAAAAAGTGGGATTGCCTTTTTGCGATGGGTAGTGCATATACACAAAACGTGGCGACCAATCCGGATCGGTTGGCGATGAAAAATTGCCCGGGCTTCAACCTGCGCAAGGCTTCGCGGGAATTGGAAACGAAATTTGAGCGAACGCAGTGAGGCTTGGGCATGAACCTGTTCAAAATTCTGGCATTGGTCGGGTTGCTGACGGCGGGTTGTCAGAGTCGCGTCCACCCGCCGGTGGTCCTGGCACCACCGACGCTGATTGCCGGCGGGAAAATCTGGGATGCCGCGCCGCACAACGCGTTTACCGATCTGATTCGTTATCGGGGAAAGTGGTTTTGCACTTTTCGCGAGAGCGACGGGCATGTGGGGCGGGGGGATGGGAAGATCCGATTGTTGGTGTCGTCCGATGGAACCCGGTGGGAATCCGCCGCTTTGCTCACGGAATCCGGGGTGGATTTGCGCGATCCCAAACTATCCATCACGCCGGATCAGCGTCTCATGCTGCTGGCCGGGGGCTCGGTTTACGCGGGGGGGAAACTCCGGGGACGGCAGCCGCGGGTGGCTTTTTCGCCGGATGGCCGGCAGTGGACCTCGCTGCAACGAGTCGCCGCGGAAGGCGATTGGCTCTGGCGAGTCACCTGGCATCAGGGCCAGGCCTACGGGATCGCTTATTCCGACAACGGTATCAAGCTGTTGGTGAGCGGGAATGGCCGCGATTACCGGCTGGTGACAAATTTGGCGGTGCCGGGCCAACCCAATGAGGCGACCCTCCGGTTTCTTCCGAATGGCGATTGTGGGGCGTTGGTCCGTCGCGATGCCGGGGATAAACAGGCCTGGGTGGGCCGCAGTTCGGCGCCCTACCGGGATTGGCATTGGGTTCCCGTGGGAATGCAAATTGGCGGGCCGAATTTCCTGATTTTGGACCACGACGGGATGCTCGCCAGTGGCCGCCAGTATCGGAATGACAAATGGGCCGACAGCAAAACGTTTGTGGGGCGGATGGATCCGGTCACGGGAGCCGTGCAGCCGGATTTGATTCTTCCGAGCGGTGGGGATTGCAGCTACCCGGGCATGGTGATTTACCGGGGGGAACTGTGGGTGAGTTATTATTCGTCGCATGAAGGTCGGACGGGGATTTACCTGGCCCGGGTGAAGTTGGGGAAATGAAAAAGCCCAGGCCTGCATCACGCCGCCGCGCGTCGCTCTTGCCGGCCGGGCCGTGCTGCTCACCCACTCCTGGCGCGGGACCCGCTGCGATGCAAGCCATTGTTTTGCTTCAGAATCACTCCCTTGGCCGACATCGTTTCCACCCGGCATTATACCGTTTCGGTTCCGAAGTTGTTTCCGGGAATTGTCGGCGGGAGTGCGAAGCATCGTGGTGGTGGGCCAGCCATCAACAAAAGTCCTGGCAGCGCCAAAAAATAATGTTTGCGTTTTCGCGGTGCGTAGTGCATATACACAATCAGTGGCGACGAAACCGGATTTGTTGGCGATGGAAAATTGCCTGTGCTTCAACCTGCGAAAGGCTTCGCGGGGGCTGGCGCAGTTCTATTCCCATGAGCTGCAGCGCCATGGTTTGTTGCCC
>CAIYZC010000805.1 GCA_903930565.1 uncultured Pedosphaera sp.
CAGCGTTTCCACCGCCTGCCGCTGCTGCGGGTTCAAAGTGCTCAAATTCAACATCGCCCGCGGAGTTTAGACCCCCCCGCCGCGCCGGCAAGCCCATTGCCCAACCGCAAACCGGCGCGCGCTCCGCCTCGGACCATGAAGTGGCCGGACTGCGAAGTGCTGAAATTGCGGACTGACCTTCGGTCGGAGATTCGGGATTCGACACCCGCCAACCGCGGAAACCCCTGGATTTTGGTTGCGTCGATTCCGAGTCCCGGAGGGACGCTCCAAACCATTCGCCCGCATTGGCACGCATTCTTGCCGCCGTGCCACCGTTCACCTTGGCCCGTCCCTGCCGGACTTGGCCAGATTTGACTTGGTTCTGGAACTCCGTCCCAGACTACACTATTTCGCCCGCTCCGGGTCTCCTCCATGGGCGCGCCTTCCCGTGCTCCACCGCCCCGAATTCGCCCGGCCCCCACCGTCCATCCGGTCCATCCAGTCCATAAAGTCCACCCACCCCCCCCGATAGCGTCGCATACGAGGACGCACTCGCGCCCGTCCCAAAATCCCGGAGGGATTTCAGCGTGTAGCCGGGGGTTGAGCACCGCGACCCCCCCGGAAACCCATCCCAGTGCCCCCGATCCCAGCGGGATCGCAGCCCGGGGTCGCGGCCGATTGCCCGAGCCCGCCCCCTCGCCAAAATCTCGCCGCCACATCCCGAAACCCAGGCTTCTGCTCTGTGGGGCGGTCAGTCCTCCGGCCTGCCGTGTCTGGCAGTCTCCCGATGGCCAATCCTCCCAGCCAACAAATCCAACCTCCTCCCGCCCCGTATCGCTGTGACCTTTCGCAGTTTCCCTCCGCCTCGCAGGCCGGTTGACCCGCCGGTATTCGTAGGGTTATTTGCGCCAGGCAAAACCGATATGACCAACGTTATCGACGGTTACCTTGAAACCATCGCGGCCAACGGCCCCTGCTCAGCTGCAACCGTGCAAGCCATCGAAAATCACTTCGGCTGCGTGTTGCCGTCGCATTACCAATCCTTCATCAGCGGCCATGATGGCGGCGAGGGATTTATTGGGGACCAATATTTGATCTTGTGGCGGGCATGGTCTACCTCGGCATGCACGTCACCGATGACTCCGGAACAGGCGGAACGGTGGCGTGCTTGGTGGAAGGAACTTTCTCCGGACGATCAAACAAGAGCGGACATCGAGAAGAATTGGTCGCTTGACAGTTGGCTTTACTGGATGGAAACGAACAACCGGCAATGGATCTGGTGGGATGCTAAAGCGCTCGACGATTGCGCTCATTTTCTCGTGGCAGTCGAGGTTGATGCTTGGCCGTTCCCGTGGGGATCGCTTCGATGGTTGTTCAAGGCTGCGGGAGCTTCCGGTTTAGAGCCGGAGCAATGAAAGAACCCGCCCCGTTATCCCGCCGCAGAGGGAACAGCCCAAAGGGCAACCCAACTTGAGTTCAACTTTGCCGGCGACTTCGGGCAAAACTCAGGACTGGTGATCGGACGCAGAAAAGCCTTGTCAACTCCCGGCGCGCTTGGGCCGGGCGAATACAAGTTGGGTTGATTCTCAGTCGAAAGCGCATCCGGCATGGATGCAGAGGGGGCCGTGAACCGCGCAAAACTCCAAAACGTGATGGATCGCAACCTGCCAATCCGGGATGCGTCCGCTTTGGAGGACACCCGCGGGTTGTATCCGAACAAAGCTCGTAGCATGTTGCAACCAGCGGGCTGGAATTTTGGAGGCACTACGAACGCGAAGCCTTTTTCATTCCAGCCACCGCGCTTTGGCTACCCAGCGCGCCCGTGCGCCCCCGCGGATGTGCCCCACCAATCCCAAAGGGATTGTGCCCATAGCCCAATGGTTGCGCCGCTTTGGGCGCTACCTTGGGTTCCCGGCACCTTGTCCCCGCAACCCCAAAGTGGGTTGTGTCGGTCTGCCCGCAGCTTGGAGTTCCCCCCATGAATTGAGGCTGGGTACGCCACTGCAAACCATGGGCGAACAGGGCACGCCGGCTTTTGAGCCTCACCGCGACCACCGAAAGCCGGTTTGGGGCTGGGGAGGCGGGAGGCAAGGAGGCAAGGTCAGTTATCGTCCCCGCCAATGGATTTCAAAAATGGGATATTCTAGGATTTTCGTGGGTGAGAAGTAGTCTTGCTAAGTCGGCTGGGAGGGTGAACGAGTGCCCAAGCTTTGGGTTCAGACCCTCCGGCAGCCGCCGGCAGCGGTGCGTCTGGCGCTACGCCCAGGATGGCGCTTCGCTCCGCTGCCCCGCGCCGGCCGGGAACTTTGGCTTGACTGCGCCGCCCGGGTGTCGCACTGTACGTCATCGTGGAGCGGCAACGAATGCAACATTATTGTGCCTGGCGAGTTGGCGCCGGCAACCTTTGGATCTTCATGAACTCGCAATGCAAGATGGAAGGCAAACAGGTGCGGAGCAATCTTGCTTCGGAGGTGGACGCTATGCTATTCGGCACCCGCGTCCCGGACCGGGTCCCACCCGGGCGCATCATGCTCAGTCGTGCCGGAGCAAAGGCACGCCCCCATGGTGGCGGTGGCGGTGGCAGACATTCTGGAGCGGCGCTTGGCGAACCTGCTGACGTAAATGAAGC
>CAIYZC010000806.1 GCA_903930565.1 uncultured Pedosphaera sp.
CACGGGCGCGAATCCCACTTCCACCGTGGGCACCACCGTGGCGCTTCCCAACTGTTGGTTGCGCTTGGTGCGCACCGGCAACTTGGTGTCTTCCGCCCTGTCGCCGGACGGCTCCACTTGGACGACGCTGGGAACCGCGACGGTGCCGATTGCCGCCAATGCCACCATCGGTTTCTTCAGCACCTCGGGTTCCAATACCACCGTGGCGACAGATGTCTGGGCGCCGGTGTTGGTGGTGCCCTAAGCGCCCCCCCTTCGAGGGCATGCGCGTACCGGCTGCCGGCCGCTATCACCACTAGGTTCGTCCGGGGTGGAATGTCTCCCGGGCCCGGTGCCGGCGGCAGCGTGGGGAAGTTTGAATTTTGACAAATTTTGGTCTGCGGATTGCTTGGTGAAAATGTTAACCGATACAAGCGGTTACCGAAATCACCTTAAATTATGTCCGCCAATCAGTTTGCCACGAGCTTGGTTTTGTTGGTCACCTTGGGCTTGTCCCGTCCCGCCGCCGCCGCGGAATTAAGAACGGCCCTGACTCCCCATGTACCGCCGGTTGTGCGGAGCCTCGCCGCCTTGGGCCCGGTGGAGGATGCCACCCCCCTGCGCTTGGCCATTGCACTGCCCGGGCGGGATCCCGCCGGTTTGAACGCCACGCTGCGGGAATTGGCGGATCCCGCCAGCCCCCGTTACCGCCACTACCTTTTACCGGAAGAATTTGCCGCCCGGTATGGAGCTTCCGAACAAGATCTGGCCGCCGTGGCGGAGTTTGCCCGCACGAATGGCTTGACGGTCGCCACCCGCCACGGCAACCGGCGCATCCTCTCGGTCACCGGAACCGCGCGCGCGGTGGCCGGCGCCCTGCATGTCAAATTCCACCGGTATCAACATCCCAGCCAGGCACGGACCTTCTTCGCCCCCGACCGTGAACCCGCGTTAAACTTGCACGTGCCGGTGTTGCACATCAGCGGGTTGGAAACGTACAGCCGGCCGCAGCCCCGGCTCCATGCGCCTTCCCCGGCCGTGGCCGGTCGCGCTCAACCCCGGACCGGGTCCGGCCCCGGCGGCACCTACCGGGGTTATGATTTCCGCCAGGCCTATATCCCGGGCGGGACTTTGACCGGGGCGGGTCAGAGTGTGGCGCTGGTGGAATTTGACGGGTATTACGCGAGCGACATCGCGGCCTATGCCAGTGCGACCGGTTTGCCGGGAGTGAATTTGACCAATGTGGCGGTGGCCGGCGGCGTGGGCACGCCCGGTGACGGCGACGCGGAAGTGAGTTTGGATATCGAAATGGCCATGGCGATGGCCCCGGGCTTGGCCAACATCTACGTTTACGAAGCCCCCCTGAGCTGCCCTTGGGTGACCATCTTGAGCCAGATCGCGGATGACAACTTGGCGGCCGCGGTGAGCTGCTCCTGGGGTGGGGGATGGCCGGATCCCGCCTCCGAGCTCGTGTTCCAGCAAATGGCCGCCCAAGGCCAGTCGTTTTTCAATGCGTCGGGCGATACCGACGCCTTCACCGGCCTGATCCCTTTTCCCTCCGACAGCACGAACATCGTTCAAGTGGGCGGCACCACCCTCACCACGGGCACGGCGGCGGCTTACACTTCGGAGCGGGTCTGGAACTGGGGTGCCGGCATGGGCAGCAGCGGCGGGGTGAGCACCTACTATGCGATTCCCAGTTACCAAACCGGGGTGAACCTGAGCACCAACCAAGGTTCCACCACCTATCGCAACGTGCCGGATGTGGCCATGGTCGCCGATGCGGTCTGGGTGAGCTACGGCCATGGGTTGACCGGGGATTTTGGCGGCACGAGCTGCGCGGCGCCTTTGTGGGCCGCGTTCACCGCGTTGGCGAACCAACAGGCGGCGGCCCTCGGCCAACCCCCCGTGGGTTTCCTCAACCCCGCCCTCTACGCCCTCGGCACCAGTGCCCTGTTCCCGCTGGTGTTTCATGACACGGTCACCGGCGACAACACGTCCTCCGCCAGCCCCACGAACTACTACGCCGTGCCGGGTTATGATTTGGCCACCGGCTGGGGCACGCCCAACGGCATGAACCTCATCAACGCCCTGGTCGCGGGGATCACGAACGTGGATGCGACGCCGGTCCTCTCCCCCGCTCCCGCCCACTATTACACCAACCCCGTGGTGACCCTCACTTCCGTCACGGCGGGGGCGACGATTCGTTTCACCCTGGATGGCACCACCCCCACCGAGGGCAACGGGATCGTTTATACGAACCCGTTCACCTTGGGCGCGACGACGGTCGTTCAGGCGATGGCCTACGGCGCGGGTGGGCTGGACAGCCCGCTGAGCGCCGGCACCTATACGGTGACCGCGTGCCCGCCCCCCGTTTTCACCACGCAGCCCGGGAGCGTGTCGGCGTGCCCTGGAACCTCCGTGCGATTGGTCGCGGCCGCCACCGGCAGCGGCTTGAGTTATCAATGGCAATTCAATCCCGGCGGCG
>CAIYZC010000807.1 GCA_903930565.1 uncultured Pedosphaera sp.
ACCGCCACGGAATTTGGTGGCGCGCCGATCCTCCGGGCAACCCGGAGGGTTGTTGGAGATTAGCCCGGCGTACCACGCCGGGTCAGCCGTTTTGTGTGTCACCGCCCCGGAGGTGGCGGGGGATACCACTCGAGTGCCATTAGCCCAAGGCCGCGGCGAGTGGCTCGGCATAGTTGCGCACAGCGGCGGAGAGTCCCGGCATGGGCCATTCCTTGTTTGCCAATCCTACGCACTCACCGAAGGCCAAACCCCAAAAACTCAAGTTCACTTTATAACGCTGGCCGTCCCGAACTGTTCAAATGTGACCACCCGCCACCGACCGCATCCGATTTACGCGGTCACGGAAGGCCACGGCCCGCCTTTCGGCACAACGGGCCGGCAGAGCATAGCCCAAGGCAGCGGCGAATTGGCCGCTGCCTTGGGTTTCGGATTTCATGGCCGGCGCCCTGAATGGGCGCCAGAAGTCCCGAAATTGGGGTGATCCCAGATTCGGGCCCGGTATGCCATCGCCCTGGCGCCGCTTACCGGGTGCGCAACTCGATGATTCCAAAGCCTCAGCTCTCACCTCCTCTCCCCGGCCCTCTCCTCCATTCAGAATGGCGGCGAAGGTGGGGCGCCAAGCGGCCGGCAGGTCCAAGTGGCTGGGCGGCTGCATGGAAGTTTCCAGTGGTGGCACGAGTTCAAAAGCGGTGCCGCGCGTTGCTTCACCGCACTCCAAGACGCTGGCGCGCGGTTCGGGGGTTCCCAGAGCCGCCCCCGGTGGCGGGCGATGGCGAACCGGCCCATCAACCAAGTCTCACCTCCACCGCCGCCGCCCGGCGATCAGCGAAGCGGCACCGCCCAATCCGGCGAGGGCGTTTTTTATACCGCGACGGAATTTCGCGGCGCGCCGATCCTCCGGGCAACCCGGAGGGTTGTTGGAGATTAGCCCGGCGTACCACGCCGGGTCAGCCGTTTTGTGTGTCACCGCCCCGGAGGTGGCGGGGGATACCACTCGTGTGCCATTAACCCAAGGCCGCGGCGAGTGGGTCGGCATAGTTGCGCACAGCGGCGGAGAGTCTCGGCATTGGCCATTCCTTGTTTGCCAATCCTACGCAGTCACCGAAGGCCAAACCCTGAAAACGCACCCTTACTTTATAACGCTGGCCGTCCCGAACTGTTCAAATGTGACCACCCGCCACCACCCGCATCCGATTTACGCGGTCACGGAAGGCCACGGCCCGCCTTTCGGCCCAACGGGCCGGCAGAGTATAGCCCAAGGCAGCGGCGAATTGGCCGCTGCCTTGGGTTTCGGATTTTATGGCCGGCGCCCTGAACGGGCGCGAGAAGTCCCGAAATTGGGGTGATCCGAGATTCGGGCCCGGTATGCCATCGCCCGAGCGCCGCTTACCGGGTGCGCCACTCGATGGTTCCAAAGCCTCAGCACTCACCTCCTCTCCCCGGCCCTCTCCTCCATTCAGAATGGCGGCGAGGGTGGGGCGCCAAGCGGCCGGATGGTTCAACCGGGCGGGCGTGTTTGTGGGTTTCGAGGGGTGGCACGAGTTCAAAAGCGGTGCCGCGCGTTGCTTCACCGCACTCCAAGACGCTGGCGCGCGCTTCGGGGGTTCCCCTTGCTTCCTGCGGTGGCGGGCGATGGCGAACCAGCCCACCACACAATTCTCACTTTCGCCACCGCCGCCGCCCGGCGATCAGCTAGGCGGCACCGCCCAATCCGGCGAGGGCGTTTTTTATACCGCCACGGAATTTGGCGGCGCGCCGATCCTCCGGGCAACCCGGAGGGTTGTTGGAGATTAGCCCGGCGTACCACGCCGGGTCAGCCGTTTTGTATGTCACCGCCCCGGAGGTGGCGGGGGATACCACTCGAGTGCCATTAACCCAAGGCCGCGGCGAGTGGGTCGCCATAGTTGAGCACAGCGGCGGAGAGTCTCGGCATGGGCCATTCCTTTTTTGCCAATCCTACGCAGTCACCGAAGGCCAAACCCCAAAAACTCAAGCTCACTTTATAACGTTGGCCGTCCCGAACTGTTCAAATCTGACCACCCGCCACCACCCGCATCCGATTTACGCGGTCACGGAAGGC
>CAIYZC010000808.1 GCA_903930565.1 uncultured Pedosphaera sp.
CAAATGATCCGCATCTCCCAACAACAGCTTGAATCCTATCTCTGGGGCGCGGCCACGCTCCTGCGCGGGACCATTGATGCCGGCGATTACAAGCAGTTCATCTTCCCGCTGTTGTTTTACAAGCGCGTGTGTGACGTTTTCGATGAAGAGACTCAGGCTGCGCTAGTCGAATCCGGCGGTGACAAACGCTACGTCTCCGGCAAGGAGCAGCATCGTTTCCAGATTCCGGCGGATGCCCATTGGCGCGCGGTGCGGGCGGCAGCCAAAAATGTCGGCGCGGAGTTGCAATCCGCCATGCGCGCCATTGAGACGGCCAACCCGGACAAGCTCTACGGGATCTTCGGCGACGCGCAATGGACCAACAAAGACCGGCTCTCGGATGCCATGTTGCGCGATCTGGTCGAACATTTCAGCACGCTGGAATTGACCGTCGCCAATCTGCCCGAGGATGAACTCGGCCAGGGCTACGAATACCTCATCAAGAAATTTGCCGACGACGCTGGCCACACCGCCGCCGAATTTTACACCAACCGCACCGTTGTTCATCTGATGACCGAGATGCTCGACGTGCAGCCGGGCGAATCCGTTTATGATCCGACGTGCGGCTCCGGCGGCATGTTGCTCTCGTGCATCACGCACTTGCGCCGTCTGAAAAAGGAATGGCGCAACGTCCGGCTCTACGGGCAGGAGCGGAACCTAATGACCTCGTCCATCGCCCGGATGAATTGCTTCCTGCACGGCATCGAGGATTTCCGCATTAAGCGCGGCGACACCCTGTCCGAGCCGAAGTTTGTCCAGGGCGACCGCCTTCAGCGCTTCGACGTGGTGCTGGCCAATCCGCCATATTCCATCAAGCAATGGGACCGTGACGCCTTCGCCTCCGACCCGTGGGGACGTAATCTCTACGGCACGCCGCCGCAAGGCCGCGCCGACTACGCCTTCCAGCAGCACATTCTCCAGAGCCTGAAACCAAAGACCGGCCGTTGCGCGGTGCTGTTGCCGCACGGTGTTTTGTTCCGGCAAGAGGAGGCCGACATGCGCCGCAAGCTGATCGAGGCCGACCTCATCGAATGTGTCCTCGGTCTCGGTCCGAATCTGTTTTACAACTCGCCGATGGAGGCGTGCGTCGTCATCTGCCGCACCGCCAAGCCCAAGGCGCGGCGGGGGAAAATCCTGCTCATCAACGCCGTCAACGAAGTCACCCGCGAACGCGCCCAAAGTTTCCTCACCGACAGCCACATTGAGCACATTGTCAGCGCCTACGGAAAATTCACGGACGTTCCCGGCTTGGCTCGCGTCGTCACGCTGGCAGAAGTCCGCGCCAAAGATGGTAACTTGAGCATCCCGCTCTATGTTACCCCAAATTTGAAAGGTAATTCGCAACCGTGTAATGAAAGCCAAGCCCCGCTTTCAATTGCGCTGCAAACCTGGCTGGATAGCTCTGGGGATAAGCGTAGATTGGTGAAATCAATTCTGGAGGAAAGTCGATGAACAAGAAGCTTCGGATTTTCGTTAGTTGTGTTCGCGACGAGTTGGTATCCGCGCGCATAGCCGTGAGCAAATTCGTCGAAGCCTCTCCGGAAATGCGGGATCGCTTTGATGTCTCCACCTCCGAGGATGAGTCGCCTTCAGTCGAACAGGCTGTTGATTCACGCATGCGAAAAGTGGATGAGTGTGACATTTATGTCGGATTGTGTGGCAACATATATGGAGTAATCGAGTCAAGAGATAAGTCAGCGATCGAACTCGAATATGAGCGCGCCAAAGAAGGTGGTAAGACGTGCCTAATTTTTGTTAAGGGACTAGATGACCGGAGGCGCGAACCTAGAATGCTGGCCTTCATTCGCAAGGTTGGCATCAAGTCAGTCTACCGCAGGTTTAAGAATGTCGCTGAACTGAAGATTGCCTTGCACGATTCCTTATCGCCTCACGTTGAGGAAGGTGTTCAGCCTCTTAGCGTGCAACGGACAAGTTCTGGGGTTCATGCTTATTTTGGCTCAATAGATTCAGCCCGAAACGCCAAAGTTCTTCAACC
>CAIYZC010000809.1 GCA_903930565.1 uncultured Pedosphaera sp.
CGGCCCCGGCGGCGCCCGGCACGAACGGCGCCCCCGCGGCTCCCGGCGGCGGCCGCGGCGGCCCCGGCGGCTTCAACTTCAACGCCTTCGAGCATGTGTTGATCGATGACCTCATCCCGTACGTGGATGCCAACTACCGCACCCTCGCCGACCAACCCCATCGCGCCATGGCCGGCCTCTCCATGGGCGGCATGCAGACCCGCAGCATCACCCTCGCCCACCTCGACACCTTCTCGCACATCGGCGTGTTCAGCGGCGGCAGCATCGCCGTCACGAACATCACCGACCTCGCGAAATTCAAGGAACAGGTGAAGCTCGTCTTCATCAGCTACGGCAGCCGCGAACTCGGCGGCAACCGCGCCGGCGCGCCCGGCGGCGGCCGCGGCGGCATGGGCGGCGATCCCAAGGAAAACGTCGCCGCGCTCAAGGCCGCCGGCATCAACAGCGTCTTTTACGAATCGCCGGAGACCGCCCACGAATGGCAAAGCTGGCGCCGCAGCCTCCACGAAATCGCCCCGCTGCTCTTTAAAGATTGAATCCCCTGAACATGAAACAAATCCTGCTCTTACTGAGCGGCGGACTGCTCGCCCTGAACTCCCCCGCCGCCGCCGATGCCCCCGACCGGCCGCTCCACGTCTTGTATCTCGGCCCGGTCAACGCCGGCGGCGGCGCCCGCCCGCCCGGCGGCGGGGGCGGTGGCGGCGGCTTCAACGGCCCGCGCACCAACTACGTTTATCTCCCCGGCCAAACCCTGGCCCCCGAGGCGATCTACTTCGATCACCGCACCGATCTCACCAACCTCACCGACGTGTATCTGAAACACTTTGACGCCGTGGTCCAAGTGTTCCCCGACGCCGAAGTGGGCGCGGCCCAACAAAAGCTGCTGGCCAATTTCCAAAGCGCCGGCCGCGCCGTCATCAAATACCCCGATGGCGGGCGCCCGACCGATGCCGTCCTGCGCACGGCCGTTCTCGGCGGCGTCAACCCGAAAGCCAAATCCGATTGGGAATCCTTTCTGGCCGCCCGTCCCCCGTTGCAACGGCAGCCGGGCGAAGTGCCCAACTACGAGCACCGCGACGAGCCCGTCAAATACCAAGCCCCCCTCAGTCCGCGCGACAGCATGAAGTACACGCAGGTGCCCGCCGATTTCGACCTGCAACTCTTCGCCTCCGAACCGGACGTCGTCAAACCCATCTTCGTCGCCTGGGACGAGCGCGGCCGCGCCTGGGTCGTCGAAGCGCGGGATTATCCCCACGGCCTCGTGGGCGAAGGCGAGCCCGGCCTGGCGGCCATCAAGATTTGCGAGGACACCGACGGTGACGGCAAAGCCGACAAGTTCACCATCTTCGCCGACAAACTCAACCTCCCCACCGCGATCGTCTTCGTCAATGGCGGCATCCTCGTTTCGGAAGCCCGCCACATGCTGTTCCTCAAGGACACCAACGGGGACGACAAGGCGGATGTCCGCGAAGTGATCCTCCCCGGCTGGGGCGTTGGCGACACCCACGCCATGCAGAGCAACCTTGGGCGCGGCTTTGACAATTGGCTCTACGGCGCCGTGGGTTACTCCAACTTCCGCGGCAGTGTGGGCGGCAAGGACCTCCAATTCGGCCAGGGCATCTTCCGGTTCAAGGCGGATGGTTCCGCGCTGGAATTCCTCTACCAGTTCAACAACAACACCTGGGGCTTCGGCCAAAACGCCCAGGGCGATGTCTTCGGCTCCACCGCCAATGGCAATCCCACCTTCTACGGCTACCTCCCGGCCAACATCCTGAACCCCACCCAACCCGGCGCCGGCCGCCGCGGCGGCTTCGGCGGGCCGCGGGGCAACCCGGCCAACTCCGGTAGCTCCACCAATGCCACCGGGAGCGCCACCACCAACACGGAAATCCGTCGCCTCCTTTCCGCCCGCGCCATGGCTCCCGGCATGCGGATGCATCCCAACACCCCGAACGTCCGCGAAGTGGATAACTTCGGCGGCTACACCGCCGCCGCCGGTCACGCCTTCATGGCCAGCGACGCCCTGCCCCCGCGCCTGCTCGGCAAGGCCCTCGTCAACGAGCCCACCTGCAAGCTCGTCGGCATTATGGACATCCAGCCCGATGGCGGCGGCTACCGCGCCGCCGACGGCTTCAACCTCCTCGCCAGCTCCGATGAATGGATGTCCCCCATCTTCGCCGACGTCGGCCCCGACGGCGCGATCTGGCTGATCGACTTCTACAGCTTCGTCATCCAGCACAACCCCACCCCCAGCCTCCAATCGGCCGGCGTGCAGGCCAAGACCGGTCCCGGCGGCGCCTATCAGACTGAGAACAATCTGCGCGACCAAACCCACGGCCGCATCTACCGCGCCGTGTGGAAAGACGGCCCCCGCAGCCCCCTCAAATCCCTCGCCGGCGCCAAAGCCCCCGAACTCGTCGCCGCCCTCGACAGCGCCAACCAATTCTGGAGCCTCACCGCCCAGCGTCTGTTGGTGGACAACCAAATCAAGGAAGCCGCCCCCGCGCTCAAAAAGCGCGTGCGCTCCGCCGCCGGCGGCACCGGCGCCATCCACGCCCTCTGGGCACTGGATGGTCTCGGCGCCCTCGACCCGGACACCCATCTGTCCGCCCTCCGCGACAAAGACGCCGCCCTGCGCCGCAACGCCATCCGCGCCCTGCCCGCCACCGACGCCGGCCGCCAACTCTTCTTCAGCAGCCCCGTCATTCAGGACCCCGACCTGATCACCCGCGAAGTGGCCTTGGTGAAACTCGCCGAGTTTCCTACCCTGCCTGAAATCAAAACCGTCGTCGCCCAACTCCCCCGCGCCGCCGTCAACACCAACGACGCCTACCTCAACGACGCCCTCACCCTCCTCGGCCGCATCCACAAAGTCTCCGGCGTGGGCCAGGACGAAGTCAAAGTCACCGCTGGTGACGCCAAGCGCGGAGAAGACCTGTTCCACAACAGCCCCACCGCCGCCTGCGCCTCCTGCCACACCGTCCACGGCAAAGGCGGCACCGTCGGCCCCATCCTTGACGGCATTGCCGCCCGCAGCGACAAAGCCTACATCCTCGAGAGCCTCATGGACCCCAACGCCAAACTCGCCAAAGGCTACGAGAACCTGAAAATATCCCCCATGCCCCCCTTGGGCCTCCTCCTCAAAGAGCAAGACCTCGCCGACATCCTGGCCTTCCTCTCCACCCTCACCACCCCGCCCAAAGACGGCATCACCGTCCCCGTCCAACCCGCGGACAAATACCAATAAGCAAGGTTGCCTTGGCAACCCCGATTCCCCATCCCAGGGCACCCGCTTTCCCAGCCGGTGCCCTGGTTCATTTCACCCCCATCCGCCCGCCAACCTGTAGGAGACGACGCCAGGAGACTCTGACATCCTTCCCTCCACCACCACATCCACGCGCCACCGACACCCTCCCACCCCGTGCGCCGCCCCGCCCTCAATTTGTAGGAGACGACGTAAGGAGACTCTGACATCTCCCCGCCCCCAAAACATCCACGCGCCACCGACACCCTCCCCCCCATGCGCCGCCCCGCCCCCCACTTGTAGGAGACGACGTGAGGAGACTCTGACATCTCCCGCTGACCGCTCCCCCTCACCCGTCTCCAAATTTGACGAGACGCCCTCCCCCATTCATGGTTACCATATTCCCTGTGAACACTGGTGACGGCGGCGCTCATTTTCTACCTCGGCTGCCCCGCGATTTCTATCGTGGCGACGCCGTGGTCCATTGGACCATGGCCACCCTCGACCGCCAAACCGGTTGGTTGAACACCGCCCTCCACCAAACCTTTCGCGAATTGATGCTCCATGCCGCGGCCCGCGAGGGACTGTTCTGCCCCGCCTATTGCCTGATGCCCGACCACCTTCACCTGATCTGGATGGGTTTGCGTGTTGACTCCGACCATCAAAACGGAATGACGTTCCTGCGGACCCACCTCAATCGCGCCCTGGCCCCGGCGCGGCTGCAACCGCAGGCACATGACCATGTGCTGGGCGAAGCCGAGCGCCAACGCAATTCTTTTGCCGCCACCTGCGCTTACATCCTGCACAACCCGGTCCGGGCCGGGTTTGTTACCCATCCCCGCGACTGGCCGTATAGCGGGGCGGTGCTGCCCGGAGTTCCCCGACTGCACCCTTGCGCCGACAATTATTGGCCGCTGTTTTGGCAACTTTACGAGCGCGCCCTCCAGGCCGCAACCCGTCTTCAAGTCCGCGCCCCCCGCTTGGTCCGCCCTCCCGCCGCGGGTTCCAACCCCAATTTGTAGGAGACTACGTCAGGAGACTCTGACATTCCACCTGCCCGCCGCCGCCGCATCCACCCAGCCCCCATCTCCCATCTCCCCGCTTCCAAAGCCCCATCCCCCTCCATCATTCATAATTCATCCTTCATAATTCTGCCGCCCCGCTCCGCGTGAAACCCTCCCCGCGGCAGACCCACCCGGCCAAACCAACCGCACCCATTTCCCGCGCGCCAAAGGTGCGCGATTCCTCAGCCCAGGCTAATCAGCCTGGGGTTTACGTCCCCTTCAATCCAGCGACCTGAAGGGCCGCGACACTTTGCCCCTTTCCAATCTTCGTTACCTTCTGCCCCCTCCCACGAAAATACCCCCGGCCAAAACGCCCGCCGCCCCAACCTGGGACCGCCGGCTTCCAGCCGGCCGCCGCTTCCGCGTGAAGGCGCGTCCCCAAGTTTGCCCATCGCCCCCGCCCGAACTCCCCATTTTCACGGTTGGTGGTGCGCCACCGGCACCTGCGGACTTCTATTCAAAATCCCCTCCCGTCCCCCTTCATAATTCATAATTCATCCTTCAAAATTCTGCCGCCCCGCTCCGCGTGAAACCCTCCCCGCGACAGACCCACTCGGCAAAACCAACCGCACCCATCTCCCGCGCGCCAAAGGTGCGCGATTCCTCAGCCCAGGCTAATCAGCCTGGGGTTTACGTCCCCTTCAATCCCGCGGCCTGAAGGGCCGCAACACCTTTCCCCTTTCCAATCCTCGTTACCTTCTGCCCCCTCCCACGAAAATACCCCCGGCCAAAACGCCGGCTGCCCCAACCTGGGACCGCCGGCTTCCAGCCGGCCGCCACTTCCGCGTGGAGGCGCGCCCCCAAGTTTGCCCGCCGCCCCCGCCCGAACTCCCCATTTTCATGGTTGCTGGTGCGCCACCGGCACCTGCGGACTTCCATTCAAAATCCCCCTCCCGTCCCCCTTCATCATTCATAATTCATCCTTCATAATTCTGCCGCCCCGCGACAGACCCACCCGGCGAAACCAACACGCTACCACCCCGCGCGCCGCACCAACCCCAATTTGTAGGAGACGACGTCAGGAGACTCTGACATTTCCCCTCGTCCCGCCCGCCTCCGCGCGCCACCGACACCCTGCGAAACCGACACGCTACCACCCCGCGCGCCTCACCACCCCCAATTTGTAGGAGACGACGTCAGGAGACTCTGACATTCCACCTGCTCGCCACCCACCGCATCCTCCACCCGCCGGCACGCCCACGTGGGGCAGGTTTCCGACCTGCCGTATCCGGGAGTCTCCGACTCCCAGGACCTCCCCGGCTCCGCGCGACTCCCATCTCCCATCTCCAATCTCCCCGCTTCCCAAAACCCCGCCCACCCAACGCCCGCCGCCCCAGCCTGGGACCGCCGGCTTCCAGCCGGCCGCCGCTTCCGCGTGAAGGCGCGCCCCCACCGTTTCGCCCATCGCCACCGGCCTGTCTCCCCATTTTCATGGTTGCTGGTGCGCCACCGGCACCTGCGGACTTCCATACAAAATCCCCCTCCCGTCCCCCTCCATCATTCATAATTCATCCTTCATAATTCTGCCGCCCCGCTCCGCGCGAAACCCTCCCCGGTTTTCGCCCCATTTCCCAATTTGACTACTCCCGCACCACAGTCTAAGCTTTCCACCATGAACTGCCGGACCACCAACCGCCCGTCCGCGACCGCGTGCGTCCTCCGGGTCTTCGTTCCGTGCCTCCTGCTCCTCCAGCTCCTTTTGGCCACCACCCCCGCCAACGCCGACGGCGGATTCGTGGGCACAACCGCTTACGCGACCGTGCAAATCCCCGACCAACGCGCCCTCATTCACTACGCCGACGGCGTGGAAACCCTGGTCATCGACACCGCTTTTCAAGGCGCCGGCACCAATTTCGGTTGGATCGTCCCCGTGCCTGCAATCCCAACGCTGCTCGAAACCACCAGCGGACTGTTCCCCACGCTGGGCATCCTTTTTCAACCCCGGGTGGTGCATCGGGCCGGCGATGATTATGAATGGATGCTGGCGCTCGGCGCCTTCGCCTTCTGCCAGGTGCTGGCGTTTCGCTCCGCCCGACCGCTGCGCAACGCCCTCTTGATCACCCTCTTCTTTGTAATAGCCGGGGGCTTGCTACTGCCTGCTTTGGCCACCGCGAAGGGGAAGGGGGGACGCGAAGAGGCCGCCGTCCAAGTCCTCTCCCGCCAGACCATTGGCGGCTACGAAGTCGCCATCCTCGCCTCGCCGAATGGCACGGCGCTCCGCGACTGGCTTACCCGGAACGGCTTCACCGCCCCGCCCGCCTTCGCCCCCGTGCTCGCCGCCTATGCCCACGAAGGTTGGACCTTCGTTGCGGCCAAGCTTCGGTTGAACAACCCCCTGAGCGCCTCCGCCCAACCCGCGCCCCTCGGGCTGCGCTTCCGCACCGAGCACCCCGTGTACCCGCTGCGCCTCACCGGACTGGGCAACGAACATTGCCGGATCGAACTCTACGTCTTCGGCCCCGGCCAAGCCGCCACCACCGTACCGCAGTTCCATGCCGCGGATTGTGCAATCCCGAGCTATCCCGCCCCCGATCCGAACCGCTGGCCCACCGGCGACCGCCTGCGCATCCTGCATCCCGCCCTCCGACAAATCGTCAACGGCGCCCCGGTCGCCACCCACCTCATCGGCGAATTCCGCGGCGCGGACATGCAAGCGGACGCCTATCTCACCTGGCATCCCCCGATGGAAAAGCGCACCACCCTCTACACCCCCATGGCCGCATGGCAAACCACCTTGAACCAGGTGGCTCCGGTCGCCGTCACCGCCTTCGTGTTGGCCGCCCTTTTCCGTGGCCGCTCCTGGCCCACGGCTCGCCCTCTGTATCGTTGCTCGGGAAATGTTTTTCTCCTCAGCCTGACCCTGCTCCCCATACTGGCCTTGCGCCTGCCCCGCGCCGGAGAGTTCCGCGTGGTCCGCTCGCCGCAAATGATGAACAAGCTTCTGCACGAAGTGCTTATACCGTTGGAGCTTAAAGAGGCCCTGCCTGACCCCGCCAAATCCGCGCCCACGCCGGATATCGCCTGGACCCGTCACCAACTCGCCCCGAATTCCCCCCTGCGCCAAACCCTTCGGCCGGAAGATCAACTCAACCAATTCACCGGCCGGCCGTGGCGCGAGGAAGACTCCCCCGGCAACTACACCCTCCGCGCCACCCCGGACGGCGTGGAATACACCTGGTACGACTTCGACGGCCAACCGCACGTCACACTGCCGTTCCAACCCGCCAACAAATGACCCACCCCGTGTCGATTTCAACCCCTTTGCCCCCTTCCTATCTTCGTTACCTCCGTTGGCTTCTGTTCAAAATGCCCCCTCCTGTCCCCCTCTGGCCCCGCTCCGCGTGAGACCTTTCCCGTTTCTTCCCAAGCCCGGCTTGCAAATCCACCCTACCTGTGCTACCTTCTTCCATTGAGCAACCGTGCCCGGCGCATGACGAAATCCAAATCCTCCCATGATGTGAATCGCCTCCCGTCAGTCGCCTCCCCGCCCTGGTTGGCCTCGTGGTCAATTACTTGGCGCACCCTGTTAATCAGCTCCTGCCTCTGGAGTGCCTTCGGGATCGGCATGGTATTTTATTGGTGCGGCTTCACCTCCTCCGGTGTGGTCCCTTGCGTCCTTGTGATCCTGCCACACCTCCTTCTACTCTGGCTGGCCAAAGTCGAGAGCGTGCGGCAGCTCACCTGGTTGGCGCTGACGGTTTCGATTTTTGTGGGCGCCTGTGGTTCTTACGAGTACGGCCGCTTTTTGATTGTGCGGCTTTCCGGCATGAGCAATCTTGTCTTTACCCAGGCTCCCTCGTTTCAAGCCGTGGCGGTCCTTCTGATTCTCGGCACCACCGCTCTTTTTCGCAAGCCAACCCCGCCACCCAAGCGTGATAACGCACGGCCCTCGTAAACGCCCGGAATTTGGCATTATCGGACCTCATTCCTCAACCCTGAGGATTTTTCCCTCCGCCCCCAGATTTGACTACTCACCGGCCGCCGATTATCTGGGAACCATGGCCCGAATGAGCCCCGTCCATCCGGGATCGGTTCAGCCACGGATTCTTGACAAAGTCGCGGGCCGATGGGATAAACCCATTATGAAACTTGTGGCCGACAGCCGGGGCCGGTTGACTTGCGTGGATTTGTCCCCCCCCAGCCAACCTTTTTCCGCGGAACGCAAGTCGGATGGCAGCATCCGCTTGGTCGAATTGACCGAACAAGAGGTTCCGGTCGTAAAACTGCGGCACGTGAATGGGAAACTGCACTGGCCAAAAGGCTTCGCCCCCAAGCGGGAGCAGATTGTCGCGGCCATTCGCGCGGACCGCGCCGCCCGATAACCCCAGAACCGGCAAGATCTCACGCGAGGCATCCTCCATCGCGGGCACGCGCATGACGAAGCCGCCAAGGAGCAGAGAAAACCGACCGTCAAATACCCACCTCCACCTTTGCCCCTTTCCGACCTTCGTTACCTTCTACCCCCTCCCACGAAAATCCCGCCCACCCAATGCCCGCCGCCCCAACCTGGGACCGCCGGCTTCCAGCCGGCCGCCGCTTCCGCGTGAAGGCGCGCCCCCACCGTTTCGCCCATCACCCCCGCCCGAACTCCCCATTTTCATGGTTGCTGGTGCGCCACCGGCACCTGCTGCGGACTTCCATTCAAAATCCCCTCCCGTCCCCCTTCATCATTCATAATTCATCCTTCATAATTCTGCCGCCCCGCGACAGACCCACCCGGCGAAACCAACCGCACCCATCTCCCGCGCGCCAAAGGTGCGCGATTCCTCAGCCCAAGCTAATCAGCCTGGGGTTTACGCCCCCTTCGATCCGCGGTCTGAAGGGCCGCGACACTTTGCCCCTTTCCAATCTTCGTTACCTTCTGCCCCCTCCCACGAAAATACCTGCGGCCAAAACGCCCGCCGCCCCAACCTGGGACCGCCGGCTTCCAGCCGGCCGCCACTTCCGCGTGAAGGCGCGCCCCCAAGTTTGCCCATCGCCCCCGGCCTGTCTCCCCATTTTCATGGGTATCCGTATTGCAAACCCCGGCTAGGTGTCAGGGGACGGTCAAAACCAGCCACTTGGGGTCGAATCAAAACCAGCCAGTTTGAGGATGAGATAATTGGCCGGTGGGCTCGAAAAGCGAGCACGCTGGCGGATGTATCAACTCAAATTGAATCAGCAGCAAGCCATC
>CAIYZC010000810.1 GCA_903930565.1 uncultured Pedosphaera sp.
CTATTCCGTGTTCGTCCTGCACGGCAATATTTTTGATGTGTTTCCGGTTGCGATGGGTGGGGCGTTGACCTATGTGCCGCTGAAATCCTATCTGGCGCGGCGGTTTTTTCCCGCCCGGGCTTACCTGTTGTATTATGACATTGGCGACGGGCTGACGTTTGGCACGGCGGAAATGCAAGGTGGTTTTTTTGACTGGTTGGCGTTGTACGACCGGGTGGAGGGCACGAACTTGCGCCAAACCGGGCCGCCGCGGGACTTGGTGCGATTGGCGCCGCTGCTGCGCCGGTTTTTCGCGCATGTGGCGGCGGAGCCGGGGCAATGGCAGGGGATCACCTTGATCGTGGATTTCCCGGAGAAACTGGTGCCGGCGGCGGAGGAGTCGGGGTCCACGGTGGAGGAGCGGATGAATTTGGTGACGCTGCTGAAATGGGCGGCCTCGCCGGAAATGCGGCAACTGGACGTGGGGGTGGTATTGGTGACGGAGTCGGCGTCCAAACTGCACGCCGATTTGCTCCAAAACCCGCATGTCGCGCAAATCCGCATGGAATTGCCGGACGCCGAAGAGCGGCTCCGGTTTTTGCAGTCCGGCTGGCTGGCGGGGGTGGCGGACGGGCGGCCGTTGGCGGAGTGGAGCGATTTCACCGTGGAGGAACTGGCCCCGCGGACGGCGGGGTTGAACCTGTTGCGCTTGCAGCATCTCCTGGCCGAGGCGGCGCGCAACGGCGGGCGTTTGTCAGGGGAGCACATTGCGGCGGGCAAAAAGCGGCTGATCGAGGAGTTTTGCCAAGGCTTGGTGCGGTTCAAAGATCCGCGCCCCGGGGTGAGCCTGGACCAAGTGGCGACCCACGCTGCGGCGAAGGCGAAGCTCCGGGAGCTGGCCTGGCTGATCCAACACGAGAAACGGGATGTGCTGGAGCGGGGCTTGCTGGTGCCGGGGAGGGTGGGGGTGGGCAAATCTTTTTTGGTCGATTGCTTTGCGGGCGAGTGCGGCCTGCCGGTGCTGGAGATCGCCGAATTCCGCTCCAAGTGGGTGGGGGATACGGAGCGGCAGCAGATGCGGATTCTGATGACGATCCGGGCTTTGGGCCCGGTGATCGTGGTGGTGGACGAGGCGGACGCGGTCTTCGGCTCGCGGGAAAGCGGGGATGACAGCGGCGGGGTTTCGGGGCGGGTCTTCGCCGCTTTCGCGGCGCACATCGGGGATCCGACCCTGCGCGGGCGGGAGCTTTGGGTGGCCATGACCTCGCGCCCGGATTTGTTGGCGATTGATTTGAAACGGCAGGGGCGCTTCGGGCTGTGCCTGCCGTTGTTTCCCGCCCAGGGGCCGGACGATGTCGGGGAATTGTTCACCACGGTGGCCAAATACAAGGGCATCACCCTGGATGAAACGGTGCAGGCGTATATCCGCGCGCAACTGGGCGCGCGGCCTTTGACCGGCAGCGACGTGGAGGCGGTGCTTATCCGGGCGAAGGAACGGGCCGTGCTGGCGGGACGGGACAGCCAAGTGCAACTGGCCGATTTGGAGGAGGCGGTGAATTCCTTCATTGATCCGCTCGACGCGGATTTGCTGCGGTTGCAGGAATTGGAAGCGGTTTTGGCGTGTTCGGACCGCCGCTATTTGCCGGCAGCCTACCGGGAGGCGGTGCGGTCGGATTTGATGACGGAAAGCCGCCGCTTGAAGCAACGCGGCCCCCGTGGGTAAGGGCCGGAGGAAGCGAAAAAAGGGAGGATGGGGTGGCCAACGGGACTCGAACCCGCAACAGCAAGCTCCACAAGCTTGGACTCTACCATTGAGCTATGGCCACCAGCCGGAGATAACAATACGGTCCGCCGAAGGGTTCGTCAAGCATCCTCCCGGGTATTTTTTTGAGCAGGGAGGCGGGCGGTTTTGCGGGGGTGCGAAAGTGGGGGATCCGCAAACTTGGCGGGGGCGGGGTTGGCATGAAAACTGCAATATTGGCTTTTGGAATCGCCTGCGGGCCCCGCTTGCAGGGGGCGGGAAGGACTTCCCTCCCGCCGCCCGCCGCGTGTCCCCCTGGGCGATCTTGCTAACGCCGATCGATCCCGTTCCCCTCCCGGACACTGTGGAACGGCCGGTCAAGCGCCGTGGATTGGCGATGGTGTTCAAATTGACGCGCCAGCGGTTTCCCCGCCGCTGGCGCGCCACGAATCCCATGGGAGCCGGCTTAGACCAAACCGGCCCCACCTTGTTCTCTCGTATTTGGCGGAAGGAGATTGCAGACTTTTATTAAAATTGATGCGATTTATTTTCGGGGGGCGAAATCTTGCCCGGAGAACCGGCCCGGAAGGAGGGGCCGGGCACGAAAAAGGCCGCCTTGGGGTAAGGCGGCCGGGGGTGATGGACAGGGGGCGGCGGTCGGGAAAATAAAACCCCACCGTAATGCCGTGTGCGACAGGTTCCTTTGAACTTCTTAGGAACAGGTGGAACCCGATCGATTTCTTTCGACTTCCAGTGAAGGCCTGTGGGCCAAAACCGAAATAGAGGCTCCGTGTTTGATTAATTACGGTTCAAGGACATATGCCTAATCACGAACATGGCAGGGAAAGTGATACCGAACCGAACCGCCCCGCCGCCCGCGCTGCCAAAGAACAGAGCGCCAATTAATTCCGACGTGCGCTCAACTAATAATAATATCGCACGTGGACCGGCGGCCGGCAAGCGAATTCCGCCGGCATTTGCGGGCCAAACCGGTGTCGAGTCGGCGAAGGGTGCCGCCGGGGCTGGCGTTTTTCGGGGACGGGTGGTAGGGTGGCGGCCGATGAAGAAAATAATCATTGGAATCGTGGCCGCCGTGGTCCTCCTCGGCGTCGTGGCCCTGGCTTTGGTCTGGTTCTCCTTGAACCCCATTGTGAAGAACGCGGTGGAGACCTTCGCGCCCAAACTGTTGCAGGTTGAAGTGCGCCTGGGCGGGGTGGAACTTTCGCCGTTCTCGGGCCGGGGCAAACTCGCCGGCTTGTTTGTGGGCAATCCGACCGGCTTCAAAACCCCCTCCGCGATCCAAGTGGGCGAAGTGGTGGTGGCCGTGGACGTGGCGTCCTTGAAAACGGATGTCATCGTCATCAACGAGCTGACGCTGCAGGCCCCGCAGGTCACGCTGGAGGGCACGCTGGCCGGCGACAACAATATTTCCAAACTGCTCGCCAATATTCAGGCGGTCGCGGGCGGGGGCAAGGACGCGAAGGCCGCCCCGGCGAAAGCCGCCGGGCCCGAGAAGAAGTTCATTGTCAAAAAACTGGTCATGGAGGGCGGCAAGGTGAACATGAGCCTCAACCTGCCGGTGGTGGGCGGCAAAGCCCTCACCGCCCCGCTGCCGCCGATCCACGCGGAAAACCTCGGCGTGGCGGAAAACGGCCTGACGGGCGCGCAATTGGCCACGGCGATCATTCAACCCATGTTGGGCGGCGCCGTTTCCGAAGGCGAAAAAGCGGTCGCCGATCTTACGAAGCAACTGACGAATCTGGGCGGCCAGGGCGTGCAGGGCGTGGGGAACGCCATCAAGAGCGTGGGGAACCTGTTCAAGAAATAGCCCGCGATCCGCTCACCACGGCTGGTGCTCGTTCAGCGCGGCGACAATCGCGCGGCGCAGCACCAGCGGGTCCACGCGGTCGAATTGGCGGAATAAGACTTTGCCATCCGGGGCGAGGAAGAGCGTGTAGGGCACCTGGCCCTGCCATTCGGGATCGAAGGCGTTGATCAAGGCGTCCCGGTTTTCGGAAGCGAACAACAAGTTTTGGCCGGAGGCTTGGTGTTTGCGCAGGAAGGCGAGCACGTTTTTTTGCTCGTCGGGATCATTGACGGCGATCGTCACCAATTCAAAGTCCCGGTGGCGGTACATGCGGTTCATGGTCACGAATTCGGGGAATTCGGCCACACAGGGGGCGCACCAAGTGGCCCAAAAATTGATCAACCGGAACTTGCCGGAGCCGTTCTGGCGCAGGGCTTTGAGTTGGTCGGCGTTCACGAGGGAGACGGTGACCGGTTCGGCGGCGAGCTTTTCAAGGTGGGCTTTGACGGTTTCCTCCTTGGCCGCCCATTTCACCGAGCACCCCACGATTTTGGTTTGGGCCACGGGCGGCTCCTGCCCCGCCAGCAGGGCATCGAGCGCGTCCCGCGTGTAGCGGCGCTTCACCTTTTGGACC
>CAIYZC010000811.1 GCA_903930565.1 uncultured Pedosphaera sp.
ATGGGGCGTGCAAGACAATTGGAGCATCCTGGAAAGCATTTCCATGCTGCGGGCGCAACTGCAACCCGGAACCGCGCGGGACGTGATTTGGTATCCGGACGCCAACACCTTGTATGTGGTGACCAAGGGGCGGGCGGATTTTTACCTGATCCAAAGCGGGGTCGAAGCGAACCCGTTGGCGGCCACGGTTTACGATTATGTTTTCGTGCCGGAGGGGGTGCAGCACACCTTCGTGAACACCGGGGACGGGGAATTCGAGGTCGTCGCCTTCTTTTCGAACGGGAATCCCCGGCCCGAGGTATCGCTCTCCGTGGCCACCGCCTTTTTCCCCCCGGCCCTGAGTACGGCGGCCCTGACCCAATACTATGGCCAAACCGCCACCCAACCGACTCTCCCACTCGCCGAACTGCAAAACCGCACGCGCACGCCCTACATTCTGAAACTGCCCGTTGCCTGAGACCCATTTTATGAAAACCACCTCCACTCCCCTCCCGCCCGGCGCGCTTGTTGATCATGTGCGCATGGGTTCCTTCACCGCGACGGACGGCGCCACGGTGGAATATTTCACGCACGGCGAACCGGCCGCGCCGGCTTTTCTGGTGTCGCCCGCTTTCACCGGCTCGGCGCGTCTGTACGCGGAGCGATTCGGCCACGCCCTGCCCGGCTACTTTGTGGTGGTGGTCCAACTGCGCGGCCACGGGCACGGCGGCGGCTGCACGTTCGACGGCGCGACCTATTGCACGCCGGAGCAAGGCCCGGCCGATGGCACCTATCAGGGATTCCGGATGGCCCGGTTGGGCGCGGATCTTCGGGACGCGCGCGCGAACCTCGGCCTCGGCAAAGTGGCCCTGATGGGCCACAGCTTGGGCATGAATGTGGTGTCCGAATTCCTGAGCAACTTCGGCACCCAGGACATTACCGGATTGTTTGTGTATGATGAGTCGCCGAAAAACTTTTCCCGGGACGTGGTGCTGCCGGAAGACGACACTTTCCCACCCGACGTGGCCGTGTTTCCGGTGGCGAATTTCGCGGTCACGGTGCAGGAATTCGCGGCGTACCGGTCCGGGTCGGCGTACTACAAGGTGCCGAAGACCGTGCGCCAGTTGATGGGTGGTGATTCCGGGAATCCGGTTTACAATCCCGAAACCAAGGAGCCCGCCTTCGTCCTCACGGAGGCGGCGTGGGACCTCTGGGCGCCCTTTGCGGACCGGATGAACGGCAAAATTCTGAGCCTGCTCTTCTGGAGTTCGATCACCAATGATTACACGGATGTTTACCGCTTGGTGCGGGAGTCGGGCATGCCGGTGCTGGTTTACGGGGGCAAGGTCAGCCTCGTGCCGTGGCAGGCGATGCAGTGGGTCCACGAACAACTGCCCGGCAGCGAGTTCATGTTGTTCGATGAAAACGTGGGGGTTCATGCGAGCTTTCTGAACCCGCCGCCCTCGGGCGACGAGTTCATGGACCGCCTGCGCCACTTCCTCGACCAACGCGTGCGCCCACGGGCATGAGTTGGGCGCCGACGGTGAAACGCAGTTCGTCGGCACCCTTCTGGAAGTGTTGTTTGGGGCG
>CAIYZC010000812.1 GCA_903930565.1 uncultured Pedosphaera sp.
GCACGGCGAGCGACCCCCCATCGTGCATCGCGACATCAAACCCCCCAATATCCTGGTCGGCTATGATGCCGGCGGCTTGCGCGCCCGGATCAGCGATTTCGGCCTGGCCAAGCGCGTGAACCCCATGACACTCCTGGCCAGTGCCCGCGGCACCCGGCGGTTCAAAGCCCCGGAAGTTTTCAAGAATCCCCAAGGCGATTCCTGCGCCGGGGATGTTTGGGCCGTGGGCTGCACCCTCTACCTCCTGCTTTCCGACCGCCTGCCGTATGCCGAGGTTTCCGACGACGACTTGGAGACGGGTGATTTCGCCCGGGAGCAATTGGCGGCGCCCAGTAGCTTTAACCCGAAGGTGGATACTGCTTTGGATGAGATCGCCCTGCAGGCGTTGGCCCCATCCCATGCCGATCGATTTCAAAACGGTCAACAGATGCTCGCGGCCCTCGACCGCTGGAAGCCCGCCCCGAAATCCAATCTCAAAGCCAAAGATTCCTATTCCTCAGACATGGCGAAGACCGCCTTGGGCCCCGTGTCCCCGGCCGATGATGCCGGCGCCCGAAAGCTGGCCGAAAAGGCGGTGGAACTTTCGTCCCTCCCCGGCCGCTTGGCCGAGGCAGCCGACCTGCTCGAGGAAGCCTTCTCCAAGTGCCCGCCCTTGCGGGAGAAATATGAGGCCCGGCTCAAAAGCTGGCGGCAAACCTTGAGTTCGGTGGCGTCCCCGCCCACGACGGCGAACTCCACGGCCGCGGACGAAGCGGAGGCGCGTAAACTCAGCGAGCAGGCCCTCCGACTCGCCAAAACCCCCGACCGCCTGACCCAAGCGGTTGAACTGATGGAAAAGGCGTTCCAAAAGTCCCCTGAATTACGGGAAAAATACGGGTACCAATTGGGGCTCTGGCGGAAGGGGGTTTTGATGTGAACCGTTCTTCCGGCTACCGGGCTACCGGGCAGAATCCGGTGCGGTGCGGTGTAGTAGCCTGCGACGGGTTCCATCCTGCAAAATCACCGCGAATCCGTCGCCGCAACCCATTGCTCATCCCATGAAAGCTATTTTGGATCTGGCGATACCGGAATTATACGAACGAAACGCCTTCCGCCTGCTGGAGGTTCCCGTCGAGGCCACGGAGCGCGACCTCGCCAAGCGCCAGCAGACCATGGAGGTCGCCGCACGGAACAAATTAGCTGTGCCGCCCGGCCCCGGCCGCCTCATGCCCCGCACTCCGCCGCCCGACGAGCATGAGATCCGCGAGGCCGCCCAGGCGATCCAGGATGCCGAGCGGCGCCTGGCGCATGAGTTTTTTTGGTTTTGGCCCCTGGCTCCCGGCGGTGCGACCAATGATCCCGCCCTCCGCCTACTCCAAACCGGCCAAATTGCCCAGGCGGAGGCCCGCTGGCGCGGGAGCGAGCGGACCCCCGATGAGGCCCCGGCCGCCAAGCACAACCTGGCCCTGCTCCACCACTTCTCCGCGCTTGCGTTGGAGCAATCCCTGCTGAATGGCAAGGCCGCCGGCAGTCCCGTGGGCGACGAGTCAGCCCGCGTTGCCGAAGCCGAGCGGTATTGGGTGGAGGCTTACCGCTATTGGGGGTTGACCACGGCGGACCAGAGTTGCTGGAGCCGGGTCGTGGCGCGCATCCGTGCCTTGGAGGATCCCAGCCTCACGACGGGCGCCGCCCGGCGCATGGAGGGCCGCTTGCCGGTGACCCTGGTTCTCATCAACGCCCGGCTGGCTATTCGCGCCCTCCAAAACCAAAAGCCCGCCCACGCCCAGCGGCATGTGGCGCGGATCCGCGCGTCCGGCCTGCCCACCGCCGCGGTGGACGAAGCCCTGCGCAGCGCCATTGAGCCCGCCCGGTCGGCCATCAAGACACTGTGCGAAACCGCCAAGCGCGAGGCGGACGCCGAACCCACCAGAGCGGACAAGGTCACCGAACGCTTGTTGGAACAGTCCGCCCCCCATCTGGCGTTGCTGGCCTTGCTGCTCCCGGAGGCGCACCCTTCCCGGGATGCGGAGTTTGATCAAGTGGCCCTCGCCGCCCAATCTTGCGCCATCGACTACGGCAATAAGACGGAAAATTGGGCCCTCACGGTCTCTTTTTTCAACCGGTTTGCCCCCTTGGCGGCCAGCACCGCCGCCAAGGAACGCATCGCCAAGAACCAGAAAACCGTCCAGGAGAATTATCAAGACTCACTGTGTTGGTTCTGCGGCACCAACCCCGCCGATCCCAAGTGTGTCCAAGAAGTGCCGATGCATGGTGATGTGCAGCGCATCCCCATCCCGAATGGCGTCCGCACTACTTGGCGCCATCTCAAGGTTCAGGTTCCCCGGTGCTCCGCCTGCCAATCCGCCACCACCCGGCAGAATAACCGCAACCTCGGCCGCTTCTTTGGTTGCGTCGGCGGCCTCGGCCTGTGGCTGTTCTGCGGCGTGAATGATTATCCGGTGCTCGGTTTCTCCCTGGGCCTCGCCTTGATTGTCGGCGTTTTCGTTTTAGCCCATAAGCACGCCAAAAAACATGAGCAGCCGGGCGTCAAGCGCCGCGCCACCAATGATTACACGCGGATCAAAAATCTCCTCAGTGAAGGCTGGAAGTTTGGTGATAAACCCCAATAAACTTGATGAACTTATTCCACGAATGGTTTCTGGATGGGCGGCAGCTGCTTTTTCCCAATTTTTGCCGCGTGCCCGCCATGACGCTTTCCCCCGGCCTCGAGGAATTGGCGCGCCAGGTGGCCGCCCTGGCCAAAAGGCCGCAGGATGATCGCCCCCCCGACGGCGACGATGCCGGCCGAATCCGTTTTTTTGCCGACCTCTCCACCCACGTCTGGCGGTTGCGCCAAAAAATGCTCGAGCCGGGTACGGATCGTCCCAAGGAGAGTTTTCGGCGGGAATTCCGTTACATGGAGGCGCTTTGGGACTCCCTCGCCCAAGCCGGAATCAAAATCCAAGAACATACCGGCAAGCCCTTTGATGCCGGCTTGGCACTGAAAGTTTTGGCCTACCAGCCCACCCCCGGCATCAACCGTGAACGAGTGCAGGACA
>CAIYZC010000813.1 GCA_903930565.1 uncultured Pedosphaera sp.
GCGCCTGGCGCCAAGCCGCCACTCGGCGGCCTAGTTCCTGCAACTCGTGCGGGTCAGGGATGGTTCAGGATCGTTGGCGAATCGCTTTCATATCCGCCCAGTTTACGCCGCTCCGGCGGCTGGCTCACGCACGCTTGCCGATGCAACACGTCCGCGGCCAACGCCCGCAGCGTGGCGGGATCATGCGCCAGGCGCACGGTCAGTTGCCCCCCGCCGCCATCCCGCAACTCCACGACCATGGCGGCGGCGACGGGCGTGGGTTGGGCTGGCGGGGACAATTCGACAATGCCCGCCGGCACGGTGGGTGCCAGGCGGTCCCGCAGTTGGTAATAGCCCAACCCCAGGGTGCGCGCGACGCGACTAAACCCGAGGGTTCGGGCGAGGGCGGCGGCGGAAACCCAAAACGCCTCCGGCAAGGGCGCGGGCCGGGTTTGCGCCTGGCGCCAAGCCGCCACTCGGCGGCCTAGTTCCTGCAACTCGTGCGGGTCAGGGATGGTTCAGGATCGTTGGCGAATCGCTTTCATATCCGCCCAGTTTACGCCGCTCCGGCGGGTGGCTCACGCACGCTTACCGATGCAACGCCTTCCTCCTGCGAAGCCAGTTTGCTCCGCACCTGTTTGGCTTCCATCCCGAATTTCGCTTTTATGACGGACCAAGGGCTGCCGGCTCCCAACCGTCGGGCATATTATTGCTTCAATTTGTTGTCGATCTGCCACGAAGAAGTCTGCCACGGCCTCGCGTCGAAGTCAATCTGGCGCGCGCCGCAGCACCAGCACTGAGGAGTCAAGAGTAGACCCGCCCGCAGCAGCAGGAACACCGATGCTGGCGGCCGCCGCCCGCCAAGAAACCAAAGCTTGGGCAATCGTTCATCCGCCTCGCTAACTTAGAGAACAGGCTTCACACCTACAACAATCTTCGAATAACTGTTAATTATGGTGAGAATTCGTAAGACCGACAAGCTCGCCTTCAAGAGGGTCACCATATTTTAGAAGCCAGCCCTCAGGATCATCGCCTAGATTCTCCCCGGTTACCCTTTTGAGATGCTCAATTAGGCACAAGATTGCAAACTCGCGCTGTGCCGTTACCGAACGAAGCATATCTCTGCGAATCGGAACACTCATCGCATCATTACGGAAGTGGATCTCCATTAAACTAGACATGGATTTTAGAGTAGTCTCCAAGTCTTCCACTTTGTTACCGTGTTCCGTGAGCCCGCCTTCCGCGACCAATCGAATGCACGCGAGGTATTCGTGTTCATAATGCAATTGCCGGTTAACGCTCGCGAATTCTTGCTTTAAGTCATGAAAGGCCATGTTGGAGTGTAGACAAAAGGCGCTTGCGCAAACAATAACAGTGACACTGAAAATCGCCATTCTCTTACAAAGTTTTGGAACCGTCGTTGCGTGGCTTATCATAAAATAATCTCGACAATGAATCATAGTTTTCTTTCCAAACGGACTTACTGGTGCAAGAAAGACCAGGAACTCGAATGCCTTGCGGCCCATCGATGACGCCTTGAGGCCCAGTATGCAATTTTCCAATAAAATCATCGTAAGGATAAATTCCGGAAGTTCCTTGAATTGCGTGCTCGAACCAATCAAAAACAATTTCCTGACCATCGACGGCTTTACAATGGATGAAGTTTTCATCCCATCTATTGATACCTACTCCGTGGCCTTGACGGTTGTCGAGGAAACATTGCCAACAAGGGGGAGTTGGGCTTATAAATTGTTCAATTGCATAGTTGGAAAACTGACAACTTGCAGCCCCGCGACCATCAGCCTCGGCATCAGCTCTTAGCCCATGCGAATCCAAATAAGTTTGGGCAAGATTAAATCTCCTCTTTAGTTCGTCAAGATTTTTTCGGATAACGTCTGTCGTGCAACAGCAATCCCTACCACTTGTTGGAGGTGAATAAGGAACTCTTGGTTGCTGTGGCGGGGTCTTTTTGGATGGTGGGTACAAAGGCATGGGCCATACAGGCATGCTGGGAGGGAGCGGCGGAGGCCAACTGGGCAGCTGCGCTTGGAGCCCCCACGGATCAAAATGCGAAGCCGACTCATTCCGGACATAAGTATAAAGACCGATCCCACCAGCTTCGGAGATCGTATCTCTGCTTAGCCAACCTCCCGATGAGCATGAATACTCACGGTAACCAAAATAAGAGATGCTGCTCTCATAATCCCAATACTTGCTCGAGAATCCAAACGCCATTGTCTTGTCGCTCTGGTTTACCCGCTCGCCAAACGGACCATACTCCAGCCTGCTCGCCGTCGTCCCATTGGCGACATAGATATACCCGGCGATATTCCCATTCCCATCATACGCCGAAAACTCAACTGAGCCACCCCCCGCTTGATCCACGACCAACAA
>CAIYZC010000814.1 GCA_903930565.1 uncultured Pedosphaera sp.
CCTGCCTGGACATGACCCAGCCCGGCGCCCGCGCGCACACCCGCGAGGTCGTCCGGCGCGTTCACTCCGATTGGGGCTACCGCCTCTTCAAACTGGACGGTTTTTGGACCGGCAGTGCCACCCGGCAAATTTACGTCAACGATGGCTACCACGAGGACGGGATCGGTGAGACCGAATTCTTCAACCCGGACAAGACCAACATCGAGGCCCTCCGTGACGGCGTGCGGCTGATCCGCGCCGCGGCGGGGCCGAATGTCTTCCTCCTCGGTTGCTGTGTCTCCCAGAACATGCGTTCCTTCGGTGGTTCCTTCGGCTTGCTCGATGCCATGCGCGTGGGCCCGGACACCGGCTCGGACGCCATCGGCGCCCCGCACGCTTCCCGGCTGTGGTTCCTCAACGGCCGCGTGTGGTGGAACGACCCCGATTGCGTCTCCGTTCGCGCCTCCACCTCCCTCGAGCAAGCGCGTCTGAACGCTTCGTTCACCGCCATCGCGGGGAATTTGTTCTACAACAGCGATTGGATGCCCGATTTCCCGGCCGAACGCCTGGACATTATCCGCCGCTGCATCCCGGCCCCGCCGGTGCGCGCCCGGCCCGTGGATGTTTTCGAGCGCGAACCGGCCCGCATCTGGCTGCTTTCCGACCCCCGCGAATCCCGCCGTCGCGATGTGGTGGCCCTTTATAACTGGGGCAAGGAACCGGTCACCGTGGCCGCCTCGGCGGAGCGTCTTGGCCTGCCGCCCGCGCGGGAGTACCTGGCCTTCGACTTCTGGGCCAACCAATTCCTGGCGCCCTTTGCGAACGAAGTGCGCGCCCAATTGCCCGCCGGCGGCTCCTGCCGCATTTTGGCGGTGCAACCGGCCGCCGATCATCCCCAACTGCTGAGCACCTCCCGGCACGTGAGCCAGGGGATGCTCGAAGTGACCGGTGAGCGCTGGGACGCTGCGCGCCACGAGCTCTCCGCGGGCAGCCAGGTCGTGGCCAACGATAACTACGAACTTCGGATCGCCGTTCCGGCGGACGCCGCCAATTGGAAAGCGACCGAAGTGGCCGTCACCAGCGCGGATCAAGCCGCCGGGGTCAAGGCGGAGATGAAGCAGGACGGCCGGTGGCTGCGCGTGGCCGTGAACAGCCCCGTGGGCCGCACGGTCCGCTGGCGGGTTAAATTCGACCACCCCAACAAGTAATCAGGCTGATCGCCGCCCCTGGGACCGCCGGCATCCTGCCGGCTGCGGCGTTCACGAGGCGGCCCGTCTTCCAACCCCCGATGCGCTCCCCACTACCAGCCCAAATTCCAGTTTGGGGGGCGCACCTCCGCGCATGAAAACTCCCATGAAACTTCGCGCTCTTTTGCTGACGGGCCTGCTTGCCCGGGCGTCCGTTGTGCTCCCCGCCGCCGAACCACCCTCCCCGCCGCCTCCGCCGCCTGCCCCCGCAGTGGTCCGCTTTCTCCTGCCCGGTTTCACCGTGCGCGAACTGCCCGTCCAACTGACCAGCCTCAATAATATCGAGTATGCTCCCGACGGACGTTTGTTCGCCGGCGGCTACGACGGCCGGTTCCACCTCCTCCGCGACACCGATGGCGACGGTCTGGAGGACCGGGTGGACACCTTCTCCCCCGCCACCAGCGCGAACTATCCCCTCGGCATGGCGGTGCAGGACGGCATGCCTTACGCGGTGCTCACCGATGAAATTGTCCGTTGGCGCGATACCGATGGCGATGGCATTCCCGACGCGCGTGAAACGGTCGTCAAAGGCTTCGACGATCCCGAGCTCGTGAAGGCCACGTTTTTGGAGCACCGCCGCGTGGATGGCTCCATGGCCCTCGCCTTCGGCCCCGATGGTTCGCTCTACGTGACCATGGGCAACAGCGCCCCCGTCAACGCCTACTGGACGGACCAAGCCGGGGCGCACTATGCGCCGGAGCGTCGCCGCGGTTGCCTCTTGCGCATCTCCCCTGAGGGCCAGGTCGAACAAGTTTGCACCGGGTTGCGCTACATCATGGCGCTGCAATTCAATGAACACGGCGATTTGTTCGGCACGGACCAGGAGGGCGCCACCTGGGTGCCCAACGGAAATCCCTTCGATGAACTCCTGCACCTTCAGCCGGGCCGCCATTACGGTTTCCCGCCGCGGCATCCGCGGTTCCTGCCCCACGTGATCGATGAGCCGAGCGTGTGGGACTACGCCCCCCAGCATCAGAGCGCCTGCGGCTTCCGCTTCAACGGGCCCGCCCCGGGCCGCGCGCGGTTCGGCCCGGAATTATGGGCGCACGACGCCCTGGTCACGGGCGAATCCCGCGGCAAGCTTTGGCGCACGCACCTGCTCAAAACCGCCGCCGGGTACGTGGCCCGCACCGAGCAATTCGCCGCGCTGGGCATGTTGGTGGTGGACTGCGCCGTCTCCCCGGCCGGCGACCTGGTGGTGTGCTGCCACGCCGGCGCTCCGGATTGGGGCGAAGGGCCGCAGGGTCGCGGCCGCCTGTTCAAAATCCATTACGCCGACCCCTCCGCGCCCCAACCCGTGCTCACCTACGCCGCCGGCGAGCGCGAAACCGTGATCGCCTTCGATCGCCCACTGCCCGCCGATTGGGCGCCCGGGGTGGGGGGGCAAACCCGCATTGAATTCGGCCGCTACGTGGCCGCGGCGGATCGGTGGGAAACCTTTCGACCGAGTTATGCCGTGGTCAAAATGCAGCAGGAACAGCCGCGCCGCACCGTTGCCGTCGAATCCACCCGCTTGAGCGCCGATCGCCGGAACTTGATTCTGAAGACCGAACCCCGCCGCCGTGCCTTGAATTACGCCGTGGCTGTCGGCGGCGCCCCGCCGCTGGATGTCGCGCACGATCTCTCCGGGCTGGCCGCCGCCTGGCGCGGGGCCGCCGCGCCAACTTGGACGGGGTGGCTGCCCCACGCCGACCTCGCCGTCGCCCGCGATTTCACCCGCGGCAGCGTCCTGCATGAGGCGCTCCGCACCCGTCTGGAGCAGCCCGGTGAATTGACCCTGCGCGCCCAGTTGGACC
>CAIYZC010000815.1 GCA_903930565.1 uncultured Pedosphaera sp.
ATACGGTGACCGCGTGCCCGCCCCCCGTTTTCACCACGCAGCCCGGGAGCGTGTCGGCGTGCCCTGGAACCTCCGTGCGATTGGTCGCGGCCGCCACCGGCAGCGGCTTGAGTTATCAATGGCAATTCAATCCCGGCGGCGCCACGTTCACGAATATTGCCGGCGCCACCGGCACCAGCTACACCACGGCGAACCTCGCTGCGGGCAACAACGGCAACCAATACTGCTGTGTCGTCACGGGCACTTGCAGTGCCATCACTTCTGCCGTGGCGACCGTGACGGTGCTGGCGGCCCCCTCCGCGGTCGTCAGCGGCGGCGGGGCCATTTGCCCCGGCGGCAGCGCCACGGTGCAGGCCGCCCTGACGGGTGCGGCGCCCTGGCGGGTTACGTGGTCCGATGGTGTGGTGCAAAGCGGTCTCACCTCCAGTCCCGCGGTGCGGACGGTCAGCCCCGGCGCCACCATCACTTACAAAGTCACGGGTCTTTTGGATGCCAATTGCACGGCGTCCTCCGGCCAATTGAGCGGGAGCGCCACGGTGACTTTGAACACGGCGCCGGTCTTCACCGTTTCGCCCGTCAGCACGACGGCTTGCGCCGGCGCCGGCGTGCGTTTGGTCGCGGCGGTGACCGGCACCGGGGCGGGCTACCAATGGCAGGTCAGCGTCGGGGGCGGGGCGTTCACGAATGTGCCGGGGGCGACCGGCTCCAGTTACACCACCCCGGCCCTGGGCACCGCGAACAATGGCAACCAGTATTGTTGCGTCTCAACCGGCACCTGCGGGGCGGCCACGTCCGGCGTGGCCACGTTGACGGTGCTGACCTCCCCCGGGGCGGTGGTGAGCGGGGGCGGGGCGATTTGCCCCGGCGGGAGCACCACCGTGCAGGCCGCGCTCAGCGGCACGGCGCCCTGGCAGGTGACCTGGGCCGACGGTGTGGTGCAGAGCGGGGTCCTGAGCAGCCCGGTCACCCGGTCCGTCTCCCCCACGCTGGCCACCACCTACAAAGTCACCGCGTTGATCGACGCGAATTGTTCCGCCCCGGCCGCCCAGTTGACCGGGAGCGCGGCGGTGAGCCTGAATACCGCGGTGGCGATCACCACCCAGCCGGTCAGTCTTTCTGCCTGCCCGGGGACGGGCGCCCGGTTTGTCGTGGCGGCCACCGGCACCAGTGTGACGTTCCAGTGGCAGGTCAGTGCGGGCGGCGGGGCGTTCACGAATCTGCCCGGCGCCACGGGCACGAGCTACACCACGCCCTCGCTCACCGCGGCGTTCAATGGATACCAGTATTGCTGCGTGGCCACCGGCACCTGTGGCGCTGTTACTTCAGCGGTCGCCACCCTGACCGTGCTGACCGCCCCCTCGGCCGTGGTCAGCGGCGGGTCGGCCATCTGCCCCGGCGGGAGCACCACCGTGCAGGCGGCGCTGACCGGTTCGGGGCCCTGGCAGGTGACGTGGTCCGATGGCGTGGTCCAAAGCGGCGTGCTGGCCAGTCCGGCGGTGCGGACGGTCAGTCCCGGCGCCACCACGACCTACAAAGTCACCGGCTTGCTGGACGCCAATTGCACGGCGTCCTCCGGTCAGTTGAGCGGCACCGCCACGGTGACGTTGAACACCATCCCCGTGTTCACTGTGTCGCCCTTCAGCACCACGGCTTGCGCGGGGACGACCGTGCGCCTGGTGGCGGCGGTGACCGGCACCGGGACGGGTTATCAATGGCAGGTCAGCTTGGGGGGCGGGGCGTTTACCAATGTGCCGGGGGCGACGAGCTCCAGCTACACCACGCCCGCGCTGGCGCCCGCCAACAATGGCAACCAGTACTGCTGCGTTTCGATCGGCACCTGCGGGGCGGCCACATCCGGCGTGGCCACCTTGACGGTGCTGACCGCCCCCGGGGCGGTGGTGAGCGGGGGTGGGGCGATCTGCCCCGGCGGGAGCACGACGGTGCAGGCCGCGCTTGGCGGCACCGCGCCCTGGCAGGTGACCTGGGCCGATGGCGTGGTGCAGAGCGGGGTGCTGACCAGTCCGGTCACCCGCACGGTGTCCCCGTCTGTGGCCATGACCTATAAAGTAACGGGTTTGTTGGACGCCAACTGCTCCGCCCCGTCCGGACAATTGACCGGGAGCGCGGCGGTGACCTTGAATACCGCGCCCGCGTTCACCACGCAGCCCGTCAGTCTCACGGGCTGCGCGGGCGGCGGCGTGCGCTTCGTGGCCGCGGCCACCGGGACCAGCGTGGGCTACCAATGGCAGGTCAGTCCCGCCGGGGGTTCGTTCACCAACCTTCCGGGCGCCACCGGCACGAGCTACACCACCCCTTCGCTCACCGCGGCGTACAATGGCTGGCGATACTGCTGCGTGGCCACCGGGACGTGCGGCGCCCTGACTTCGGCGGTGGCGACGCTCACCGTCAATCCCCAACCCGCGGCCGTGGTCAGCGGTGGCGGCACGAACTGCGCGGGCACCGGTTTGGTGGTCCAAGCCGCCTTGACCGGCACCGCGCCATGGCAAATCACTTGGTCCGATGGCGCCGTGCAGAGCGGCGTCCTCGCGAGCCCGGTGACGCGCACTGTCACGCCGGCCGCCACCACGACCTACACGATCACCGGGCTGCTCGACGCGAACTGCACCGCCTCCGCCGGCGGGCTCACCGGCAAGGCCGTGGCCACGGTGACCACCCCGCCGGCCATCACGTCGGCCCCGGTCGGTGGCTCCCTGCCGGCGGGCACGAACGTGACTTTCAGCGTCACCGCCACTGGCACGGCCCCGCTGACCTATCAATGGCAATTCAACGGCGCGAATGTCTCCGGCGCCACCGCCGCCACCTACACTTTGGCGGGGGTGACCACCAACAGTACTGGCAGCTACAGCGTCTCCATCGCCAATGGTTGCGGTTCGGTGACCAGCGCCGCCGCGGCCCTCACGGTGACCAACTGCACGGTGCCGGTACCGTGGGTGGGTGTTGATGTCGGCTCGGTGGGGCTGGCGGGCGGCCAGTGCTCCGGCGGCAGCACCCTGGCGCTGGAGGGTTCCGGTGCCGCCCTGAACTCCACGGCCGATCAGTTCCATTTCCTTTACCAAACCATCACCGATGACGGTTCCTTGGTGGCTCAATTGACCGGCCAGAGCGGGAGTTCGAGCAATGCCTTCGCCGGCATCATGATCCGGGAAACCACGGCGGCGGGCGCCCAGGAGCTGCTCTTGGCCCGCCAAGGCAACGGTTCGGTCGTCGCCCGCTCCCGGGTGGGTACGGGGAGTCCGCCCAGCACGACCGCCGGCGGCGCCTACACCCCGCCCAATTGTTGGCTCCAACTGGTGCGGTCCGGTTCGTCCGTCACCGCTTCCGTATCCTCCGATGGCACCACTTGGACGATGGTGGCCAGCGTCACCCTCACCATGGCTTCGAATGTTACCCTGGGCCTTTTCACCACCTCCGGCATCAACACCACCCTGGACACGGACACCTTCGCCAATGTGATCTTGGTACCATAAACGGCGCGCCGGCGGGGGCGGAACCGGATTGACGGCCCGCGCTCCGCCGGTCTATTTTGAACCCATCCCGATCCCCGAGCGGACGATGGACCTGCGGGTCAACCGCCGTTGGGCGGGGTGGCGGCAGCAACTTGACGGATTACGGACCAACATTATGACATTGAAACGTTTCTTCACACTGGGCCTTGGCTTGGCTGGCTTGGCTTTGGTGGCGGCGCTCCCGGCGCCCGCCGAAAATAAAATCCCCGAGGATTGCAAGGCCGGCGGCTTTTTCATCGGCTGCCAGGCTTATACTTTCAACCGCTTCACGGTTTTTGAGGCCATTGAAAAGACGGCGGCCGCCGGCGGCCGCGTCATTGAGTTTTTCCCCGGCCAAAAGCTCAGCAAGGAAGAACCCACCGTGAGCTGGGACCACAACGCCTCCCCGGAAACCGTGCAAAAGGTCAAGGACAAGCTGGCCAAACACCATGTTCACGCCGCCAATTACGGCGTCGTCGGCATTCCCAAGGATGAAGCCCAAGCCCGCAAAATCTTTGAATTCGCCAAAGCCATGGGGCTCCGCGCCATCACCACGGAGTCCGTGGACGCCATCGACACCATCGAGAAGCTGGTCAAGGAGTTCGACATCATGGTCGGGTTCCATGATCATCCCCGCCAAGCCCGCAATCCCAACTACAAAATGTGGGATCCGGAGTACATCCTTTCCGTCGTCAAGGATCGCGATCACCGGATCGGCTCCTGCGCGGACACCGGCCACTGGGTGCGCTCCAACCTCAAGCCCGTGGATTGCCTCCGCATCCTCAAGGGCCGGATCATCAGCAGCCATCTGAAGGATCTCGACAAAATGGGCGACGGCCACGATATGCCCTTCGGCACCGGCGTCTCCGACGTGCCCGCCATCCTCGACGAATTGAAGGCCCAGGGCTTCACGGGCAACATCTCCATCGAATACGAATACAATTGGGATAATTCGGTGACCGACGTGGCCCAATGCATCGGCTTCGTCCGCGGCTACGGCGCCGGCAAGAAATAACCCGCTCAACGCCTTTCTCGTGCGTCCGGCAACTGCGGTTGCCGGACGCTTTTTTTTTCCGGGGGGTGCGAAAAGGCGAAAACGGCACTTGCCAATCGGGGGTGATTGTGAAATCTTTCACAAGCTTTATGGCACATATCAAATTGCACATTCCCGGGCCGGTCGAAGTGAGCGAAAAGACGTTTAAGGCGTTCGCTTCCCCCATGATCGGGCATCGCGGACAGGGCTTCAAGGACCTGTATGCAAAAATCCAGCCGCAATTGCAGACGCTGCTGGCCACCCGGCAATTGGTTTATTTGAGCACTTCCTCCGCTTGGGGGGTGATGGAAGGCGCCGTGCGCAATTTGGTGGCCAAAAAGGTGCTGTGCTGCATGTGCGGGGCTTTCTCCGACAAGTGGCTGGACGTGGCCCGGCGCTGCGGGAAAGCCGCCGAAGGGCTCCAGGTGGAATGGGGCTCGCCGATCCGGGCCGCCGCCATCGACGCCAAATTGGCCACCGGGGAGTTTGACGCCCTCACGCTCATTCATAACGAAACCTCGACCGGCGTGATGAGCCCCCTTGCCGAGATCGCCGCCCTCAAGCGCAAGTACCCGGATGTGATGTTCATCGTGGACGCCGTCAGCTCCTTGACCGCGGTGCCGATTGATTTCGATGCCTTGGGCATTGATGTTTTGCTCGCGGGCACCCAGAAGGCCTTCGCCATGCCGCCCGGCTTGGCTGTTTTCACCTGCTCCCCCGCTGCTTTGGCCAAGGCGGCCACCCTCAAGGACCGTGGTTATTACTTCGATTTTGTGGAGTTCCAAAAGAACGCCGAGGGGGATATGACGCCCAGCACGCCCAGCATTGGCCACATCTACGCCCTGGCCTCCAAACTGGAGGATTTCTTCGCCGAGGGGCTGACCGCCCGCTTTGCCCGGCACGCCCATTTGGCCGGCCGCACCCGCGACTGGGCCGCGCGCCATGGCTTTACGCTTTTTCCTGAACCGGGCTTTGAATCCGTGACCCTTTCCTGCATCAACAACGGGGCCAAACCCGGCGGTCGCGTCGTCGATGTCGCCAAACTGCAAAAGCTGGTCAAGGACCAGGGTTTTCTCATCGATGGCGGCTACGGCAAGATCAAAGGCACCACCTTTCGGATTTCCAATATGGGTGATGAAACCGACGCGACGATGAGCGCGCTTTATTCCGCCTTGGACTCGGCGATGCAGAAGCTTTAAGGCCGGAAGTTCGAACGGCCGCCGTGGCGGGTGCTTGCGGCGGCCGGGCGAACTAATCCTGCTTGTGCCGCATTCTGGACAGCTCGCGCCGGATCAATCGATTGACCCGGCTTTTGTCCAAATAGATCCGCACCCAGTTCGTCTTCAAAAACCGCGCCGTGCGCGCCGCGGGCCATTTTTGCTCCACACTGAGCTCGAAAATCTGGAAACTCCGCGGTGGCACTTTTAGTTTTACCCGCTCGCGGGCGGCAGCCAGCAGTTGCCGGTCGTATTCCTGGTTCCAATGGGTTTCCAATTCCGATAGCGTCATTGCCCCCGGAGCGGTCTCCGCTTGCTCCGAGTTCGGAGCCTTGCTGCCGGCTCCCCTGGCATCCTTCGGCCGCCGGTTCATCGCTTCCGTGATGTGCCGTTGGAGCAAGTTAAGCAACCAAGTTCGGAAATGGGCTTGGTTGCGATCATATTGCTGAATCCGGAGCGGAACCTCCGCGACCGCATAAAAGGCAACATCTTCCGCTTCGGTGGGGCACAAGCCACTGACCAATGCTTGTTGGTACATCAGCTTCCAATAACGGTCGAAAAACACCTGCCACGCGTTGTCATC
>CAIYZC010000816.1 GCA_903930565.1 uncultured Pedosphaera sp.
AGATCCACCGGCGGGGTCCAGGCCCGGAGCGCCCACACCACTTTCTTGTCCGCCGTCACTTCGAGCGCCTGCACCGTGGATTGCCATTTTTCCGACGCCTTCGCGCCTTGCGCATCCACCACGCCCACGGGGCACCAATTGCTGATCAAGGTGTTGCCATTGTCCAACCGGCTCGCTTCCTGCAAACACCACACCGCGATGTCCGGCACGTCCTTTTGCGTGAATTCCCACACCACCCGGCCCTCCGCGTCCACCTCGCGCACGTACGCGTCGTGACTGCTGATAAGCGTATGCCCGCCGCGCAGGCGCACCGCGCACCAGGGAATCCGCGCCGCCACGCGCCAGATGGCCCGTCCTTGCGCGTTGTACTCCACCACTTCGTCTTGATCATGGTGCGCCACCAAAAACGCCCCCGCCGCCGTCATCCGCGCCCGGCGAAACTGGGTGTGGACCATTTTGGCGTTCCCATTGGTCGGCAATTCAAATTCCGTTTCCTTGCGGCCGTCGGGGGTGTGGATGACCATCAACCGGGCGGGCAAACCGTTTTGAATGACCAAGACCCGGTCCCCGCTCAGGGGTTGGCAGACATGCACTTCGCACCCGGCCGGCGCGTCGTAGTTCCAGAGCAACCGGCCATCCGGCCCCACCACCCCCGCCCCGGTCTTGCGGGCAAACGCCACCCGCCCGTCCGGCAACAGTGTCGCATCACTGAACTCCTGCAACGTCCGCCCCGCGTCCGCCGCGTGCGTGGGAATGGCGTATTCCCAAGTGATCCGGCCGCCGCGCACCATGACCAGGCGCTGGGTGGGATTCCGAAAATCGTATTGCCCGGTGTAAAAGAAATCGTGTCCCGTCAAGCCCGCCCCGGGCAATTGCGCGGGCGCGTAAACGGGGAGATTGAGCGGCGCGCCCGGATCATCCACCGGGCGGCCAAGGATGGCGGTGGCGGGCGGATTGGCGGCGGTCGCGCCGCAGGCCACCGAAAGCGCCAGCAGGGTACGGGTCAAACGCTCAACAACGCAGGGATTCATGCGCCGCACCCTACCAAGGTGCGGCGGCCTTCGCCAAGCCCGCGCAACGCCGTGACCGGCGGGGGAAAAGGAGCCCGCCTGTTTACCTCCGGGTCGGCTCCACGCCTCGGCGTCTCTGCGGGAGAAAACTCCCCGCAAATGTTCCGGCCTTTTTGGCCCCGCTTCGCGGGCATTGCACGCGAGTTCACCCGCGCGCCGATGCCCCACCCAGTAATCCTAAAAACAGCAGTTGGAGGGCAAGTTTCGCCCCTCTTGGTCACTTTTGGTGGCCACTTGAACCCCTAAATTCCGGTGTCAAATCGGCGGCGTTGCCTCGGCTAAGCGCTTGCTGCCGGTAAGACTGCCACCGGGCGCAAAAAGGGCTCCAAAATCCTGGCCCAAATTCGCTCCCAGCAGGCGGCGGAACTCAACTGCTCCGCAGTCTGGCCCAACCCACTTAAGCAGCGGCTTAGCTGCGTCAATAATGTCTGCGCCACCGTCGCCTGCCCATGCATACTGGTCAACCGCAACGTCTTCTGGCGCCCCGACTCCACCACCCGCCCCACCGCGCTTAACAGCAAGGGCCTACTCGTGATCGCTTCCCGCGGTCGCTCCGGCTCCGCGCCCCGCACAAACAGCACCCACCAGTTGTACACCA
>CAIYZC010000817.1 GCA_903930565.1 uncultured Pedosphaera sp.
GCAAACGCTTAACTCCAAACACACTATGGCTATGAACCAGTTTGCCGCCCAGTCCTTCGAGGCGATCCGTCAACAGGCGGAAGCGGGGAATGCGGCGGCCCAATGCTACCTTGGCATCTGCTACCAAACCGGCCAGGCGGTGCAACAGGACTATGTGGAGGCGGTGAAATGGCTGCGCCGGTCGGCCGAGCAGAACGATGCCGCGGCCCAATGCTATTTGGGCATGTGCTACCAAGCTGGCCTGGGGGTGCCGCAGGAATTGCGCGAGGGCGCGCGTTGGTATCGGGAAGCGGCCGAACAAGGCGATCCCGCGGCCCAGTTCAATCTGGGCGTGTGCTACGAAACGGGCCAGGGCGTCCTGGTGGACATGACGGAAGCGTTGAAATGGTATCATGCCGCGGCGGACCGCGGGGAACCCCAGGCTCAATTCAATCTCGGGGTCTTTTACGAGAACGGCGAAGCGGTGCCGCAGGATTTTGGCGAGGCGGTCAAGTGGTACAAACTCGCGGCGGAACAGGAAGTGGCCCCGGCCCAGTGCAATCTGGGCCTGTGCTACCAAACCGGCCGTGGAGTGTGGCAAAGCGACAGCGAGGCCGTCAAATGGTTCTGTCGCGCCGCCAAACAAGGGGACAAAACCGCGCAGCACAATCTGGGACTCTATTACGCCAGCTTGGAAGGGCGGACTTTGGAAGGCGAAGGGGAAGCGACGGGCGAAGTGCCCGCCGAATAAGTCGGAAAGTCCCCGGAATGCGGACCAAAAGGGAGGCCGGCGTCAAGCCGGCGCTCCCCCGAAACCGGCTCAGGTCAACCGCATCGGCATGACCACGTAAAGGAACGGACCGTTGATTTTCAGCACGCCGGGGCTGAGTTCGTCGATCAATTCCAAGAAAACTTCGTCGTTCGTCAGGGCGTTCAGGGGATCGATGACGTATTTGGGATTGAAGGCGATGGCCAAATCCCGACCCGAGTAATTGATCGCCAGGCTTTCGCGGGCTTCGCCCACTTCCGGCGAGTTGGCCGTGATGGCGAGGTTGTGCTTGGTGAACGCCAGCTTGACGGAGTTGGACTTCTCGCTGGTCATGATTTCCGCGCGGCGCAGGGCGTGCAGGAATTCTTCGCGGGGCAGACCCACGCGTTCCTTCGGCTCAGCGGGAATTACTTGACGGTAATTCGGATAATTGCCCTCGATCAATTTGCTGATCAGCAACACCGAGCCGCCCTTTTCATCCTTCAGGTTGAACGCGGCTTGGTTCTCGGAATAGCGGATTTCCACCACACCCTTGTCCTGCAGCAACCGGTTCAATTCCCCCACCGCCTTGGCGGGGATGATGAACTCGCCCTGGCTGGCCTCGGTCACCTCGGCGTCCTCGTCCACCAAGGCGAGGCGGCGTCCGTCGGTGGCCACCATGGTCACCTTGTCGTCCTTCAGGCTCAGGAAGATGCCGTTGAGCACGTAGCGGGACTCATCGGTGGAGATCGCGAAGGAGGTCTTCTTCATCATGCCCTTCACCTTGTCCTGGGGCAGGATCACCTTCTTGTCTTCGGTGAACTTGGGCAGCGCGGGGAATTCCTCGGCGGCCAGACCGTTGATTTTGTAAAACGACGCTCCGGACTGCAGGCTCGTCGTGTTCTTCTCGTCCACGTCGATCTCGATCTCGGGGTTGTTCAGCTCGCGCACGATGCCGAACAGTTTTTTGACCGGAATCGTCGTGGCGCCGGCGGTCTTCACTTGGGCTTCCACGCCGCAAACCACCGTCACATCCAGATCCGTGGCCGTGAGCTCCAGCAGATTTCCTTCCGCGCGCAACAACACGTTGGAGAGGATGGGGAGCGTGGTCCGGCTGCCGACCACGTTCTGGACCGCCTGCAAC
>CAIYZC010000818.1 GCA_903930565.1 uncultured Pedosphaera sp.
CACCACCACCATGGCCTTGCCCCGGCCCGCCAGCAGCGGGGCCACGTGCGCCCGGTAATGCTCCACCACGATCGCCACCTTTTGCGCGATGTTGTAGGGGTGCAGTTGCACCCAGCCCATGATCGATTTGAGCGCCGCGCTGCGCTCCACCGTCCGCTCGTCGTATTCCTGCCCGTTGTGCGCCAGGCGGAAGGCCAGTTTGTAGGTCGTGTAGTTTTGCAACACGTCCAGGATGAACCCCTCCTCGATGGCCTGTCGCATGGAGTACACGTGAAAGGCGCGCGGCACGTTGTCCGGCCCCGGCTTGCGCGTGGGGTCCGGCCGGGTGCCGAAGAGCTCCAGCGTTTTGGCCTTGGGCGTGGCCGTGAAGGCCACGAACGTGATCCCCCGGTCATCCGCCCGGGCGGCCATTTGCGCCGCCAAAATATCCTCCACCGCCACTTCCCCGCCGTCCGCCAAGTCCCGCAACTCCTCCGCGCTGAGCACCGCCCGCAGTTGGGCGGCCGCCTCGCCGGTTTGGGAACTGTGCGCCTCGTCGGCGATCACCGCGAAGCGCTTGCCCTCCGTGGCCGCCAGCAGCCGGACCTCCGCCAGGGCAAAGGGAAAGGTCTGGATCGTGCAGACCACGATCTTTTTGCCCCCGCCCAGCGCCGCGGCCAGCGCGCCGCTCTTGCTCCCTTCGTCCCCCGTGATGGTGGCCACCACGCCGCTCGTCCGCTCAAAGCCCGCCAGCGCCGCCTGCAATTGCCCGTCGATCACCCGCCGGTCCGAGACCACCAGCACCGTGTCGAACAGCTTCGCGGCTTGCGCGTTGTGCAGTTCCGCCAGGAAATGCGCCGTCCACGCGATGGAATTCGTCTTGCCCGACCCCGCCGAGTGCTGCACCAGGTAATGGCCGCCCGGCCCCGCCGCCTGCACCGCGGCTTGCAGCGCCCGCGTCACGTCCAGTTGGTGATAGCGGGGGAAGATGTAGTTGACCAACTTTTTGTTGGCATCGATTTTGGGGACGATGTAGCGCCCGAGGATTTCCAGCCAGCCTTCCCGCGCCCACACATTTTCCCACAGATACGCCGTGCGATGGCCGCTCGCCGGGTTCACCGGATTCCCCGCGCCGCCGTCGCAGCCTTGGTTGAAGGGGAGAAACGTCGTGGCCGGGCCGTCCAGCAGCGTGACCATGCGCACCTCGCTGTTGCTCACCGCGAAGTGGACCATGGCCCCGCCGGGGAAGGCCAGCAGCGGCTCCGCCGCTTGGCCCTTGGGCCGGGGAGGGCGGTCAAAGCGGTATTGGTCGATGGCGTCCCGCACGCTCTGGGTGAAGTCGCTCTTCAACTCCGCCGTGGCCACCGGGATGCCGTTGATGAACAGCACCAGGTCGAGACAGTTCTCGTTGTGCAGCGAGTAGCGCACCTGCCGGACCACGCGCAGCCGGTTCGCCGCGTAGCGGGCGAGAATGTCCGGGTTCATGGCCAGCGCCGGTTTGAATTCCGCGAGCTTGAGCGGTGCCTTGAGGCCGAGCAATTCGATGCCTTGGCGCAGCACGTCCAGCGTGCCGCGCTGGTCCAGTTGCTGGCGCAGCCGTTCGAGCAGGGTCTTGCCCGCCTGGGCGCCGTGGTTCTTCGTCAGGAGTTCCCACGCCTTGGGTTGCGTCGCCTGCACCCAGGCCAACACGTCGGCGGGGTAGAGCGCCTGCGCCCGGTCGTAGCCCGCGGCATCCCCCTCCGCGTAGAGCCAGCCATTGGCGGCAAGGTGCGCGCAAATGTCGGCCTCGAAGTGGATTTCGCGGTGGAGGTTCATGGCCGGGGGGACGCCATTCAAGGCTTTTTGTCCGACACGCCCTTTTTGGCCTTGGACTCCAACTTCTTGATGCTGTCCACCGTGGGCAAATCCTCCGGCATCGTGCCGCCCAGTTCCTTGATCGTCTGGCGCACTTTTTGGCCAACCTCGCGGTGCGCGCGGTTGGCCTTTTCCTTGCCGACGATCTTTTCCCGGCGCAGCTTGTCCTCCGTCTGGGTGGCCCGGAAGAGATTCGCGGCGAGTTCGGTGCTGCCCATGTGGTCAAGGATTTGTTCGCTCTTTTTCAGCCCTTTGCGCTCGTGGATTTGCTTCGCCCCGAGGCCGCCGTAGAGGCCCATGTAACCGTGATTTTGGAAAATGGCGTAGTCCACGGGCTTCGCCACCCCGGCATCCTTGGCCGCATCGGCCAGTTGCACATTATGAGCGCGCAATTCCGCGCGGATGATCAGGCGCCGCTTTTCTTCCGTTTCCGCGTCGCTCAATTCTTGGCGGCGCGTTTGGATGGCGAAATACGTCTGGCCCGCCGCCACGATCTCCTTGCTGGGATCGGCGTTTTGGATCACCAAATAACACGCGTAGCGCGACATCATGACCGTGCGCACTTGGCGCTGCGCGCCCTTGCCCAATTCGATCATTTCGTTGATCTCAACGAAATGATCCTCCACGCGCTGGCCACTGTTGAAACAGGCGGTCCGCGCCTTTTCCACCACGGCCTCGAAATTGCGGTAATCCGTGTAGCCCAGCACCGTGGCAAAATCCCGGCTGGACCAAAACTCATTGCCGGCGGGGTTGGTCCGCCGGATGCGTTCAAATGGTGTCATTTCTGTGCTCATATTGCTTCGAATGGGCTGGGGTCATTTGGGGCGCACGTCGATCTGGCCGGTGACGGCGGCGGAAATCAGCGCCGTCCGCCGCTCTTGCAACAGGTCGATGGCGCGTTGGGCTTCAGCGGTGAGGGAATCGAACCGCTCCGTTTCCTTGCCCAAAACGGCCATAATCTTTTGAAGCTCGGGCCGCGGTGGCACCGGCAGGGGAATGTTGCCCAAATCTTCCATGGAAAGATTGGGCTGGGCAGATTGCACGGTAGCTAACAAAATGAAATTCCGAATCGTTTTTGTGCTAATCCATAAACTGATGTAAGCCGAAATCTCTGTTTCGAACGGCCTCAGATAACAGACGGCTTGGTTTGTATTGGCGGGCAAAAACTTGGCACTCAACACAGCCGATTTGCCAGTTGTTGCCCCAGCAATCACCACGAGCACATCTCCTGCTTGAAGGGCACCTCGCGATAAAACTGCGTGGGCTTCCTCAGAAATGTAGAACTCCGGCATGGCATCCACTCCCGACTCGGTAATGTTCTCTGCCTTTAGGAAACGTATGCCCTCCGTGGTAAAGTCGGCGCCCACGGTTGAGGGCGTGGTTCCCTTGGAGATCACGGAGCACATTCTTTTGAGCCTCTTCACCTCCCAATGCGCGGGCACATCCCCGAGCCATTCGATGCCGGAGGGCTTCATGGGGGCCTTGGGGTTCAGGCCTTTGGTGACGGCGTGGGAGATCACGGCCTGGCGTTTCTCTTTCAGCAGCGCCATCAGCCGCTCCTGCTCCGCCACCAACGCGTCAATTTTCCCCGTCTCCCGGTCCAGAAACGCCGCAATGGCGGTTTGCTCGGCGAGTGAAGGCACTCCCGAAATAAAATTCCGCACAAACTCGTCAGGCACGCGCTTTTGACCGCCAGCGCCGTACATGTGCGATTCCCCTATTTTGCGAAAATTCGGCGACAGAAACAAATAATGCAAGAATTGGGCATCAAGTTTGCCTTTGAACGGACGCGCTACGATGAGTTCCGTCGTGCCAAACCCAATGCCATTCAGCATTCCGCGCATGATCGCGCCCTTCCTGTTTTCAAAGCACGGTGTGATTTTGGCAATCGTCACATCTCCATCACGGAAATAGGTATAGCCCGATTCCAATTCGCAAAGTGGGCGCTCACGCTCCAAATCCAAACTCCCATCCTCCCCGATTGCCTCCATAGGCAAAAAGCTGACTTTGGTGTCACCGGCCAGACCAGCCACCTCGGATTTGGAGGGGTTGAGTTGGGCACAATAGCGGAGCCGCCTCACCTCCCAATGCTCCGGCACCTGGCCGAGCCATTCCACGCCGCTTTCCTTGTATTTCGGGTAGCGGGGGAAACTCATTTCGTCAGCCCCCCGATCATGGTCAGGATGCGGTCCGTCACGCCTTTCAACTCGGCGTCGATCTCCGCGAGCGGGCGCGGGGGCTGGAACACGTAGAAATGCCGGTTGAACGGGATTTCGTAGCCCACCGTGGTTTTCTCCGCGTCGATCCAAGCATCGGCCGCGTGCGGGATCACCTCGCGTTGGAAATACGTCTCCACGGCCTCGCTCAGCGGCACGTTTTCCGTGTCGCGCAGGGCGGAGTCGGCCTGGGGTTGGCCCTTGCGCTTGCCCTTGGTCTCGAGGATCACCTTGCCCTTGGCGTCCCGCGCCGGGCGCTCCACCGTGATGGTGCGGTAGCCGAAGTCTTCGTTCTTGAAAATGCGGCTGATCGGCACCCCGCCGCGGGTCACCTTGCGGAACTGGCCGAAAAGTTGGGTGATGTCCGCAATGTGCTCGGGGCTCAGCTCCTTGCGCTTGCTGCCCAGGCTCTTGCGCATCTTCTGCCAGAACCCGCTCGCGTCGATCAACTGCACCTTGCCCCGGCGCGCCGCCGGTTTGCGGTTGCTGAGGATCCAAATATAGGTGCTGATCCCCGTGTTGTAGAACATGTCCGTGGGCAGGCCGATGATGGCCTCCACCAGATCGTTTTCCAGGACG
>CAIYZC010000819.1 GCA_903930565.1 uncultured Pedosphaera sp.
ATCCACGATTTCGGCGACCAAGGGCTCGAAACGGACCGCCCGGGCCGCTTCGAGGGCCAGCTGATTGGTGAGCGAGTCGCGCTGGTTGCGGGCGGTTTCCCAGGCCCGCTGGGCGGCGGCGTAGTTGGTGTCGCCCAAGAGTGGTGGGGGTGCGGCGCTGGACCGGGCGTGGGCCAGCCGGTCCGTCAGCGCATCCAGCGTCTGGCGGCGGGCGGTGACGTCCGTCTCGCGCGCGGTGAGGATGCCCGTGGTGATCTGGCGCACCATGGCTTCCGCATTGGTGAGATCCGCGGCGGCGGTTCGGGCCGCCGGGGAATCGGCCCCCCGGGTGGCGGTGGCTTCGGCGAGTTCGTTGCGGGCGTGAATCAACAAGTCCAGGGATTTGTCCAAGAGCACGTTGGTGGTCATGGTGGGCAGGATTTGGCGCAACTGCTCCGGATTGAAAGCCCGGAGCTGATCCTGCACGGCGCGGGCCGCGGTGTATTCCGACTCCAAGCGCACGCGTTGCGCGCGGAGGGCTTCCAGCGCGGCGGGTTCGTAAAGGATGAAGCCTTGGTTCGTCAGCGAACGCAGGGCGGCCGCGGCGACGCTTTCCAGCTTTTCCCGCGCGGCGGCTTCGCGCTCATTGGCGGCTTCCCAATCGCCCCGGAGTTTGGCCTCCACGGCGGCGCCGGCACCGGGACCCGCCGGGGTTTGGGCGAGCCGGCGGGCGCGGAAAAGTTCCGCCAATTCGTTGGCCACGGGGGCCAATTCCGCGCGCTCCGGACCGGACACGTGGAAGGCGAAGACCTGGCTGTGCGGGACGGCTTCGATCCGCACGCGCTGCCGGAACAGCAGGCGCCAATCCGCCGGCGTGGCCGGGCGGCCCGGCGGCAGGGCGTTGGCCCACCGCCGGGGCAGCTCCAGGTGCGCGAGGGCGTTGGTGAAAAATTCCTCGGATTGGAGGTAGCGAAAGTCCGTGAGCAAGCCGGCGCGGCGCGCCTCCGTGGCGGCGGTGCCCGCCGCGGCCGGGGAACGGGTGCCCACCTCCACTTTGGCGGTGGCCTGGTATTCCTCGGGCAACCCGTACCGGTAGGCGAGGGCCAGCAGGGCCAACACCGGTCCGATGGCGAGGAGCAGGCGGGCGGTGGACCGCAAGGATTGGTCGGGGGTGGCGGCGGGGCTCATGTTGGTGCGGCCGGACTATGCCCGGTGGCGGGATTGAAAGCAACTTTTCCGCTGACGAATTCCTGGTGCAGGCGGGCGTATGCGCCCCCGGCGGCGACCAGGGAGTCGTGCGTGCCGCGCTCGATGATCCGGCCCTGATCGAGCACGAGGACCAAATCCGCCCGGCGAATGGTGCTCAACCGGTGCGCGACCACCAAGGCGGTGCGCCCGCGGAGCAGGGCTTCCAAGGCGTGTTGCAAACGGGCCTCGGTGAGCGGGTCGATCGCGCTCGTGGCCTCGTCCAGGACCACGATCCGCGGGTTCACCAACAGCGCGCGGGCGAAGCACACCAACTGGCGTTGCCCCAGGGAAAGAGCCGCCCCCCGTTCCGCCACGCGCGTTTGCAGTCCATCCGCCAAGGCGGTCAGGAGGTCGGGGCAGGCGAGCGCCACCAGGGTCGCGCGGACTTCATCTTCCGTGGCTTCCGGACGGGCGAAGCGGATGTTGTCCAGCACCGTGCCGGAGAGCAGGTAGTTGTTTTGCTGCACGCAGCCCATCTGCGACCGCAGGGAATGCGAGGTGATCTCCGCCAGGTCATGGCCGTCCACGAGGACTCGTCCGCCCGTGGGGAGATACAACTTTTGCAACAGGCCCGCGATGGTGGTTTTGCCGCTGCCGGTGGCGCCGACCAAAGCCACGGTTTGGCCCGGCTCGACCACAAAGCTGATGTCCCGCAACACCGGGCGTCCGGGCACATATTCAAACTGCACGCCGACGAATTCGACGCGCCCGCTGATGGCCGGCAGGGGGCGGGCGTTGGGCGCGTCCACCCATTCCGGGGTCGCATCCAGCAACCGAAAATAGCGTTCCGCCCCCGCCATGGCGGTGAGGGCTTGGTTGTAGAGGTTGCCAATGACCTGCACCGGTTCAAAAAAGAGATTGGCGAGGAAAAAGAACATCACCAAATCGCCCACTTCCATGTGCGCCCACCCCTGCCAGCGCAATGCGCCATAGGCGCCCAACCAAGCCATGACGCCGAGGAACAACTGGCTCTTGAGTTGCAGCAGGGGCACGAAGACCGCCGAGGCGTGCGCCACCCCGATGTTGTTTTCGCCGTGCAGATCGATCAGCCGTTGGAAGAACCCGGCGTTGATCTCGTGGCGCACGAAAGCCTGGGTGACGCGGATGCCGCTGACGGATTCCGCCAGGGTGGAAGCCAGGCGGCCCCAAGTTTCCTGGACCTTGCGCAGGCTGCGGCTCATTTCGCGGCGGTATTGCTGGTTGAGCCGCCAGATCAGCGGCGCCAGCAGCGCCATGAGGGCGAAGAGCTTCCAATCGTACCACGCCATCAAAAGCGCCGAAACCAGCATTTGCATGGAGTGCACGGAGAGCGTGAAGACGACGTCCTGCACCCCGATGCGGACGTTGTCAACGTCGGACGTAAGCCGACTGATGATGCGGCCAAACTTGGTCCGGTTGAAATAGGACATGGGCAGGGTGAGCAGCTTGGCGAACAGCTCGGTCCGCATGTCTTGAACCACGGCCTCGCCGAGTTCGAGCGCGAAGCGTTGCCGGAAATGAAAGGTAAGGGTGGTGAACAGGGCGAGGGCGAAGTACGCGGCCGAATAATAAATGATGCCGGCGCGGTCCCGGCCGGCGATCGGGCCGTTGAGCGTCCGGCCGATCAACCAAGCCAACGCGGGCAATTGGACGCCCCGGACGAGGGTGAGGGCGAGCAGCCAGTTGCGTTTGGCCGCGTAGGGCCGCGTGTAGGTCCAGATGCGGCGAATCAGGCCGAATTGCAGCGGCACCTGATCCGGCTCCCGTTCCTCTTTGGAGTCGTAGTAGGTGATGGCTTCCCGCTCGCCCGGGTTTAACGGATGCGCCGGGGCGGGCGGGGGCGGGGTGGGGGACGGCCGGCTCATCGGCCACCCCCCGTCGGCTGCAGATCCATGAGTTGGAGGAGCGCGGTCTCCCGGTAAATCCCCGGCCAACGCACCAGCCGGTCGTGGTGGCCGACGTCCACCAGGTGGCCATCGTCCAAGACCAGCACTTGGTCCGCCTGCCGCAGGAGGCTCAACCGGTTGGACACGACGAAGGTGGTGCGTCCGGCCATGGCGGTGCGCAGGGCGGCCACGATTTCGTTCTCCGTGCGGGCGTCCACCGCGGCGGTGGGATCGTCGAGGAGGAGCACCGCGGGCCGCAGGAGGAGCGCACGGGCCAGGGCCAGCCGTTGCCGTTGGCCGCCGGACAAATCCACGCCGGATTCGCCCAGCACCGTTTCGTAGCCCTGCGGCAGCGCGAGAATGAAGTCATGCGCCGAGGCTAGTTTGGCCGCCGCCTCGATTTCGTCGCGCCCGGCGTGCGGATGGCCGAAGGCGATGTTCGCGGCCACGGTGTTGGAAAAGAGGAAGCTCTCCTGGTACACCATGCCAATCTGGCGCCGGTATCCGTCCAGTTGCCAATCGCGCAAATCCCGGCCATCCACCAAAATTCGGCCCTGCTGCGGATCATAGAAGCGCGGGAGCAGGCTCAGCAGGGTGCTTTTGCCCGCGCCCGCGAGGCCGAAAATGCCGATGACCTGTCCGGGTTGCACGGTGAACGAGACGTCGGCCAACACCGGTTTGCCCGGGAGATAACCAAACGTGACCCGGTCAAAAACAAATTCGCCACGCAATCGTTCGGGTGCGGGGGCGTTGGGTTTGTCGGCGACTTCCACCGGGGTGTCCAGGACTTCAAACACCCGGCGGGCCGCCGCCAGGCTTTGCTGCACGGAATTGGCGATCGTCGCCAGGTTGGCCACCTGGGCGGTGAACTGCTGCAGCAGGCCGGCGAACACCACCAAGCCCGCCCCGAGCGCGATCCGGTCTTCCAAATACAACCAGCCGCCGTAGGCGAACAGGATGACCAGGCTCAATTGGGAGAGCATTTGCGTGCCGGGCGTGAACACGGACAAGTCCCAAAAAATGCGCCTTTGTTGGTTCGAGACCGCGGCGTTGGCGGTTGCGAAATGGCGCGCCACCTGGGCCTCCGCCGCGAACCCCTTCACCGTTTGCATGCCCTTCACCGTTTCGCTGAAACGCAGCACCATCTGGTCCGTGAGTTCGCGGTTCTTCAGGTAGCCGGGGCGGAGGCGGGCGGAGTAATAATGCGCCAGCCACCACAACGGGCCCGTCACGGACAAACACGCCACCGTCAGGCCCGGGTGGATGCGCCACATGAAGACGGCGTACGCGGCCAGGGTGAGGAGCAGATTCAGCCCTTGGAGCAACACCCCGTCCACAAACAGCCGGGTGTTTTGGACATCGCCCGTGACGCGGTTGAAGATGGAATTCGACCCGTGCTGGTCAAAAAAACCAAAGCTGAGCCGTTGCAATTTGGCATACAATTGGGTGCGCAATTCGGGAACGATCTCGCCCTGGGTGAGCCGGGCGGTCACCATATTGTATTGGTAGGTGAGGTAAGCGCGCAGCAGCGCCTGCGTCAGGATTCCGAATGCCAGGAGCCCCACCACCCGCAGCGGCGGCCAGTTGACCGGCGGTTGCCAACCCAGCGGAAAACGCGGCGCGGGTTGGGCGGGATCGAGGGCATGGCGGATGATGTCGATGATCACCCCGAGGAGTTGCAATCCCCCCAGACCGAGGAGGAGCAGCACCACACTCAACGCCAGCGAGACGAGGCAGTCCCAGCGGAACCGCCACGCCAACAGCAGCAGACGCCACACCAACGCCCCCGAGGTATAACGCTCCGCCTGCGACAAGGATGATTTTCCAACTGTCATCTTCAGACCGGAGAGCATGGCCCAAAGCCCCGGGGGGAGCGATAAAAAAGCCGGGGGGCGGCGACGGGCGGGCGGCGCCGCGGACGACGCTCTCGGAAAGGTGCTGTTTGACACCCGGGCGGATTTTTTGTCTGATTTCCGCATTATGCCAATCCAAGTTCGTGACGGTTCACAATGCAAATTTGACATTCTCTCGCTCGGGGAGTGCATGGTGCGGCTCGCGCCGCCCGGCCATGGGCGGATCGAGTTCGCCAAAACCCTGGAAGTTGATGTCGGGGGCGGGGAATTCAACGTGGGTTACGCCTGCGCCCGGCTCGGCCTGCGCGCCGGGTTCGTCAGCAAGCTGCCGGACAATCCGGTGGCCCGGATCATCCTCAATCACGCCCGGGCGGTGGGGATGGATGTGTCGCATGTGGTCATGGAGAAATTCGACGGGGTGGGGCGCAAGAACCGCGTCGGCCTGAATTTCACCGAAGTGGGCACGGGGGTGCGCGCCAGCGTGACGATGTATGACCGGGGTCATTCCTCGATCAGCAGCATGAAGCCCGAGGAAATCGACTGGAAGCAGGTGTTCAGCGGCGAGGGCGCCCGGTGGTTGCATACCGGCGGCATTCTGGCCTCGCTCTCGGACAGCAGCGCCGCCGTGGTGCAGGCCGCCTGCCAGGCCGCCCGCGCCGCGGGGACCATGGTCAGCTACGACCTGAATTTCCGCAGCAAACTGTGGAGCAGTGAAAAAGCCATCGCCGTGACCAAGGCCATTGTGCCGAATCTCGACGTGCTCATCGGCAATGAGGAGGATTTTCAAAAGGTGCTCGGTTTCGAAGTCGAAGGCACGAATGCGAACCTCTCGGAATTACCCGTCGAAGCCTACAAACGAATGGTCGAACGCGTGGTCGCCACGTACCCGAACATCAAGGCGGTCTGCACGACGCTCCGCGAGGTCAAGAGCGGCCTGATCAACAACTGGGGCGGCATCCTGTGGTATGACGGCCAATTCTACGAAGCCCGGCAGTTCAAGGATTTGGAAATCGAGGACCGGGTCGGCGGCGGGGACGGTTTCTCCAGCGGCATCGCCTATGGGTTCATCACCGGCATGAAGCCGCAGGACATCGTTAATTTCGGCGCCGCCCACGGCGCGCTCCTGCAAACCACCCGCGGCGACACCTCGCAGGTGACGCTGGAGGAGGTCATGCATGTGATGAAGGGCGGCAGCGCCCGCATTCAACGGTAATTCCCGCTGCCCGGGTGGGGGACGGGCGGCGCGTTCCCCACCTTGGCTCCGTTGGTGGGAGTCCGGGCTTGCTTCGGCCGATGCGAGTCGACGCGGGCGAAGGTGGGCCCGGTTAAGTCCCATGAGTCCCGAATCGGCCACCTTCACCCGTCTTTTTGTTTCCCAGAATTGCTTATGTCAACCCCGATCCCGAACCCGCCCGCCACCTTTGGCGCCGACACGGCCTTTCTGCAAGCGCACACGGAGGTGATTGTCTTGGCGGATCGCAACGGACTCGCCAAGGTGGCGGTCGTGCCGGCGTGGCAGGGGCGGGTGATGACGAGCACGGCGGGTGGGGATGCGGGGGTGAGCCATGGCTGGATCAATCGGGAGTTGATTGCCGGGGGCAAAATCCAACCCCATATCAATGCCTATGGTGGCGAAGATCGTTTTTGGCTGGGGCCGGAAGGCGGGCAGTTTTCCATCTTTTTCGCCCCGGGCGCGAAGTTTGAATTGGCGGATTGGTACACGCCCGCAGGCCTCGACACCGAACCGTTTAAGGTCACCTGGCAATCCGCCGAAGCCGTTCGCTGTCAGGCGGAATTCGCCGTGACCAACTATTCGGGAACGCGCTTCGCGGTGCGGGTGAACCGGGAAGTGCGATTGTTGGGCGCCGAGGCCGCCGCCCAGCGGTTGGGGATCGCCGACTTGGAAGGCGTCAACGTGGTGGCGTTTGAGACGGTCAATGAATTGACCAATGCGGGGCCGACCGGGTGGGAAATGGCCACCGGTTTGTTGTCGGTTTGGATTTTGGGGATGTTCAATCCGTCGCCGACGGCCACCATTGTGGTGCCATTCCGCCCGGGTTCCGAGGCGGAACTGGGGCCGAAAATGACCGCGGATTATTTTGGACCGATGCCCCCGGAACGATTGGTGGTGAAGGAGGCGGTGGCGTTTTTCAGCGGGGACGGACAGTTCCGTAGCAAGATCGGACTCGGTCCCCGCCGCAGCCAGGCCGTTCTGGGCAGCTACGACCCTGTGGGCGGGGAATTGACCATCGTACAGTTCAGTCAGCCGGCGGGCGTGACCGATTATGTGAACTCCCAGTGGAAGATCCAGGCGGATCCTTACGCGGGCGACGCCTCCAACAGCTACAACGACGGGCCGCCGACGCCGGGAGCCAAGGCGTTGGGACCCTTCTACGAATTGGAAAGTTCCTCCGCTGCCGCCGCGCTGGCGGCCGGACACAGTTTGACCCACACGCATCGGACGATCCATCTCAGCGGTTCGGCCGCCGCGCTGGATGCCATCGCGCGCGCCAATCTGGGGGCATCGTTGGCCGAGATCACGACCGCGTTGCCGCGGCACTGAAGGAGGGCGGCAGGATAACGGTGTCCGTGCTCCCGCTCGCGCCACTCCGATCATGAAGTCCGCGCCATCGTCGCGCTCCGAGTGTTCGCCGGCCAAGCCGGCGGCGCAAGCGACCCCGGTCGCCGAACTCCTCGATATCCTTGAGAAAGCCACCGAAGCTTAACTCCGCGTTCTCCGTTCCCTCCGCCAGTGGCCAAAAGGTCAGAGAATAGCCCGTGCACGATCGGTCGGTTGGGCCGGAAGGCGGTCCGGTTTTGGCCTTCCGTGAGTGTGTAAGAGTAGTGGGCAGTGGGCAGTGGGCAGTTTCGGAGGGGCGTATGGTTGGATCGGAGTCTTGCGCGAAGCCCCGAAGGGGGGCAAGGGGACCGGCGCCGTAATCCGCTCGGGGGTTTTTGGTGGTGGATGGCGGCTGGTCCGATCGAGCGGAACTTCATTCCGCACTCCACAACGCTGGCGCGGGGACGGATGACCGGGAACCGATTGGGCGCTGGGTTGAGTCTGGTTTTGGCCGCTTTTTGCGTAACGCCGGTGGGGGGCCAGCCGTGTGCGCGTGGGTTCGGCTGGTGGCCTTCGGTGGGTGCGTAGGACGTGGGATCGGAGTCTCGCGCGAAGCCGCGAAGGCGCGAAGGGGGACAAAGGGAACTGGCTCGCGCAGAGGCGCGGAGGCGCGGACAAGACCGGTTTTGGACATGATTAACATGATTATACTTAACGACATAATATATTGCGGATCAAAGTCGGCACAATTGTGCCAATTCCGCATTCGGCTCTGACCATTCGA
>CAIYZC010000820.1 GCA_903930565.1 uncultured Pedosphaera sp.
TGGGAAGATTCCAAAGATTGCTGGCGAACCCGGATGCGGGCGAGCTGCATGCCTTTCTCCGGCAAGCCCTTGAGTTTATCCTCCAGGCTGGTGCGCACCGCCTTGAGTTTCTCGATTTGGACGGACAACACCTCCTTTTGGGTGCGGAGAGTGAGCAGTTCGGAATAAAATCCGGTGGCCAAGCCGCCTTCCCCCTGCCGTGGCGCCGCGATGGGCTGATCGCCCGCGGCCTGCAGCCGGGACTCCAATTCCCGCAGCGTCTCCTTTTGCTCCACCACGATGGGGTTCGCTTCCGTGTAGATCTGCAAATAGTCGTGGAGCCGTTCCCGCGCCGTCAGCACCCGCTCGGTGAGCGGATTGTTGGCGGCGAGTTCACGCTCCAAGGCTTTGATCTTGAGATCCACCGTCTCGTACTCGATGCGCATGGTGTCAAAGCGGAGGTCCACCTCGCCCAAGCTGTGCAGGTAGGCGTCGATCTCCTTGTCCGCGTTCACCACGCCGGCCTGCTTGGAAAAATCGAGCAACTCCGTGTTCGCCGCGCGGATTTCTTCCTCCGCCTTGGCGAGCTGCCGTTTCAGGAGTCGATTGATTTCAGCGGCCTCCTGGGATTGGAGTTCGGCGGTGAAACGGACAAATTCCGTGCCAAAAGAGTTCAAGATCCGGACGGCGGTATCCGCGCCCAAGCGGGTGGCGAAGGTCAGGTTGATCAAATCCGTGTTGCGCTCCGGGGTGATGGTCAGGCCGCCGGCAATGGTTCCTGGTGTGCATTTCGCCACTTCCGCCACCCGCTCAAGCACCCGGGGTGATTTCATGAAGCCCACCAAGGTGGCGACGCTTAATTGCCGGGGTTTGAAGGGTTCGCCGAGTTCGGAGGCGCGAAAACTGGGCGCGGCCTCCTCCCGGATCAATTGCGCCGCTGCTTTATAGTCGGTGTGAAAAGCAAAATGACCGGCGCCGCCGCCGGCGCCCGCCAGGACGATGGCGGTGCCCAAAATCAGCAGCCAGCGGCGACGGAGGGCCGCCAACAACCGCCAAGGGTCAAAAGGCAGGCCCTTGCCCGGTTGCGCCGGGGGGGTGTCGGGCGCTCCGGGCGCCGCCGGGGCGGCGGGGCCGGTCACCGTCGGATCGGCGGGTTGGGGAGTATTGGGAAAGTTGGACATGGATCAATGGCGGGCGCGTTTCCGCGTCGTCGCATTTGGGCGGCCGGTGCCGGCGGACCAGGGCGCATTGCAAGGGCAACGCGACGGCAGCGCCCGTGACCATCCCCGATGCCATGCCGGGCCGGTTACCTCGGCGCCACCGCTCATGTTGTGTTTGAATCGCATCGTAGCCTGTTCCACAGCATAACCGACTAGCTGCCCGTGTGCCAAGGGGCTGTAATCAGGCGAAAAAGGGCTGCCGCCGAGCTACCTCCCGCGCCGATGCTTGGCCAGCGCGGCGGCATAGACCTCCCGGACCTGCCGGGCATTGACATGCCAGTCAAAGCGCCGGGCGTTCACCA
>CAIYZC010000821.1 GCA_903930565.1 uncultured Pedosphaera sp.
CGACGCGTGGGCCCAGGCCCATCGCATTGTGGTCGAGCAGGAGAAGCCCGCCGGGGAGAAGGGGTTGTATCTGGCCCCCGAGGAACTGGGCCAGCCCAGGGAAAAAGGCGTCTTTTTCAAGACCCTCCCCACGTCCGCCGCCAAAGCCCAATGAGAAGGTGCCGGTAAGGAAGGCATAGCCTATGAAAAGATTGTTTTCAAACTGGGTTGGACCCGCGGTCGCGGCCTTGGGAATGTTCGCGCCATCGGTCCAGGCACAGCAAGCCGTCGTGCCGGTCTTTACGAACTCGGTAAAGATTGGCACCGGGGCCACCGGCAACGTCTATACCAACAACTCCGGGCCGGGCTCCTACACCGTGTTCGGGGGCGGGTTGGACATCGGCGGCACCAGCGATAATTTCACCTTCCACTCGTTCAGTCTCGGCGCGGATCTCCGCCTGGGACCGACGGCCGACTACCGCATCCGCATCGATGCCTTGGAGCCCAATTCGCCCACCACCAAGGCCGGCCTGATGTTGCGCGAGGCGCCGACCCCGGGGGGCAAGATGGTCTATCTGTACACCACGCCGAGCGGGCCCACGCTGAGCGGCGCTCCGGGCGCGGATGCCTTCGGTTTTTCCGTGCGGACGAACGACGGGGCGCCGGCGCAGGAGTTCGCGCCCTTCGCCTTCACCAACTTCACCGCCGGCCCCGCCTACGGTCCGCCCACTTATCCCAACGGCGCCGGCCTTCGATTCCAAATCACGTCGACCACCATTGCGGGCTTCGTCAGCCCGGATGATTACGATTGGTTTCTGGTGGGCAGCACCCCCAACTTGGGGATGCTGACCAATTTCGGTCTCGCCGCGACCACCGGCCCGGGTGGTCCATTGGTCACCGTGGGGGCGGAATACCGTGGGTTCCCGAGCGCCGGCACCCTCTTTGGGTTGGCGCCGCCCTATTTGGACATCATCTCCGACCAAGTGATGAACGAGAACGGCAACCTGGTGATCGGGTTCCGCATGTTTGGAAATAATGGCTATCTCAACCCGCTGGCCTTCAATCCGGTCTCGTCCAACACCAACTTGGTTCCGAACGATGTCAACCATCTCCAACTCTACGGGGATTATCCGACCTACCAATTAACGATTACGCCCGTGCCCAACGCCACCGGGACCACGGTGATCTCCTACGGCATGGGGGACGGCTTTACGAGCGCTCAAGCCTTTTTCAACCTCGCGGTCAACGTCCTCAATTATCCTCCTTCAGTCTCCATGGCCGGCTACCCCTCCGGCAATGAAAACGGCGGGCCGATCGCGATTCCCCTGTATTTGAGCGACGACACGACGCCGTTCCCGCAACTGGTGAGCAGCCTGACCGGCAGCTCGACCAACACCGCGCTGTTCCCACCCGGCAGTTTCGCCTTCACCACGGTGCAAACCAATGGTTACAGCCAAGCGGTGCTGTTACTCACGCCCGGGAGCAACCAATTCGGCGTCGCGCCGATCACGATCACCGTCACGGACACCAACGGGGCCTCCTCCTCCGCCACCACCTTGGTGTTCATTCAAGCCGTCAACCAACCGCCCACGGTCACCCCGGCGCTGCCCCTGCTCAGCAGCAACACGTATGTCTTGAACCTGGTCACGAATTATCCCGCGCAATCCATCATGCTGACCAACATTGCGCCCGGGCCGCCCAATGAAACGAATCAATCCGTTTACCTGAGCCTGAGCAACGCCAGTCCGACGCTCCTGACCACCCTCTCCCTGAGCCAAACCAATTTCACCTCCCCCCCCTTCCCCGCCGCCTCCACCTTGCATTTCACGCCGGTGACGGGCCGCGCGGGCACAGCCTTCCTCACGGTCCGGGCGGATGATCATCTGGGCAGCAATCACGCGGCCGCGGCGACCATTCAAGTCAACGTTCATGCCACGAATTGGCCGCCCACCATCAGCCTGGCCACCAGCAACGCGATGGTGTCGGAAAACGTGGCCACCAATATTTTGGTGCGGGTC
>CAIYZC010000822.1 GCA_903930565.1 uncultured Pedosphaera sp.
CGCGCCATTACGTTGGCGGCGTGTTTGAACTGGTATCCTCTTACGCGCCGGCGGGCGATCAGCCGGCGGCGATCACCCAACTGACGGCCGGCCTGATGGCCGGGGCGAAGCACCAGACCCTGCTGGGGGTGACGGGGTCGGGCAAGACCTTCACCATGGCCAATGTGATCCGCAACCTGGGGCGACCCACGCTGGTGATGTCCCACAACAAGACCCTGGCGGCCCAGTTGTACGCGGAGTTCAAGGGGTTTTTCCCCAACAACGCGGTGGAGTATTTCGTCAGCTATTTCGATTTTTACCAGCCGGAGGCCTACATCCCCCGCACGGACACCTTTGTGGAAAAGGATTCGGCGGTGAACGAGGAGATCGAGCGGCTGCGGCTCTCGACGATGAGCTCGCTCTTCGCGCGGCGGGACGTGGTCGTGGTGGCCAGCGTGTCCTGCATCTACGGCATCGGCAGCAAGGAGGATTACGAGGCGATGGTGATCCCGCTCCGGACGGGCATGGAACTGACGCGCGATCAATTCCTGCACCGGTTGGTGGACCTGCAATACAACCGCAACGACATTGAGTTCGCGCGCGGGCAATTCCGGGTGCGGGGGGACACGGTGGAAATGCGCCCCGCGGGCCGCGAAGACGGCTTACGCTTGGAGTTTTTCGGGGATGTGCTGGACCGCCTGACCCGGTTCGAGCCGCTGACCGGCGAGGTGACGGAAACCTTGGCGGCCGTGACGGTGTATCCCGGCAAACAATTCGTCACGCCGGGGGAGAAAATGAAGCCGGCGATTTTGTCGATCCGGGAGGAACTGGGGGAACGCATCGCGTGGTTTGAAAAGCAGGGGAAACTGATCGAGGCGCAGCGCATCAAGATGCGGACGGAATACGACCTGGAAATGATGGAGGAAATGGGCTTCTGCTCCGGGATCGAAAACTACACCCGCCACATCAGCGGCCGGCCGCCGGGCTCGCGCCCGTGCACGCTGTTTGATTTTTTCCCCAAGGATTACCTGCTCATTGTGGATGAGTCGCACGTGAGCATCCCGCAGATCGGCGGCATGGCGGCGGGCGACCGCTCGCGCAAGAACGTGCTGGTGGAGCACGGCTTCCGCCTGCCCAGCGCGTTGGACAACCGGCCGCTGAATTTCGAGGAATTCCAAGGGCACCAAAACCAGACGGTGTATGTGAGCGCCACCCCGAGTCCGGCGGAGCTGGGCTGGTCCGGGCCGCGGGTGGTGGAGCAAATCGTCCGCCCCACGGGGCTGGTTGACCCGCGGATCACGGTGCGCCCCTTGAAGGGCCAGATCGACGATTTGATCGAGGAGGCGCGCAAGCGGGTGGACTTGAAGGAGCGCGTGCTGGTGACCACGCTGACCAAGCGCACGGCGGAGGAACTGGCGGAATACCTGCGGGGCATCGGGGTGAGCGTGCGGTATTTGCACAGCGAAATCGACGCGATTGAACGGGTGGAAATTCTGCGGGCCCTGCGCCGGGGGGATTTCAACGTCCTGGTGGGCATCAATCTGCTGCGCGAAGGGCTGGACCTGCCGGAGGTCTCGCTGGTCGCGATCCTGGACGCGGACAAGGAGGGGTTCCTACGTTCGACGACGAGCCTGATCCAGACGGCGGGGAGAGCGGCGCGGCATTTGAACGGCGAGGTGATTCTGTACGCGGACGTGATGACGCAGAGCATCCAAAAATTCCTGGCGGTGTCGGAATTTCGGCGCAAGCGGCAACTGGCGCACAACCTGGCGCACGGCATCACGCCGCGCGGGGTGAGCCGGGCGGTGGAGGAGAGCCTCTCCTCGCACCAAGAAGTGGTGGCGCAGGCGGGGGCGTTGTTGCATGACCGCGACGGCCAGTTCGATGTCACGGAAACCATCCGCGAACTGGAAGGTGAGATGCTCACGGCGGCGAACAATTTGGAGTTCGAGAAGGCGGCCCTGTTGCGGGATCAAGTGCGGGAATTGAAGCGCACCCTCGGCGGCGGCGGCGAGGCGGGCGCGGCGACCCCGGCGGGCGGCCCGAGCGTGAGTTACGGCAAGCCCAAGCGGGGCGGCGGCGGCGGGCGGAAAGGCCGGGGCGGCCGCTGAGGCGGGCGGCCGCGGGAGGCTCAGTTACGGGACGGGTCTTCCGGCATTTCGGCGAGCACGCGGAAGCGCGGCCCCATTTGCCGCAGGACGGTGCGCCAGAGCTCGGCGGGGTCGGTGTCGAAGAGCAGTTCGCGCGTCGCGGGATGGGTGAGCCAGGCGGAGCGCTCCATTTCCCCCTCCAATTGACCGGCCGACCAACCGGAGTAGCCCGCAAACATTTTTAATTGACGGTGGGGGGAGAAACTCCCGGCCAAACCGTCCAGTTCCTCCAGAGAATGGCCCATCACCACGTTGTCGATGATCTGGTCACCCGGGAGAAATTCGTCGGCGTGGAGGTAACTGAAGGCGCCGAGCTCGACCGGTCCGCCCAGGTAGAGCGGATGTTCGCGAAAGGCTTCCGGCAGGTCGGCGGTGACCATTTCGCCCAGGGAGTTCCCGCTGGGGCGGTTCAGCACCAAGCCGAAGGCGCCCTCGGCATTGTGCCGGCAGACGAGCACCACCGTGCGCTGAAAATACGACCCCCGCAACTGCCCGCTGTCGAGCAGCAAGCGCCCTTGAAGATATTTGGATTCCCCGCTCATGTCCGGCTCCGCGTCATCGGGGCCAACATCGCGCAACCTTGCTTTTTTGGCAATGGAGATTATCCTGTAAACATGACGAAAGTATTTCTGCTGGGGATGGCACTGGCCGCGATCATCGGCTTGGCGGGGTGCGGCACTCCGGATCGCGGGAGCCGGGAATATCAGCCGGGAACCGGCTGGACCCCCACGGGCAAATAAGCCGGGCGGCGGCAAACGTCACGCGGCAGGCAGCGCCCATCCCCCCAAGTTTATGACGAAAACGATCGGCCAGGTGTGGGCCTTGATGGTCCTCCTCAGCCTGACCGGCTGCAGCACGCCGGAGCAGGATTTCCGCGGTTACCAGGGGGAAACCTATTGGGAACAGAGCAACCCCATCGATTGGTCCCTGCAGCTGGGGACGCGGCTGCTGAGCGACCGCTGACCACCCGACCCTTATTTTCCCGGCACAGGGAGGGGCGGCGTGCCGGGGGCGGCGGCGGGGAAGCCGGCGGCGGAGCCGTGCACACTACAGGAGGCGGGGGTGCCGACGGCGTTGAGGGCGTAGTCACCACCGGCGGCGCAGGCGGCGACCGGTTGACCGAGGTAGGATTTGATTTCGTCGAAAGTGGGGACCGAGCCGGGCGGCTTGCTGTTGTCCGCCGCCCACAAGGTTTTGGCGACCTCCAAGGCGCGCAAGCCGCCCAGGCAAGCGGGCGCGGAGGATTGGATTTGGGCGAGCCGGTTCAGGGCCTCCTGACTCTGTTGGGATTGATTCCGCAGCTTGGCGTTTTCAGCCGAAAGGACTTCCTGCTGGACCGCTTGGGCGCGTTGCGCGGCTTGCAAATTGCCGGATAGTTCCTTGCCTTGGGAGCGCAGTTGGTTGATCTCCCCGCGCAAGCGCGGCAGGGTTTCCAAGTCCTTGCGCATCCGGGCCAATTCCTCGGCGGGGACCACCTGCTGCTTGAGTTCCGCCAATTCAGCTTGGAGCCGTTTGACCTCCTCGGCTTGGGGACGGAGCTGGGCGAGCTCGGCCTCGCGGGCCTGGCCCACGGAGAAAAAGTAATAAGCGCCGGCCAACGCGGCGACCGCGACGATCCATGGGAGCCAGGATTTCATAAGGGTTTGCCCGCGCGGCGGCCACCGGGCCACCCGGCCACCGGGAAAGCTGGGGGGAAATGGTGCGCGTGGCGGGAGTTGAACCCACAACCTGCGGCTTCGGAGGCCGTCACTCTATCCAATTGAGCTACACGCGCAGCCGTTTTGCCTGCTGCGACGGACAACTTAACCCCACCGGGACCGAACCGCAAGCAAAAGTGTCAGGGGAAAATCAAGGCGTCGGGCCGCGCCCCGCTCAGGCGGCACCGGGGGCGAAGACGGCGTCCGTCATGCCGTGGATGATTTTTTTGTCCGCGGGGCAAACCGTGGCCAGCACGCCGCCCAAATTGGCCCGCGCTGCGTCGCCCTCGCCGCTCACGAAGTAATAGGGGCAGAGGCGGACGCGTCCCGGCATGGCGGCGAGTTGTCCGGCCGCGAAATCATACCAGTGAAAATCCACCCGGCGGGGCTTTTGGAAGCGCTGGAGCACGCTGGGCGAGGTCGGAAAGTCCGCCAAGGCACGGTCCACGGCCCCGGACCAGTCCGCCTGGGACAGATCGCTGCCGAGGAAAACGCCGCGGGCGCCCCACGCCGAGGGGGAGAAACCCGAAACCTTGATGATCAACTCGCGTTCGCGCTGCGAAAGCGCCTTGAGTTGCCGCCAATCCGTCAGCTCCAAACCCGGGAACGCCCCTTGGGCCGGCAACGGCGTCGGGTCGAGCAACCAGGTATAGGGCGTCAATTTCAGGAGTTGCTGGAAAAAGCCTTCGCCCATTTCCTGCCGCCAGAAATCCCGCAAATTCCGGTTCCACAGGAGCGCGAAGAGCATTTTTTCTTCAAAAATGGGCTTGGGCGGCGGGGTGAGGCGGATGGTTTTCGCGCCGGCGAGTTGAAAAAGCTGGGTGGCGTTGGGGACGTTGGCGGTATCGAACAGCTCGAAGAAGCGGTAAACGGCGTCGCCCGGCGCGAAGTCCTGAAAGTTGGCGTCGTGCACCTGAAAGCGCCGGGGATCGATCTGCGCGGCGAGCCAGCGCATTTCGGGGCCGTAGGTCGCGGCTTCCTCGGACACAATGATGTGAACCCGGGGGGCGTCGCCAAAGATGGACGCAAATCCGCGCGTCATGCCCTCCGGACCGCCGACCACCGGCGTGCCCAATTGGGAGTAAGTTTGATTGAGCCA
>CAIYZC010000823.1 GCA_903930565.1 uncultured Pedosphaera sp.
GACATCGACGCGGGCGAAAAATCGTACATCGAGAAAATCGAGATCAAGGGCAACTCCAAGACCAAAGACAAGGTGATCCGCCGCGAATTGGCGGTTGCCCCCGGCGAAGTTTTCGACATGGTGCAGGTGCGCCGCAGCAAGGAACGCTTGGAAGGGCTGCAATTCTTTGAGAAAGTCGAGACGAAACCCGAACCCACCGTGGTGCCGAGCCGGAAAAACCTGATCGTCGGCGTGGAGGAAAAATCCACCGGCCAATTCACCTTCGGGGCGGGCTTCAGCACGGTGGAAAGCATTTCAGGGTTTGCGGAAGTCAGCCAGTCCGACTTCGACCTGTTCAAGCCCCCGTACTTCACCGGCGGCGGCCAGAAGTTCCGCCTGCGCATCCAGATCGGCACCCTGCTGCAGGACTACCGCATCACCTACATCGAGCCTTGGTTCTTGGACAAGAAATTGCGGTTTCAACTCGACCTGTACCACTCGGTGTTCGACTACCAGAGCTTGAACAGCCTGTATGACGAAAGCCGCACTGGCGCCAAAATCGCCTTCACGCGGGCGCTGGGCAGCGAATTCCTGATCGGCACCGTGGCCTCCACGGTGGAGACCGTGGGGATCATCCACATCAGCACCAACGCGCCGCAGGCCATCTATGATGACGGCGGCCACGCCACGATGTTGCGCTTCGACACTTCGCTGGCGTGGGACACGCGGAACAACTATACCCTGCCCAACAAGGGGCAGCGCACCGAGGCCGTAGCCGAACTGACGACCGGAAGCCGGCAGTTCTACAAACTGGAAGCGCGCTCCGCCCACTATTTCAAGGGTTTCGCGACCGGGCACGTGCTGGAATTGGTGGCCAAGACCGGGGTCGCGGAGAAATTCAGCTCCGACCGCGACGTGCCGTTCTACGACCGCTTCTACATGGGCGGGCAAAACTCGCTGCGCGGCTATGATTACCGCGGGGTCGGTCCCCGCCAGGCCACGGTCGATGGCACCGCTTACGAACCCACCGGCGGCGACACCTATTGGAGCGGCACGGTGGAATACAGCATCCCGATCATCTCCCGCCTGCGCTTCGCCCTCTTCTACGACATCGGCAACGTCTCCGGCAACCCGTTCAGCTACAGCCCCGCCAAGATCACCGACAGCACGGGCAAGACCGTGCTCGGCACCGGCGGCACCTTCAGCGACGATTACGGCCTCGGCTTGCGGCTCGATTTGCCGATCGGTCCGTTGCGCTTGGATTACGGCATCCCGCGCCAGCATGACTCCTACAACGGGAGCAGCGGCAAATTCCAATTTGGGGTTGGTTTCACCCGCCCCCTGTAATAACCTGATCGCACGATTTATGATGAAAATCTTGTTCCGTCGAATTTTGCCCGGTGTCCTGCTGGCCGGTTTCCTGGCCACCACCGCCTCGGCGCAATCCCGCATCGCCACGGTCGACCTCCAAAAAATCTTCAACAAGTATTGGAAGCGCGAGCAGGCCGAAGCGGCGCTCAAAGAGCGCGGGGCCGAAATGGACAAGGACTACAAAGCCTTGATGGAGGATTACTCCAAGACCAAGGATGATTACACCAAGCTCCTGGCCGAGGCGAACGATCAGACCGTGAC
>CAIYZC010000824.1 GCA_903930565.1 uncultured Pedosphaera sp.
CGATTGGAAACTGGTGCGCCGCCATCTGCTGCCCGCCCCCGCCCGCCCGGCGGAAATGCCCACCACGGAACTTTACGATTTGGCGGCCGACCCCGCCGAGGCGCGGAATCTCGCCGCCGACCGGCCGGAAGTGGTGGCCCGGCTGTCCGCGATCATACGCGCCCAACACCGGACTTCCGCCGCCTTTCCGCTGCCGGCACTGGATTCCTCCGCCGGCCGGTGAAACCGGCGGGTGTTCGTCAAATGGCCGCGCGAGCTAAAAAAGGCAAAGTTTGTACTCCGTTGTATTACAGAACTTCCGTTTTTGTGATTGACAATGATGGCGATCCATGCGATTCGTATGGGCAGTATCCATGCAGGGAAACCTGCCCAAACCCGTCGCGCGAATGCGTCGGGATCATTGTCCAATTGTCCGATTGTCCAAATTTATGAAGACTGAAAGTATTGAGAATGCCGGCGGGGCGTCCGTTGGTGGTTGGGGCCGCCGATTGCTCGCCGGCGCGGGCGTGGCCGGCTTGCTCGCCGGCGCGACCACCGCCCGCGCGCAGGTCCCGGTGCTGGTGGACCCCGCCCAAGCGTGGCAGGGGTATATGAATGTTTTCGCTCTGCCCGCCAATGGCAATGGCTACCAGTTCGGCGGCCCGTGGGGCGCGGCGGATTTGCGCGCCGGCTTCGCCAACGATTTGCTGAAGCTGCAGGCCTGCACCAATGTGTCCAACCCGACCGACAGCTATTGGACCAACCCGGACGGCAGCGGCGCCAAGCAGATGCAGGCGAACTGGTACGTGGACACCGCCGCACTGGTCGGCAGCAACGTGGTGTTCTCCGGCAACGTGGTGGATTACTCCCTCACGGCCGACCAGAACTGCCAGGCGTTCATCAAGGTGTTCAATTCCGGCTACGGCCTCCTGCAACAAGCCTACGCCAACCTGACCAACGGAAATCAGTTCTTTAGCGTGAACCTGACCGCGAACAGCGCGGGCGCGGCCCACGTCCAGTACGGCTTCCTGACCACGGCGCCGAACGCGCCCATCACCCCGAACGCGGAATCCACCGCCGCCGTCACGATCCGCACCAACGCCGTCGATCCCAAGAATGTGTTGGTCAACCCCGGCTTTGAGCAGGGTTTGACCGGTTGGACGGCTTATGGCGCGGGGGGCAACCTCGAATCCCAGTCCTATTTTTATTTTAATGGCGGCAACCCCGCGGGGGCCTCCAATGTGTTGGTCTACCAGGGCACCCAGGTGCAAAAAGTGTTCGGCCAGTTCACCGGCGGGCAGAACTACAGCGGCGTTTATCAAGATGTGCCCACGGGGGCCGGCTCGGTTTGGGCCGCCACCGCCAAATTTCTCACGCATCAACAAGACCAAATCGGGGTCTGGTCCGGCACGGGCACCAACCAATGCTGGTTGGAAGTCACCTTCCGCGACGCCGGGGCCAATGTGCTGGCCGGCTACCAGTCGCCGATCGTCGATAATTCCTCGCCCACCAACGCGTGGTTGAGCATGACCGTCACCGACGGCAGCGGCGGCACGCAATTGACCGCCCCCGCGGGCACGGCGTTCGTCCGCCTGCAGGAAGTCTATTACCAGCCCTACGGCTATGCCGGCGGCAGTGTTTATGCGGATGCCATGGTGCTCGACCTGCTTTCCGCCTCGGATCCCAACCTCGTCACGCCGCCCGCCAACACCACGGTGGTCGTGGGGCAGACCGCCACCTTGACGGTCGCCGCCGCCGGCCAGTCCACCCTGCAATACCAATGGCAGCGCGGGGGCACGAACCTGGTGGACGGCGGCAACATCGCCGGCTCCAGCACCGCCACCCTCAAGCTCACCAACGCGCAAGTGACGGATTCCGGCACCTATACCGTCACGGTGACCGATTTGAACGGCACGCTGAGCAGTTCGGCCTTTCTGACCGTGGAAACGGCGGCCGATGCCGCCAACCTGCTGCAAAACCCCGGCTTCGACACCGGGGTGGCTTCGCCCTGGGCGACCTTCAACGGCGCGGCCTTGGTCTCCGACACCACCATCAACAACCGCACCGGGGATGATTCCTACGACGGCGGATTCGCGATGAGCGTTTACAACGGCGGCCAATACGATGGCGGCTATCAGGACGTGGCGGTCACCCCCGGCACGGTTGTCACCGCCGATGGGCGGTTCATGATGCCGGGCAACAACCCCTTGGGCGGCGGGGACATTTCGTGCTGGTTGGAAGTTCAGTTTTTGAACGGCAGCACCCCGTTGGCGCTGTACAAATCGGCGACCATCACCGCGGTGGACGCCGCCAACCCCTTCCCCGACGCGGCCCTCCTCGACACGTGGTTCCCGTTGCAGGCCACCAACGGATTTGCCGGTGATTTTACAACGCCCACGGTCAACGGGCAGTATCTCACGGCCCCGGCGGGCACGACCAAGGCGCGCTTTCAAGTCACCGTGCTGGCCAACAGCGGCGGCGGCGTGGTGTATTTTGACGCCATGCGGTTGCTCGTCAAAAAGCCCGTCACCCTGAGCGCGGTTTCCGTTCCGGGCGGCCTCAAATTGAGCTGGCCCACGCAGGGCGCGGCGACCTATCAAGTCGTCTACAAAACCAACCTCACGGACGCCAACTGGACCGCCAATGGCGCGCCGGTGACCGGTGACGGCACGGTGCAATCCGTGACCCTGCCGGCGACGGGCGCGCACCGTTTCTACAAGGTGCTCACGCAGTAACCCGGCCGGCCGACGACCGGGGGCGGGCCGCGGCCCGCCCCCGGTTTTTTGCGCCGACCTCCCCCCATGAAGCAATTCCCCTGGTTTCCGGTCGGCGGGTGGCTCGGCGCCATCGCCGCGCTGTTCCTCGGCGACGCGCCGCGGTTGACGGCGCAAACCGTTCCCGACTGGGTTTTGGTGTGGGCGGATGAATTCAATTTGCCGGACGGCAGCGCGCCGGAGGCGGGCAAATGGACCTATGATCTGGGCGCGGGCGGGTGGGGCAATGGCGAGCTCGAGAGCTACACCAGCCGCACCAACAACGCGGTGATCGCCGGCGGCTGCCTGGTCCTCACCGCGCGCAAAGAGAACTACACGGGCAGTGACGGGATTGCGGCCGGTTACACCTCGGCCCGGCTGAAGACGCAGGGCAAATGGGCCTGGACGTACGGACGGTTGGAAGCCCGGATGCAACTGCCGCAGGGCCAGGGGATGTGGCCGGCCTTTTGGTTGCTCGGCGCGGACATCACCAGCGCGGGCTGGCCCGCCTGCGGCGAGGTGGACATCATGGAAAGCATCGGCCGCGAGCCCGGCATGGTGCACGGGACGGCCCACGGCCCCGGCTACTCGGGCGCCAACGGACGGAGCGCACCCTACACCCTGCCGGCCGGCGCGACCGTGGCGGGCGGGTTTCATCTTTACGCTGTGGAATGGGAGACCAACGCGCTGCGTTGGTATGTGGACGGACAACTTTATTTCAGCTTGAGCCCGGCCGGCCTGCCCGCCGGGACCCCCTGGGTGTTCACCGGCCCGCAGTTCGTGCTCCTGAATCTTGCCGTGGGGGGCGCCTGGCCGGGCAATCCGGACGCCACCACCAGTTTCCCCCAGCAAATGCTGGTCGATTACCTCCGGGTTTACGCCCGCACCAATGTGCCGGTGGCCGGCACAAACCTGCTGGTGAATGCGGGTTTTGAGACCAACGGCCTCGCGGGCTGGACCACCTACGGCAGCTATGTTTACGCGGAGCCCACCACCAGTTATCCGGTGCACGGCGGCGCCACCACGTGCAAGGTGTACGGGCAGTTCACCGGCGCGGACAATTATTCGGGCCTGTACCAGGATACCCCCGCGCGGGCCGGGACCAATTTTACCGCCGCCGCCTGGTTGCTCACCCCGGCGGAGGACCTGATTGCGGCGGGCAATTCGGCCTGGGTGGAAGTCTCGTTCCGGGACGCGGCCACCAATTCGCTCGCCCTCTATCGTACCGCGGTGGTCACCAACACCACGCCGCCAGGCGGGTGGCTGGAGCTCGCCGTCACCAATCGCTTTCATCCCGTGACCTTCGCCCCCCTCGGGGCCACAAACACCCTCACTGCGCCGCCCGGCACCGCGTTCGTCCGCACGCAAACCGTGTTCCATCAGCCGCTATACGGGGCGGGTTCGGTGCTCTTTGATGATTTGAGTCTGGTGCAAGCCCGCAGTTTCGTCCCGATTCCCGTGGCCGTCACCCGGCACGGCGCGCAGTTGCAATTAACCTTTCCCACCGTGGGCGGCTACGCCTACCTGGTTCGTTACCGGGCGCGGATCGAGGCCGGGGCGTGGCAGACGGTGGCCACGGTGACCGGGGACGGCACCCCGCACAGCTATTCGGTGACGACGGGATCGGCGCCCCAGTTTTATGAAGTGGTGGTGCAATAACCGCGCCGCCGGGCTGTTGCTGGCCGCCTGGTTGCCCCTGACCCCGGCCGGGGGCGCGCGCGCCGCCGAGTTGACCAACGCCGCCGCGGTGCGGCAGCTCACCGAAGCGGAGGCGGCGGCGCATCCCCCGGTCCACCTCCGCGGGGTGGTCACTTTTTTTGACGAAAACCTGTACTCCCGGTTTGTGCAGGACGGCACGGCCGGGATTTACCTGCGGGACAGCACGAACACGCCGCCGCTGCAGCCCGGGGAGGTGGTGGAGGTGACCGGGCGGGCGAGCCCGGGGGAATACGCGCCGATTGTGCTGCCGGAGACCGTGGTGGTGGTGGGCACGGACGCGCTGCCGGCGCCCCGGCCGGTGAGTTATCAGCAACTGGCCAGCGGCAGCGAGGACAGCCAGTTCGTGGAGATCCAGGGCATCGTGCGGGGCGTCCGGTTCGAGGAGGCCGCGCGGTATTTTGTCATCGAGCTTGCCGCCGGGGGCGGTCGGCTGCTGGCGTACTCCCGGGAGCTGCCGGCCGCCGGGGAGGAGCAGTTGGTGGACGCTGTGGTGCGGGTGCGGGGGGTGTGTTCCACGCAATTCAACCGCCAGCGGCAACTGTTCGCGATCCGGCTGCTGGTCCCCCGGGCGGCCGATCTCGTGGTCGAAAAGGCGGCGGATCCGAAGCCTTTCGCCGCGCCCGCCCGGGGCCTCGGCACGCTGTTGCAGTTCGCCCCGCAGGGCACCTACGGCCGGCGGGTGAAAATCGCGGGCACCGTGGTGTATCAGCAACCGGGCAAGGCCCTCTATGTGCAGGATGACCGCTTCGGCTTGCACATTCAGACGCGGTCGGGGCTGATGGTGCGGCCGGGCGACCGGGTTGAAGTGGTGGGCTTTCCGGCCCAGGGGCAGTACACCCCGGTGTTGGAGGACGCGGTATTTCGGCGCGTGGGGACCGGGCCGCCGCCGGACCCGGCACTGGTGACGTTGGACGAGGCGTTGGAGGGGGGGGAGGATTGCCGCTTGGTGCGCCTCGAGGCCCGGCTGCGGGCCAATACGAGCCAAAGCGGCAGCCAGTTGCTGATGCTTGAGGTGGGAGATTTCATTTTTCGCGCCACCTTGGAGGGGGAAGCCGCGAAAACAGCCTTTGCCAACCTGCAGACTGGGAGCATTGTCGCCGTGACGGGTTTGTGCCTGGTGGAACCGGGCGCCTGGCAGGCGGGGGAGAATTGGCGCGCGAGTTCCTTCCAAATCTTGCTGCGCACGGCGGCGGACGTGACCGTGCTGGCCGCCCCGCCGTGGTGGACGCAGCCGCGCCTGCGGTACATGGCCGCGCTGTTGGGGGGCGTGGCCCTGGTCGCCTTTGGTTGGGTGGTTTTGTTGCGGCGCCGGGTGCGGGAACAGACGGACATCATCCGCCGACAATTGGAAGTTGAAGCGGGGTTGAAGGAACGGTACCGCGACTTGTTCGAAAACGCCAATGACATGGTTTACACGCACGACTTGACCGGCCGCCTCACTTCGCTGAACCAAGCCGGCGAGCGGCTCCTCCAACGCCCCCGGGCGGAATTGCTGCGGCACCCCTTCGCCGAACTCGTGGCCGCCGATCATCGGCCCGGCGTGGCGGCCTGGCTGTCCGCCGTCGCCCAGGGCGCCGCCCCGCCCACGATGGAGTGGGACGTGCTGGACGCCGCCGGCCGCCGGATCAAACTTGAAGTGGGCACCCGCCTGGTGGCGCAGAATGGCCGGCCGGCCGAGGTGGAGGGCATCGCGCGCGACATTACCGAACGGCGCACGCTGGAGCGGGAAGTTTTGGAAATCAGCAACCGGGAGCAACGGCGCATCGGCCACGACCTGCACGACGGCGTCTGCCAGCAGTTGGCCGGCATCGCCTACCGGTTGGAAGCCCTGGGGGACCGGCTCCGCGAGCAAGCCCGCCCGGAGGCCGGCGAAACCGAGCTTATTGGCGGCCTGGTCGGGGAGGCCATGCAGCAGGCCCGCAACGTCGCCCGTGGTTTGTTCCCCGTCCGCTTGGAGGAAAACGGACTGGCCGGCGCGCTGGAGGAACTGGCCGCGAACGCCGAAAGCCGCTTCCGCATCCAGTGCCGCTTCTTTTGCCCCGCCCCGCCCGCCAAGGTGGACAGCGAGGCCGCCCTGCACTTGTACTACATCGCCCAGGAGGCTTTGCTCAACGCGGTGCGGCACGGCCATGCCGCCGCCGTGGTGATCGCCTTGCAGTGCCGGGCAAATTTGATTACCCTTTCGATCGAAGACGATGGCTGCGGTTTCCTCCCCGGCGACTCCCGCCCTGCGGGGATGGGGGTGCGGATTATGCGTTACCGCGCCCAGGTAATCGGCGCCACGCTGGACTTGCGCAGCCTCCCCGGCCGCGGGACGCGGCTGACTTGTGAATTGTACCCGGCGGCGAAGGAACTGCCGCTCCGCACCTAAAATGAACGACCTTTGTCCGATGCCCGAACTCCCCACTGAATCCACCCCGCCGCCGCTCCCACCGTCGGCGCCCGCGCCCAAGAGCCGGGTGTTCGTGGTGGATGACCACACCATGTTCCGCGAGGGGCTGCGCCAGTTGCTCGAGCGCGAACCCGGCCTGACCGTGTGCGGCGACGCCGCCGACATGGCCGAGGCCCTCCCGGCCATCCGCGCCGCGCGTCCCGATGTGGTGATCGCCGATATTTCGTTGGGTGGGGGCGGGAACGGCATTGACCTTATCAAGGCCCTCAAAGCCGAGTATGAGGATCTCCCCATCTTGGTGGTCTCCATGCACGATGAGTCGCTGTACGCCGAGCGCGCTCTCCGTGCGGGCGCCATGGGTTACGTCATGAAGCACCAGCCCGCCAAGGCCATGAAGGTCGCCTTGCACAAGGTTTTGGGCGGCGAAATGTACCTCAGCGAAAAAATGGCCAGTGAGGTGATCACCCGCTTCATGCGGGGGGAAACCGAGCGCCCCGCCTCCCCCATGGCGGCGCTCAGCGACCGGGAACTCACCGTCTTTCGGATGTTGGGCCAGGGGCGCGGCACCCGGCAAATCAGCGAGGAGTTGGGGGTGACGGTGGCGACGGTCAATTCCTTCCGCAACCGGATCAAGGAAAAGTTGCGCCTCAAGACCGCCAGCGAGGTCATGCTCCACGCCATCCGCTGGGTGCAGGATTCCGGCGGGGGGTCGGGTTAGTCACGGGGTGGCGGGCTTTTCGCGGGTCCAAACGGAGACGGTTTTGCCATCCCCTTTCTTGGTTTTGAAATTGGCGGGGCGTTTTTCCCCGGGCGTGCTAAAGCAGAATTTCACCTCGTCGCCCGTGATTTCGTAGATGCCCCACTGGATGGCCCCGCTGTAGGGGCCGCCGCTGACGTCATAATCAATTTCCTTCGGTCGCTTGGCGGGGTTGAGGGTGAAGCGGGCTTTCATGATCAGCTGGCCGCGGATGGTGACCGTGGTCTGATTGCCGGTGGCCACCCGGGTGGAATTGGTCATGAATTCGGGGGTGAACGCGGCCCCGTCGCGCTCCCCGGCGGTCAGCCTCCAACGGCCTTGGATGGCGGCGAGGTCCGCCGCCGGGGCGTTGGTGGCGGGGGGCTCCGCCGCCCGGCCGGCGGCCGTCATCCACCCCAGGCAAAGGATCCCCAGCACGGCGAGCAATCGTTTCATGGCTTCAATCTGCCTCGTTCGGGGCCGGGCCGCAAAATAATTAACTCGCCAAAGCGGCGGGGGCAGGGCAGAACAATCCCCTTTGGTTCGCATGAATGAGCAAATCGTCATCCTGGATTTTGGTTCCCAATACACGCAGGTCATCGCGCGCCGCATTCGCGAGTGCAATGTCTATTCGGTGATCCTGCGCTACGACACGCCGGCCGCCGAGATCGCCGGCTTGAAACCGAAGGGGATCATCCTCTCCGGCGGACCCGCCAGCGTGTACGACCCCGCCGCCCCCCTGCCGGACCCCGCCGTCTTCAATCTCGGCGTGCCCGTCCTTGGCATTTGCTACGGCTTGCAGGTCATCGGCAAGTTTCTCGGCGGCAAGGTGGAGAAGGGGTTGAAGCGCGAATTCGGCAAGGGCACCCTGCGGACCACCGCCCGCGCTTGCGCCTTGTTCGCCGGCCTGCCCGCGGAGCAACAGGTCTGGAATTCCCACGGCGACAAACTCACCGCCCTGCCCAAGGGATTTCAAGCGGTGGCCGTGACCGAAAATTCCGACTTCGCCGCGCTGGAGCACCCCGGGCGCAAGATCTATGGGCTTCAGTTCCACCCCGAGGTCGCCCACACCCTCCACGGCCGCGAAATTATCGCCAATTTCGTCCACCAAATCTGCGGCTGCGGCAAGCATTGGACGATGCACAACTACGTCGACCAGGCGGTCGCCGCGCTGCGCGCCCAGATCGGCGGCGAGCGGGTCATCCTGGGCCTGAGCGGCGGGGTCGATTCCTCCGTGGCGGCGGCCTTGCTGCACCGGGCCGTCGGTGACCAACTGAACTGTATTTTTGTCAACAACGGGTTGCTGCGCGGCCGCGAAGCCGACGTTGTGCGCGAGGTCTTCAGCCGCAATTTCAAAATCAAGCTGCACTACCGCGACACCTCCAAGTTGTTCCTGAGCCGGCTCAAAGGGGTGACGGATCCCGAGCGGAAGCGCAAAATCATCGGCAAGGCGTTCATCGAGGTGTTCCAAGCCGCCACCAAGCGGGTGGGCAAGGCCCGGTTTCTGGCCCAGGGCACGCTGTATCCGGACGTGATTGAATCGGTGCCCATCGCCGGCAACCCCGCCGCGATGATCAAGAGCCATCACAACGTCGGCGGCCTGCCCAAGAACCTCAAGTTCGAGCTCGTCGAGCCGCTTAAATGCCTCTTCAAGGACGAGGTGCGGCAATTGGGCTTGGAACTCGGCCTCCCCAAGGAAATCGTTTTCCGCCAGCCCTTCCCCGGCCCCGGCCTGGCCGTCCGCATCCTGGGCGCCGTCACCACCCGGCGCTGCGAAATCCTCCGCGCCGCGGATACGATTGTGGTCGAGGAAATGAAGGCCTCGGATTGGTATTACAAGATTTGGCAGAGTTTCGCCGTCCTGTTGCCCGTGAAGAGCGTCGGCGTGATGGGCGACGAGCGGACGTATGACTACACCATCGCCCTCCGGGCCGTGGAATCGCAGGACGGCATGACCGCCGACTGGGTGAAGCTGCCGTACGACCTGCTCGAACGCGTCTCCAGCCGCGTGATCAACGAGGTCAAGGGCGTCAACCGCGTTGTGTTTGACATCACCAGCAAGCCGCCCGGCACCATCGAGTGGGAGTGATCCGCTCCGCGCGGTCTCAGCGGAGCGCCCGCACCAGCTCCGCCACCCGGCGTTCATCGACCGGGTTGGCCGTGCACCCGTCGCGCTTGAGCGAACTGCCCACAATGAAACCGTCCGCCAACTCCAGGTAATCGGCGACGTTCGCCGCCGTCACCCCGCTGCCCAGCAGGATGCGGGCGGAGGGGCAGGCGGCCCGCATGCGGGCCACCGACGTCCGGTCCGTGGTCAGGCCCGTGCCGCGGCCCGACACGATCAGCGCGTCCGCCAAGCCGCGCTCCCCGGCGTCCCGCGCCGCGTCGCCCAAGTCCTCCGCGCCCAGTGGGACGGCGTGTTTGACGTGGACATCGGCCCAGATTTCCGTGCCGGGGACGATTTCCCGCCGGTAGCGGAGTGTTTCGGCGGCGCGCCCCTCCAACAGGCCCTGGTCCGTGAGCATGGCCCCCGTATGCACGTTTACGCGAACAAAGCCGCCCCCGCAAGCGGCGCAGAGTGCCAGGGCCGAGCGCACGTCGTTGCGCAAAACATTGAACCCCAGCGGCAGGCCCACCACTTCCCGGACCGCGGCTCCCGCCACGGCCATGGCGGCGACCGTTTCGGGGCCCACGGCGCCCGGATGGAACGGCACATCGCCGAAATTCTCCACAATGACCGCGTCCGCGCCGCCGGCCTCATAGGCGCGCGCATCGGCCCGCGCGGATTGCAGGACCGTTTCCAGCCGGCCGGCCCAGCGCGGGGCTCCCGGCAATGGTGGCAGGTGAATGACGCCGATGAGGAGCTTTTTGCCCGGCGGGAAGAGTGGCGGGGGAGTCATGGGGTCGGGGTGGGGGCCGTTGCCGGGAGGGTGTCGGGGGCGATTTTTTGGGAGCGCGCGCGGAGGACGGCCAGCGCGGCGAGCGCGGCGTCGCCTTCGGCGGATTTCTTGCTCTTGCCGCGGCCGCGCGCCAGTTCCTCGCCGGCATGATGCACGGTGCATTCAAACAGCCGGTCGTGGTCGGGGCCGCTGCTGGAGATGACTTGGTAACGGGGCGCTTCGCTGGATTCCGCCTGCAACAATTCTTGGAGTTCCCCTTTGGGATTTTCGAGCACGGGGATCATTTCCAACCCGCCGAATTCGTCGCGGAACTGGTCCCGTACGAAGGTCCTGGCGGCTTCGAAGCCCCCGTCGATGTAGAGGGCGCCGAGCACGGCTTCAAAGGCATCGGCCAAGGCGGAGGCGCGTTCCCGGCCGCCGTTGGTTTCCTCGCCCCGGCTCAGTCGCAGGTGCGTGCCCAGTTCCAGTTGGGCGCCCTTTTCAGCGAGGCAATCGCGGTTGACCATGCGGGCGCGGGCTTTGGTCAGCGGCCCCTCCCCGTAAATTGGGTATTTCGTGTAGAGGTCGTCGGTCAGGACCAGTTGGAGGACCGCGTCGCCCAAGAATTCCAACCGTTGGTTGTGCTGGAGCGCCACCCCCTGCTCGTGGGCCAGGGAGGGGTGGGTGAGGGCGAGGCGCAGGAGCTCGGCGTCGCGGAATTGATATCCCAATCGGGTTTCGAGGACGGTCAGATTATTCACAGTTTACCGGTCAAGGGGCAGGCGGGGGCTGATTGGCGGCCGCGACGGGTTCCGGATCGGGCGCCGGGGCGGCGGGCTCGGGGAGTGGGGCGGGGGGGATGGTGGCGGGTGGCGGAGGCTCCGGCACGTCGAGGCCGTGCTCCAAGAGGTGGGCCACGTCTCGTTGCACTTCCGCCAGTTGGTTGAGTTGCAAATTGGGGTCCACGATGGTGAACAAATCCCCCGATTTGGGATGCTCGTAAACAAACACGCGGCGACCCTCGCGGTTGAATTGGTCCTTCACCTTGAGCAGGCGTTTGCGCTCCAGCATCACGGCCAGGATGTAGCCCGCGGGCACATGGCGGGGGTCGTTGAGCGCCACCAGTTTGCGCAACAAGGTTTCCGCGGTGTCCTTTTGAATCACTTCCGGCGCCGCCGTCGGCGCCTCGTAAACCCCGTGCCAATGGGAGACGAAGCCCGTCCGCTCGCGACCCAGGCCGTTCAACTCCTTGTTCCAACACGGCACGCAGACATCGGAGCGGCGCAGATCGCGCCGCTCGTCATAGAGCAGCGTGTGAAACGTCTCGGCCGGGGCGAAGCCCCGGCCGCAGGCGGAGCAGGCATGTCCGCGCGATTGGATATTCCATTCGTTCATTCCAGCAGGGCGGTCCCGCGGCGGGAGCCGCGGTGATACACCGGCCGATTATCGCGCAGAACGTGGCAACTGCAATCCTCAATTCTGCCGCGGGCGGCCCGCGCCTCAACCGCCGAAAAACTCCCGCGCCGCCAACGGAAAATCGGTGCACAATCCATCCACCCCCCAGGCGCGGAAATCAGACCAGCGTTGTAATCTGTCGGCTTCCGGGAAGCCGTGCAATTCCGGCGAGATCACGTAAAACCGCCGCCCCGCCGCCCGCACCCGCCGCACTTCCTCCGCGGTCAACCACAGCCGGTCGAATTCATCGGCCCAGACGATTTCGCCGGGGATGGCCAGGCACTGGTCAAGGGGTTCGTTGCGGTCGCTCAGGCGCGTGGCGAGTCGCACCCGGTCCCCGCCCGGCAACCCCCGGAGCTCGCGTTGCGCCGCCCCGGGGGTGGCCCGCTGCAACAGCTCAAAATCGAAGTAAAAGGCGGACGTTCCCAGGCCGCCGCCGAGCATCAGTTCCACCAGCGCCGCCGAATCGCCCAGTTCCTTCACATTGATGGCCAATTCCGCCGCGGGATACCGTTTGAACAAGGCGGAATACCCGGCCAAGCGGTTGTCCGGGGTGGGCGGCGCAGGATCGTGGCTGATGTAAAACCCGCCCTCCGGCGCGCGGCGCAGATCCGTTTCCAAGCCGAAGCCCAGGTCCAGGGCGCGGGCGCAGGCTTCCAAGGAGTTTTCCCGGACCGAATGGGGGCCGTTGAGGTTGGCCCGGTGGGCCAGTATCTGAATCATAAATGTTTGGCGCGGGGGGGCGCGGTTTACCAAGCCCGGGCGTATTGCACCGGGGCCGGCACGGCTTCGGGGCGTCCCAGCGCCCGCGCCGCATGCGCCGGCCAATAGGCGTCGCGCAGCAATTCGCGCCCCAGCAGCACCACATCCGCCCGGCCCGAGCGCACAATTTCGTCCGCCTGGCCCGGCTCGGTGATCAGCCCCACCGCCGCAGTGGCCAGGCCGGTTGCCGCGCGGATCTGTTCCGCGAAGGGGACTTGAAAGGAGGGGCCCACCGGAATGCGCACGTCGGGCAGGATGGCTCCGGAACTGCAATCAATCAGGTCCACCCCCGCGGCCTTGAGCTCCCGCGCCAAGGCGATGCTTTGTTCCACATCCCAGCCGCCGGGCACCCAGTCCGTGCACGAGAGGCGGACGGCCAGCGGCAAATGGTCCGGCCAAACCGCGCGCACCGCCACCGTGGTCTCCAGGAGGAACCGGATGCGGTTGGCGAAGCTGCCGCCGTATTCGTCCGTGCGCTGGTTCGCGAGCGGCGAAAGAAACTCGTGGAACAGGTAGCCGTGCGCGGCGTGCAACTCCAAAAAGGCGCATTCAGCGGCCAAAGCCCGCCGCGCCGCGCTGACAAAGTCCCCGTGCACCCGCGCGATGTCCGCCGGCGTCATCGCCCGGGGCACCTTGCCCAAGTCGCCGCCGAACGCCACCGCGCTCGGGGCGAGGATCGGCCACCCGCCGGCGTCATCGGCCAAATGGGCCCCGCCGTCCCAAGGCCGGGCCGCGGAGGCCTTCCGTCCGGCATGGGCGATCTGAATCCCCGGCACCGCCCC
>CAIYZC010000825.1 GCA_903930565.1 uncultured Pedosphaera sp.
GCACCTGACCGCCATCCTCGCTGAATTAACTCGCCAAAACGTCGGGCGCATGGTGGTGAACGGCACGCGCCCGCAGGATTGGGCGGCGGTGGCGGAGTTGGCCCGGCGCGATGCCCGGGTGCTGCCCAGCTATGGTGTGCACCCGTGGTATGTGGCGCAGGCGGGTCCGAATTGGCGGGATCGCTGGCGGGAACACCTTGCGGCCAGCCCGGCGGCGGTCGGGGAGATCGGCTTGGACCGCTGGATGGCCGGGCACGACGCGGCGGCGCAGGAGGCCGTGTTCCTCCCCCAATGGCGGGAAGCCGCGGAACGCAACCTGCCCGTGACCATTCATTGCCTGAAGGCCTGGGGGCGGTTGTTGGAAATTATCCGCGCCGAACCGGGGCCGGCGGGCGGCTTTCTGTTGCATTCCTATGGCGGCCCGGTGGAAATGGTGCCCGAGCTCGCGGCCCGGGGCGCGTACTTCTCGCTCTCGGGTTATTTCGCCCAACCGCGCAAAGCCCGCGCCGCCGAAGTGTTTCGCGCCGTGCCCGCCGACCGACTGCTGTTGGAAACCGACGCCCCGGACATGCCCCTGCCGCCGGAGCGCGTGCGGTTCCCCCTGCCCGCCCCCGCCGGCGCAGGCGAAGGCCCCGCGCCCAACCACCCGGCGAACCTGGCGGTGGTCTATGAATTCGCGGCGGGACTGTTGGGCCGCCCGTTGCCCGAACTGGCCGCCCGCACCAGCGAAAACTTCCACCGTCTATTTGGCGGCCGGTTGGCGGAAAGCAATTACCGACGCTAAATTGCCAAATAATGGCCGGCCCGGGCGGGTGCGCCGCGGGTATGGAGGTGCAAAGTTAATTATGAGCACCACTGTGGGAATTCTTTCGGGCCTGACCGTGGCCGGGGTACTGCTGTTGGAACTCTGGTTTTGCCACCGCGCGCCCCTGGGCTACGAGGATCCCAAAGGTTTTCATGAAGGGCGGCCCAGCCCGCCCAATTCCGACGAGATCGCGTAAGCGCGCCGGGCCGGTGCGGTCCGCCACTTGCCAAAGTCAGGGCCGTGGGGTATTACTGCCCTTGGTTCGCCGTTTCCCGGCGGCCAGCCCCCGGCACACCGCCGGGTTCCAAGGCCACGTTTCCCACAGACCTATGAAAACCGGCTACTTGATTGACATGGACGGGGTGATCTACCGCGAAAACAACCTGATTCCCGGAGCGGCGGACTTTGTCCAAGCCCTCCTGGCCACCGGCACGCCGTTTCTTTTTCTCACGAACAACTCGGCCCCCACCCCGGAGGATTTGGCCGTGCGCCTCAACCACCTGGGCATTCACGGACTGAGCGCCAAGCATTTTTACACCTCGGCCTTGAACACGGCCGATTTCCTGAGCGAGACGGACGCCGGCTGCACCGTGTTCGTGATCGGCGAGGGCGGCCTGCTCACGGCGCTGCATGAACGCAAGATCGCCAATGACGCCATCCGCCCCGCCTATGTGGTGGTGGGTGAAGGCGGCACGACGATGGAGAAACTGGGCAAGGCGCACGAATGCATCGAGCGCGGCGCGCGGCTCCTGGCGACCAACCCCGACAATTGGTGCCCCGTCTCCAGCGAGAAGACCCGGCCCGGCGCGGGGGCCATCGCGGCGTTCCTCGAAGCCAGCACGGGCCGACGGGCGTATTATCTGGGCAAACCCAACGGCTACATGTTCCACCGCGCCCGCCGCAAACTCGCCGAGCTCTCCCTGCAAAAGCCCGACCGCGTGGTGATGATCGGCGACACGATGGAAACGGACATTCGCGGCGCCTTCGAGGCCGGGATCGAGAGCTACCTCGTGCTGAGCGGCTCCACCCAGTTGGAAGTGATCGGTGATTACGTGTATCAACCCAACCGCATCTTGCAAACGGTCGGCGACCTCATTGAAGAAATCAAAACCGGGATTCCCGCCACCGGCCACGACGGCCTCCCCATGACCGGCGACGGTCCGGCCACGCCCCGCTCGGGCTCGCGCCACCAAACTGACATCCTCTCCTTCCACAAACCCCGGCCCCGCCCGGCGATGACAAAGTAGTCTGCAATCGGCGGTGGGCGGTGGGAAGTGTGTCCCGCATTTGTCGGCGCTCGACAGCAGCGCGAGTCCGATTCGCTTATCCGACGCGAGCACTCGGGCTCCCAGCGTCCGCCTTTCGCTCCCCTCGCACCCCGCCCCAAAGCCACGGTAACAACGCGACCATGTCGCCGGCGTCGGCCAGGTACTCCGCCAACAGCTCCTCCACCTCCACGGAAAGGGGAGGGACGGGATCTTCATCATAGGAAACATCCCAATCCACGAGAGCCGCCCATAACTGCTCCCCACGCGCCCCCAGGGCGGGCTCTTCCATCACGAAAAGGAAGAGCTTGGGCTCAAAATCCAAGTCTGACAAACGCCTGCTTTGCCGCGCCACGACCAGCAATTGAATTTTCCGATCCACGCTCAGCGGCAGTGGGCTTTTCTCACGCAAGCGCCTCACCCAATCCGCCGGATGCGGCGGCGGGGGCGTTACGAAGAGGTCCATAATCGCCGACGGGGTTGGCTCGACGGCCAACCAAGCTTCCGCCCACCGGTAAGCGTCCTGCCAGCCAATATATCCCTCCGCCAACGCTGCGGCCAAAACGGCGATTTGTTCTGGCAAATCCATGGTCGCAGCGTAGGCCGGGCCGCTGGACTTTGCCAGTCCTGAAGCTTGCGGCGGAGAGCGGACCGCACTACCTTCGACCCCATGAAACGCGCTTCTTGGCGGTGGGTGATGGCGGCGGGGGTGGCCGGGGCGGTGACGCTGCTCGCCAGCTCGACCCGGGCGGGGCAAAGCCTGTGGCCGCAGTGGCGCGGACCGACCCGCGACGGTCAGGCGCCCGGCCCGGCCTGGCCCGACCAACTGGGCACCAACGCCCTCCAGCTCACCTGGCGCGTGCCCTTGGAGCCCAGCTACTCCGGACCCATCGTGGGCGCCGACCGGGTGTTCACCACGGAGACGAAAGATAAAAAGACGGAGGTGGTCACCGCCTACGACCGCGCCACCGGCCGCCAACTTTGGCGCACCGAATGGCCTGGCGCCCTCTCCGTGCCGTTTTTCGCCAAGGCGAACGGCGACTGGATCCGCGCCACCCCGGCCCTCGACGGCGACCGGCTTTATGTGGCCGGCATGCGGGATGTGCTCGTGTGCTTAGACGCGCGCGACGGCAAGGAAATTTGGCGGAAGGATTTCGTGAAGGAGCTCGCCACCCCGGTGCCGGATTTCGGTTTTGTGTGCTCCCCGCTGGTGGATGGGGACGCGGTTTACGTGCAGGCGGGAGCGGCGGTGCTCCGGCTGAACAAGGAGACCGGCGCCGTCGTGTGGCGCAGCCTGGCGGATGCGGGCGGCATGTATGGCAGCGCGTTTTCGTCCCCGGTGATCGCCACGGTGGCCGGGCGCCGGCAATTGCTCGTCCAAACCCGGGCAAAACTCGCCGGGGTGGAGCCCGCGGACGGCAAGGAGTTATGGACCCAGGAGGTGCCGACCTTTCAGGGCATGAACATCCTGACCCCGCTGACGTTCCAGGACTTGGTGTACACCAGCACCTACGGCGGCAAGAGCACCGCCTACCGGATCACGCCGACCAACGGCCAATTCCAGGTGGCAGCCGCCTGGTCGCACAAAGCCCAAGGCTACATGTGTACTCCCGTGGTGGTCAACGGGGTGGCATACGAACACCTCAAAAGCCAGCGCCTGATGGCCATTGACCTGGCCACCGGCAAGGAACAGTGGACTTCCGGTGAAGCCTTCGGCAAATACGCCAGCCTCGTGGCCAACGGGGACCGGTTCCTCGCCTTGGACGAACGCGGTTTACTCTATCTGATCCGGGCGAACCCCGCGCGCTTCGAAATCATGGACAAGCGCAAAATCGTGGAGAGCGACACCTGGGCCCATTTGGCGGTGGCGGACGACGAACTGTACATCCGCGAATTGCACGCGCTGTCGGCGTACCGCTGGCGCCAACCGAAATAGTTTATGAAGGAAGCCTACATCGCCGCCAAAGAAAGGTGGGCCCGCAAAATGGCAGGCCAGGCCAAACCGGTGGCGCGGTCGGGGGACCGGCTGCCGCCGGGCCAACGCGAGGTGCGCAATTTTCCCGTTTTGGACTTGGGCATCCGCCCGGAAATTCCGCTCGACCAATGGGAACTGAAAATTGGCGGGCTGGTGGAGAACCCGGTTTCGCTGTCGTGGGCGCAATTCATGGCCCTCCCGCAATTTAAAGACGTCAGCGACCTGCATTGCGTCACGACTTGGAGCCAATTCGACATGGAATTTGCGGGGGTGGCGTTTTTCACCCTGGCGGACTTGGTCCGCCCCAGGCCGGAGGCGACCCACGTTTGGTTCAAGGCCTACGACGGTTACACCACCAACAATCCCCTCGCGGCCTGCCTCGATGACGATGTGCTGATCGCGCATTCGTGGAACGGCAAGCCGCTCACGCGCGACCACGGCGCCCCGGCCCGCGTCATCCTGCCCAAACGCTATGCGTGGAAGGGCGCGAAATTTATTCGGGAAATCACGTTCATGGATCGGGACAAGCAGGGTTTTTGGGAGGTGCGCGGATACTCCAACACCGCCGACCCGTTCACGGACGACCGGTTCGCCTGAGTCCACGCCCCAAACATGCCCGCCCCGATTTATTTCGATTACAACGCCACAACGCCCCTTGATCCGGCGGTGCGGGACGCCATGCTGCCCTATTTGGACGGCATTTTCGGAAACCCCAGCAGCGTTCATCAAATCGGTCGGCGCGCCCGGGCCTTGCTCGACGACGCCCGGGATCGTGCGGCGCATTTTCTGGGGGCCAAGCCGAGCGAGCTGGTCTTTACGAGCGGTGGTTCGGAGAGCAACAACCTCGCCATCTTCGGCACCGCGCGGCAGCGGCAAGCCCGGGGCAAGCACCTGATCACCACCACGATCGAACACCATGCGGTGCTGCATTGCTTCGACTATTTGGAGAAACGGGAGGGCTTTAACGTTACGCGGTTGCCGGTCTCATCTGGCGGAGTGGTTTCGGTCGAAGCCGTGGCCGCCGCCCTGCGACCGGACACCACCTTGGTCTCGGTGATGGCGGCGAACAACGAAATCGGCACCCTCCAGCCGGTGGCGGCGATTGGCGCACTGTGCCGGGAGCGCGGGGTCGTGTTCCACACGGACGCCGTCCAGTGGTTCGGCAAGGAGCCGGTGTCCAAAATTGACCAGTTCAACGCCGACTTGGTCTCCATTTGCGCGCACAAGTTCCACGGTCCTAAAGGTGCTGGGGTCCTTTACATCCGGTCGCCCCTCCAGCCGGACCCCATCCTCTTCGGCGGAGCTCACGAGAACGAACGCCGCGCGGGAACGGAGAACCTCGCGGGCATCATTGGCTTCGTCGCGGCGCTGGAGCGGTTCGTCCGGGTGCCCGTCTTCGCGGCCGGGCACTTGGCGCCGCTGTGCGCCCGCCTGGGGGCCGCCGTGGGCGCTTTGCCGGGCGTCCACCTGGTCAGCCCCGCCGCCGCCGGGTTGGTGAACACCGTGGCCTGCCTGGTGGAGCGGGCCGACAGCATCGCCCTGCTGGCCGGTTTGGATTTGGGGGGGATTTGCGCCTCGAGCGGATCCGCCTGCTCGGCGGGGTCCTTGGAACCTTCGCACGTCATTTTGGCCCTCGGCCGGGATCCCCGGCTGGCGAACGCCTTGGTACGGTTCAGCCTGGGTCGCGAATCGACCGCCGCGGAGGTGGAATACGCGTGCCGCGTCATTCCCGGGGTGCTGAACCGGGTACAAGCCGGCCAATAACCCCCCCAACACCTGTGAACAGCCGACCAATTGCGCCAACAACTCCGGTTTGCCGGCGAATCTCGTTCCCCCGGCACACGCAATCCGGGGTCCCCGAATCGTCGCAAGTCTTTGGGGCCAAGCTTGACAGCGACGGTTGTTTGCCTTATTCACAGGCCTTAATAATACGAAGATTATTTAGGAATCACTGATACTATTAAGGTCCGACATGAATTTAACGATTTCCAAAGAGCACCTGATCAACGGGTTGCAGGCGGTCCAGAACGTGGTCGGCAGCCGGACCACGCTCCCCATCCTCTCCAACGTGTTGTTGCGCGCGGAAGGAAATCTGCTGGAGCTCACGGCCACGGATCTGGATGTGACGGTGGTTTGCGGCGTGGAAGCCCA
>CAIYZC010000826.1 GCA_903930565.1 uncultured Pedosphaera sp.
CCGGGGGGCGCGGGCAAGGCGTTGGTCAGCCCGCTGAACGTGGCGGGGGATGCGCACGGCAACACGGTGGTGCTGAGCGGCCGGCCGGAGAGTTTGGACCTGGCACTTAAACTGATCGAACAACTCGACGTGCCCGCCGCCGCCGGTTTTGAAAATGTCCGCTTTTACACCTTGGAGCATGCGAATCCGGCGGCGGTGCAGAAGCTGCTCACGGAGATTTACACCAGCCCCCGGGCGACGAACCTGCGCGCCGAGGACAAACCCCTGATCGCCCTGGACGCCCGGACCAGCACCTTGATCGTGGCGGGGAACGAGGCCGCTTTCGGGGTGGTCGAAACCCTGGTCAAACGGCTGGACACCACGGCGGCGAATCCCGCCCTCACCCTGTCGCTGCTCCCGCTCCACCACAACGACGCCGCCAAGGTGGCCGTGGCCGTGGAGTCGATTTTCGCGGCCCGGCTGAAAGCCCAGGTGGCGCCCGGGCAAACCCCGCTGCCCGCCGATCAAATCAAACTGGAGCCCGATCCGTTGAACAATTCCCTCATTGTTTCCGCGAGCCGCGAAAACTTGGTCCTGATCACCGACCTGGTGGCCAAACTCGATCAGGAACCCACCGTGAGCGAAGGGGTCTTGGAAACTTTCACGTTGACCTACGCGGACGCGCAGCGGGTGGCGGCGATTTTGAAATCCCTGGTGGATCAGGGACTTTACCGTCCCGGCCGTCCCGCCACCGCCACCGCGAAGACCGGCACCGGCCGGGATGTCCTGTCGGTGAGCGTGGACGCCCGCAGCAACACCTTGATCGTCAGCGCCAGCCCCGAGAACCTGGCCATCGTGCGCGACATTGTGAAGCGCATTGACAATCAGGAATGGGCCGCGAACGCGGACGTGCGGTTGTACGCGCTCAAAAAAGCCCGCGCCACGACGCTCGCGGTCACCCTGCAGCAGTTTTTCCAGGCCAAGCAGACCGCCGACGCCACGGGCGTGAGCGGCGCCGCCCGGCCGATCCCGGTGTCGGTCATCCCGGACGACCGGGTGAACACCCTGTTGATCACGGGCGGCAAAGAGGCGTTCGCGGTGGTGGACCGCGTGCTGCCGCAATTGGACGGTGACAGTGCCTTCGCCCGCTTGAGCTTCCGGGTGTTTCCGCTGCAACGCGCCACCGCTCTGAAATTGCAGGCCACGTTGCAGCCGGTGTTCGCGAACCGCCCCGTGCGCGTCAAAGGCGAACCGTTGGAACCCGTCACCGTCATCGCCGACCAGTGGGTGAACGCGCTGCTGGTGGGCGCTTCGGTGGACGACATGGCCACGGCCGCCTCGCTGATCGAGCGGTTGGACGCCCCGGCTTCGGACAAGGGCATTGCGATTCATGTTTTTCCGCTGGCGAAGGCGGATGCCAAGCAAGTCGCCACAACCGTGCAGGGGCTGTTTCGCGAGAACCAACCCAACCAGGCGGTGCCCATCACCATCGCCGCGGATGAGCGGATCAACGCCCTGGTGGTTTCCTGCGGCGAAACGGACGCCGAGCACATCGCGGAACTGGCCCACAAGCTGGACACCGAACAGGTTTCGAAGGTCAGCGAAATCCGGATTTTCCCCCTGCAGTTCGCGCGGGCCGAGGCGTTGTCGACGATCCTCAACACCGCCTTAAACACCAAGCCCCCGGTGCTCAACCAGCAAAGCCCCAACGCGCAATCGTTGTTGCAGTTCGCCACGCGCGGGGCCGACGGGCGCGAACTTATCACGGCCGCGCTCAAGGAGTCCGTGCTCATCACGCCCGATCCGCGCATGAACTCCCTCGTGGTTTCCGGGCCTTTGGAGTACATGGGGCTGCTCGACCAAATCATCCACCGCATGGATGCCAGTTCGCCCCAGCAGGCCAAAATCAAAGTGTTCTCGCTGATCAATGCCGAGGCGCGGCAGTTGGGCCAGGTGCTCATCCAATTGTTTCACATGACCCAGACCACCGTCGCCGGACATCAACGCACGGTGCAATACACCCTGGTGCGCGGCGCGACCGGCGCCGGGCCCGAGGCCGAGGAATCGTTGGCAACCGCCACGGTCGGCACCGCGGAGGAATCGGCGCTCACCGTGACCATTGATCCGCGGACCAACAGTCTGTTGGTGGGCGGTTCGGAACACTACGTGGACTTGGTCGAACAAATCATCAACGCCCTCGATTCCAACGCGGCGCGGGAGCGCACGTCCGAAGTCATCCGCCTGAAGAACTCGCAGGCCCCCAACATCGCCACCGCGATCCGCGGGTTCCTGGACCAGGAGCGTCAAAAGGCGATGCAGGCCCTCGGGCCGGACGCCGCCGCCTCGGCCGCCCGCATGTTTGACCAGGAGGAAATCGCCGTGGTGGCCGAGCCCACCAGCAACACGCTGCTCCTGTCCGCAAACCAGCACTACTTCGCGCAAGTGCGCAAGATTGTGGAGGACCTCGACAAACCGCAGCCCCAGGTGCTCATCCAAGTGTTGCTGGCCGAAGTCACCCTGGACGGGGAAACCGATCTGGGAGTCGAATGGAGTGTCACCGGCAAAAAGGGCGGCAAGGCGTACACCTTCGGCTCCAACCTCGGGGTGGCCAATCAATTGTCCACCTTGGGCGGTTTTTCCGGCGCCCTCACCGGCACCGACCTCAATTTCCTGATCCGCTCCTTGGAAACCAGCGGCAAGCTCGAAGTGCTGAGCCGGCCGCAAATCGTCACCGGCGACAACATGCCCGCCACCATCAACATCGGCCAACGGGTGCCGCTCGTGGAACAAAGCCGTTTGGATGTGCAGAACAACCTGACCACTTCGTACACCTACCAGGACGTAGGCGTGAACCTGAGCGTGACGCCCAAGATCAGCGCGGACGGCTTTGTGAAAATGGATGTCGGCATGACCAACAGCGACATCAGCGCCTCCAGTGTGAAGATCAACACCTCCTCCAGCGTGCCGATCATCGACCAACGCCGCGCCACGACGACCGTGACCGCCCAGAGCGGGCAAACCATCGTCATCGGTGGCTTGATCTCCACCTCGGACACCAAGAACGTCAAGAAGCTCCCCTGGCTCGGCGACGTCCCCTACATGGGCCTGCTGTTCCGCAGCACCACGGTGATCCGGCAGCGCAAGGAGCTGCTCATTCTGCTCACGCCACAAGTCCTCGCAAACGTGCAAACCCCGGTGCCGCTGTCGGATCCGGCCGCGGTGACGCATAAAGTCATGGAGGATTCCATCTTTCGGATCCCGACCGACAACGATCCGGTGAAGCGCCGGCTCCTCCTGCCCGTTACGGGCACAAACGCCCCGGTGGCGGCCCCCGCCCCGGCCGGGAAACCGGATTCCCGATGAACCGCCGACTTTACACGGAGTTCCCGCGGCTGCTTTGGCTGCCGTGGTTGGCCTTGGTGCTCGCGGGCGGCGGATGCGCCGAGCAATCCGCCGCGCGCCACCCCCGGGCGGCCCGTTCCCACCACGGCGGAACGATTGGTGAACTGCATCTGTTCGGCTTGCCGACGGCCTTGACCGTGGCGGGGTCGTCCGTACCCGCCGGGGTCGGGGTGCGGGTGTACGCCAGCGCCCCGGAGGGCGACCGCGCCCTGCCCATCCGGACCGGCACTTTGGAAATCCTGCTGTTCGATCAACCCCCCGCGTCCTTGGATGTCCGAACCAGCCCGCCGCTGAAAAGCTGGAGTTTTGCCGCCGCCGAACTCCCCGGCTTCGAGTCCGACACCCTGGTGGGAAGCGGCTACCAATTCGAGTTGTCCTGGGGCACGAACCAGCCCCGGGGCGGGGTCCTGACGGTCGTGGCCCGTTATCGTTCGGCCAAGCCGCCGCTGTTGTACTCGGCACCCGCAACCATCTCCCTGGGGACGCATTGAGGCCCCGCAACCCCTCCGACCATGCTCCAATACATGGTGATCGAGACCTTTCGGCCCGGCTGCCGCGAGTTGGTTTACCAGCGCTTCCACGCCCGCGGCCGCCAGCTCCCCCCGGGCCTGAATTACCTCCAAAGTTGGTTGGAGCGGGACGGCGACCGGTGCTTCCAATTGATGGAAACGGCGGAACCGGCCTTGTTCGAGGTGTGGACCGCCGCTTGGGCGGACTTGGTGCGGTTTGAGATTGTGCTTTTGGGTCCAAAACCGGCCGCATGACCCGCCCGGGCTGCAAAATCGTGTTCACGAAATTGTCACGCACCTGACACTGCTCCGCCACGCGGACCGCAGACACTGGGCACCACCGTCGCCCAGCGGCACGGGGCCAAGCACATGAGCACCGCATTTTCAGCATTCCGCCGGGATTCGGTCGAATCGGGATTCCTCCGGGTCGCCCGGCGTTTTCCGACCGAGCGTTTGCGTGGTTTCGCAACCCCGCCGGTCATGGAAGTCTGGCCGCCGGAGCGGCCCGCCACCCCCGGTCACTACCTCCTCAAGCTGCGCCAGCAGCATCGGCGCGACCGGCGCCAGGGCCGCCCCATGCTTGCCGTCACGGAATTGTAACATCTTCGTCATTGTTTCGTCATAAATGTCCCGTAGCATGTGATTGTCCGACAACAACACACACATACAACAACGAATGAACTATAATCATCATAAGCAGGCCGCTTTGGCGGCCGGGATGCTGGCTTCGGTGGCGCTGGCCGGGACGGCAAACGCCCAAACCAGCGACCGCTTGCTGAACGCGTTGATCAAAAAGGGCGTGCTGACGGAAAGCGAAGCCAAGGACGTCCAAGCCGAGACGAAAATGGACGACGGATACGCCCCGGCCTCGACCGGGTTTTTGATCGTGAATTCCGCGGTCAAGAACTTGGAATTATTTGGCGACGTCCGTTTGCGCTACGAATACCGCACGGCCGAGACGGCCTCGAGCACGTCCAATGGGAGCACCTTGGCGAAGGATCGTTGGCGCTATGCCCTTCGATTCGGGCTCAAGGGTGAGGCGTACGATAACTTTTACTATGGTCTCCGCTTGGAAACCTCAGCCAATCCCCGCTCCACATGGGTGACCTTCGGCGGTGAGAAAATCTCCTCCAGCAACAATGGAACAACGGCGGCCAGTGCTGGTCCTTTTGGCAAAAACGACGACACCATCGGGGTAGGCTTGGCGTACGTCGGTTGGAAACCGGTCAAGACCGAGGATTTCGTCACCGATATCACCCTCGGCAAGATGGTGAATCCGCTGTACACCACGGCGATGACTTGGGATCCGGATCTCACCCCCGAGGGCGCCGCGGAACGATTCACGTACAAATCCGCGGGGGGTAACACTGGCAAAAATGCGGGTGATCTCGAATTGTCGGCCAATTTCGGCCAGTTCGTCTATCAGGCCGTGACTCCGACCGGCACGGGCAAACTTCCCGCCGATTCCTTCTTGTTGGCGTGGCAGTTGGGTGCCAAGTACAACTTCGACAAAGACATTTCCGCCAAGATCGGCCCCTCCTTGTACAATTACACAAGCCATGGGGCCGCCTCCGGTTTCAACAGCACGTTTATCGGCCAAGGTAGTACTTCCGGGCAAAATTCCGTCAACAGCACGACGGGGTTCTTCAGCTACAATCAAACCGGCATCAACGACTTGTTGGTGTTGGACATTCCCGCGCAGGTGGACTTCAAGATTGGCAAGTACAACGCCCGGGTGTTCGGTGATTTCGCCCTGAACTTGAATGGCAATGCCCGCGCAACCGACGCGTACAACGCCTCGCTGGGATTGGCCGGCATCCAACCCATCACGGGCGGGGCGCAAACGGACCAGGACAAGGCTTACCAAGTCGGTTTCGCGATCACCAACGGGAAAGGCGATCTCGTCCCCGGCAAGAATCTCGCCAAGAACACTTGGGAATTCCGCACGTATTGGCAGCACATTGAACAGTACGCGTTGGACGTGAACCTCATTGACTCGGACTTCTTCGAAGGCCGCGCCAATTTGGAGGGCATTTACGCGGCGGTGGCCTATTGTCCCGCGAACAACGTCATCACCACCGTGCGCTACGGCTATGCCGACCGCATTGACAAGAAATTGGGCACTGGCGGCAGCAACTTGGACCTGCCCACGATTAACCCGGCCGCCCGCTACCAGCTCATCCAGTTGGACTTGACCTTGAAATTCTAACCCCACCTTTTCCTCCTCCAAATCAAACTTTATGAAAAAACTGATTATCTCCCTTGGGTTGGCGGCCGCGAGCCTGGCCATGACGGCCACGATCCAAGCCGCGGACATCACCGTGAAAGGTTCCGACACGCTCGTCGTGCTGGCGCAAAAGTGGGCCGAAGTGTACATGGGTAAGCACCCGGAAGTGAAAATCCAGGTGACCGGCGGCGGGTCGGGGGTGGGTTTCGCCGCGTTGCAGAACCAGACCACGGACATCGCGGACGCCTCGCGCCCGATCAAGCCCAAAGAAAAAGCGGATTGCATCAAA
>CAIYZC010000827.1 GCA_903930565.1 uncultured Pedosphaera sp.
AGCTCCAAGTACTCCGTGCCGTCCGCCCGGGGAACCCAAAAAGGAAAGATCGTCCCCACCCCGTCCGGTTGGGGCTCGAAGGGATCAGTGTCGAACGTCGAACTGTCGTAGGCCACATCCAAGTCGGCCAACCACTCCAAATTGTGGAGCATAAAGCCGGAACGAAAGCCCCGGGCCTCCCACTCTTTCAAATACTGATTAATGCGCCGGGCGTGGTCCGCAAAATCCCCGCGGCTCCGATAGAGGTGCCCATCATGGCGCAAATCATGCACCCCCACCTCGAAGCCACGGCGGGCCAAAGCTTGGCGCAGCTCCGGGGCCACCCGGTATTCCCCTTCGGGAATGAAATTAAAGGAGGAACGAAACCCCGCCGCCGCGTCCATCTCCGCCAAAGGCAGACTGCGGTCCACGCCCGCCGGGCCTTCGACATCGTGGGTGATGACGAAGCCAAATTTCTTTCCGTCCGGCCATCCCACCCAATCAGCAGGCGGCCGGCCGGCCGCCTCATCAATCGGCCAAAGCCCGGAGCAACCGGGCAATTTGCGCCGCATCACCCACCGGCGCAGGGCAATCCGCAAACCCCGCGGAAGAAAGGGTTTGAAGCGATAATAGAGTAGATTCATCCCAGCCGACCGGTGGCGGGATGCGGCGATTGCCCCCGAGCCCCCGTTTCCCGCCGCATGCTCAAACGTCCGCCACCAACCGCGCGGGCACGTAGGCTTGGGTTTTGTTCAAGATCACCTTCACGTTCGCCTTGGTCTCCGCCATCAGGGCGTTGGCCCGCTGCACGCTTTCCTTGTTCGTCTTTTCCGATTCCACCACCATCAGAACGATGTCCATGAAGCCCGCCAAGCGCGGGGTGATGCTTGTTTGGCTCACCGCCGGCATGTCAAAAATGATGTAGTCGTAATCGCTGGCCTTCAGCTTGGGCAGGAGATTCGCGAACCGCTTGGGGAGGATGCGCGGCAATTTGTCCCGGTTGGCATTGCCCGAAGCGGCGTACAGGTTCTTCTGGATAAAGGCCGTCTCCCGGGTCCCGTCTTCCAAGGCCTCGTTCAATTCACAGATCGCCTTGCCCTTGAAAAACTGATGCGCGGCCCCGTTCTCCAAATTCATGTCCACCAGCAGCACATTGCCTTCACCGGTTTCGGAGAGCGAAGCCGCCAAGCCGACCGCGATGGTGGACGCCCCGACGCGCGCCCCGGCACCCGTCACCGCCACCAATTTGGGTTTGTGCGTCAGATTGCGCACATCGAAATACGAAATCAAGCGGTCGCGCAGGGCCTCGTAATAGGACTGCAGGGCGGCATTGTGGTTGCGCCAAGCCAGGTCCGCCGCGGCCCCGGTGGCCGGTATGGGCGCCCCGGGCTCCGTGAGCGCCTGCGTCGCCGTTTCGCCCGCCCCGCCTTCGCTGTTTCCAGCGGTGAGCAACAACCGCGATTTTTGCTCCATCATCCGGGTCATCTTGCGACTTACGCGGGGCAGTGACAGTAAAACCTGCAAGCCCAGCCCACCTTCGATGTCCTTGACCCGCTTCACGGAATGATCGAACACCAATTCGATCAAGAACGCCCAGCCGAGCGCCAAAGCCACGCCGCCCAGGGCCATACCCAAGCTGATCTTGATGGACTTGCCCCGGTCCCGGTACGGCGGAGTGGGCCACTCGGCCACGGGCATGATCGTGCTGGTCGCCAAGTTTAATTCGGCATCCGTCCGGATGGACTGGAGGGAGGACTGGTATTGTTGCAGCAAGGCGCGTTGCGCCACCAGTTCGCCTTCGAGACTATGAATCGTGCTGGCCACGGCGCTGAGGTTCGTCGCTTTGGTCGCAAACTCATCGAACTGAGACCGCAGCGCAATCACCTTCCGTTTCAAACCTTCCATCACGGCCCATTCGCGGGCCGGATCGTAAACCGCGGCGGTGGGGCCGGAGGAAATCCGGGTGTCGTACGGGTTGGCGGCTCCCCGCACGGAGGTGCTCGGGGCGGTGGTCAGACTGGGATAGGCGGTGACCAAGGCCAGGCGTTTGGCCTCCAAGGTCTTCAACTGTTCCGAGCGGGTCCGAATTTCCCTGCTTTCGGGCTGAAAGGTTCCCGACAGTTTTTCCAAGTCCTGAAACACGGCGACGTACAAATTGGTAATCGCGCGATATTCCTGCAATTTGGCATCGGTGGGCAGCAGGTCCGACGGGGCCGCCGCCGCCGCCACCGCGGGGGTGGCATTCGTGCCAATCGGCGGGTTGGCCGGGGCGGGCGGGTTGGTGGCCGGGATCATCGCCACCATGGGCGGCACCGCATTGGAACGGGCAATTCCGTTGGTGCCCTTGGCCGCGAGGCTTTCGGCCGTTCCCCCGGCTTGGTTCGTGCCGGTCATCAAATCATAAACGGCCCGCTTTTCAGCCAAATCGGCCTCCGAATCATTGATGAGGCGGCGGGTGGCCGACATGTTGGCCGTCAGTGTCCGAAGATCATCATCCACCACCACGACCCCGTTTTCCCGCAGCAATTTGGCCAGCTTGTCCTGGGTGCCCATGAATTTGCTGTTGAGTTCCGAAGTCTTCTCCTCGATGACCCCTTCAAAGGCGGACAGATGGTTGTGCAATTCGACCGCCTGCGCCCGATATTCGGTGAGGACGGCGGTCAGGAGCGGTTGCACCAACTGGGCATCCTTGTGGGCCAAACTGACATGGATCAAAGCGGTTTGTTTCGGGCGCTCAATGGTGAGGCTTATCTGGAGCAATGCCGCCGCGACGGACGCATCCTTGCCCCCCCCGTACATGGCCAAGATTTTCGCGGCTCCAATGTTGGTGGCCGCCCGTTTGCAGGTGTCAAAGCTGCCCAAAATCTGCATCTCCGCGGCGATCTGGTTGTCGACGACCGAGGCGGTGACGTTCATGCGGGTCTCCGGAGTTCCCGGCGCCGCCGGGGCCCGCGCGGTAAAGTTCTCCAAGGTCAGATACGCCTGCGATTGGTACGGGGGCGGAACCATGAAAAAATACAGCGCAGCCGCCAGAATCCCGAATGCGGAAACCACCAGAATTTTTACCTTGTGCCGGAACAGCACAAAATAAATATCGCCCAAGGTCAATCCACCGCCTTGACCATCATTCGCATTGTTACTCATGGTAATCTTGGAAAGCCCAAGCAGTCTTTCGGCTCAATCTTTTCCCGGCTGTGGCACTTTTGCCCCGTTTTATCCCGCCCTAAGCGGAGTGTCGATACAAAAATTGGCCCGCCAAGCGGGCCATCCAAAACGGCATCCGAGAAAACGCCCAGTGTTGCCAGCCGGCTACGCCAGAATTGGACAGCACAAAACGAGCCGTTTTCAGGTCAAACCGAAAATACTCTATTATTTCTTCCGAACTTCCCCAACCCAATTTGAAACGGCGCAGACCTTCATTTCCCAATTCGGTCCGCCCAAAATGCAACTCCTCCACGCCCCGGTCGGCATACCACTTGATCCCCTCCCACATCACCAGATTGGCTCCGCGCAGGTGCTGAAACCGTTCATCGGAGGCCCCATATTTATAGATGGCCCGGGGCCCCGAGTGGCAAAACCAAGCCGCCGCCACCGCCCTCCCCGCTGCCTGGGCGGTAACCAAAACTCCTCCTCCGGTGCCCATCACGGCCGACCGCAGGGATTCAAAAAAAGCCAGGGGTGCGGGGGGAAGTCCGTGTTTGCGACGCGTCCGGCACATCAACTGGTAGAAATCCGCGAGATTCTCGCCCCGTTCGGACCGGACCACCGTCAGGCCGCTCTTTTCCGCCTTGCGCACGGCGCGCCGGGTGGCGGGGTCCAAAGCGGCAAAGAGCCGGTCAATCCCCGGCCGCAAATCGAGACGGTGGCCGTGGAATTGGACCGCGGCCGGAGCCGTACCCAGAAAATCCCTCCCCCCGCGATACTCCAAATACTTCCAACCGCGCTCCCGGCCCAACTGGACGGCCCGATCGTGCAGGCGGCCGAAAACGGCCGCATCGGCGGCCAAAGGTGCGGCGAAATCCGTGAAGGGCAACCCCACCCCGCGGCACCCGGTCAGCCGACTTCGCACTTCCACCAAGGGCAGCACCCCCCCTTCCGTGACCGGACCGGGAACCACCAAGTAGCAGGGAGGGAAGCGGTACGCCCGGGTCACCCCCGCGGCCCAAGCCGCTTCATGAAAGAAGGTGTGCCCGGGAAACTGGCTGATCCAGCGATCCCAGCCAGGCTCGGTGAGCGGATTTTGGCAATGTACTTCTCCCACTTGGCCCTTGGGACCAGGCCGGGGATTCCCGCGCCCCGGGCCGTCGCCGCCGATCCAAATAATTAGCCCACCGCCGGCGCGCGCTTCATAATCCGGGCCGGATTACCCGCCACGATCGCCCCGGCGGGAACATCCCGGGTCACCAAACTGCCCGCGCCAACCAAGGCCTTTTCCCCGATGATGAGGCCGCACAAAATAGTGGCGCCGGAGCCGATGGAGGCCCCTTTCTTGACCAAGGTTGGGATGCAAACCCAGTCGGCCTCGGTTTGCAGCGCCCCGCCCTCGGCGGTGGCGCGGGGGTGCCGATCGTTGATGAACGTCACGTTATGCCCGATGAACACTTCGTCCTCCAAGGTCACCCCTTCGCAGATGAAGGTGTGGCTGGACACCTTGCACCGGTTCCCCACTTTGGCACCCTTTTGAATTTCGACAAAGGTGCCAATTTTGACATCATCCCCAATTTCGCAACCATAAAGGTTGGTGAAACTGAAAATACGCACATTTTTCCCCAACTTGACATCCGGGGAAATTTTCCGGAAAGGCGGTTCCTCGCTCATACTCGATGGCTTCAGGCCCGCGCAGTCACCGCGGGAGCCGGTTTGCCAGCCGTGCCTGGTCCCGGGGTTCCGGGGGCGTGCCCGGTCGCGGCCGCCGGGGCGGCGCCGGCGGGAGCCCCGAGCTCCACCGCCCCGCCGTTCAGCTTCAAAGACTTGGAGGAAGCCTCCAAAATGCGCACCAAATCCAACCCCGCCTTGCCGCTGCTCAAAGGGGTCGTCCCGTGCCGGATGCAGTCCAAAAAGTGCTGGCATTCCGTTTTCAGGGGTTCCTCCTGCTTGATATAGGGCACGTAAACATCGCCGTAATGGTAGGCGTAGTGGAACTCGGCGAACGTGTCGTAATGCGGCGGACGCTCCACGCGGGCGTCGAAAATGCGCACCTTCTCGATGGGCGCGACATCATCATACACAATCATGCGCTTGCTCCCCACGATGGTCATCTCCCGCACCTTCCGGGGATCGAGCCAACTGCTCTGAATCATGGCCGACCGCTCTTTGGGGAACGAGAGGCACATGCTGGTGACATCCTCAATCCCGGGCGTGATGTGGGCGCTGCCGCGGCAATTGATGGTGCTGGGCTGCTGCTGCATGATGTGCAGAATGATGGAGATATCATGCGGGGCCAAATCCCACGCGACATTGATGTCCTTTTGGAACAAGCCCAAATTCAGGCGCCGGGCGCTGATGTAGCGGATTTCACCGATATCGCCGGAGTCCACGATCTGTTTGATCCGCCGAACCGCGGGCGAATAGAGGAACGTGTGCCCAACCATGAGCACCAGGCTTTTCTGCCGGGCGATTTCGATCAGCTCTTCGCATTCCGCGGAGGACGCGGCCATGGGCTTTTCGATGAAAGTGTGTTTGCCCGCCAGCAAGCTGGCCTTGGCCATATTGTAGTGGTATTTGACCGCGGTCGCGATCGCGATCGCATCCACGCCGCCTTCATCCAAGGTGCGTTGGTAGTCCGTGGAAGCTTCCACCTCGGGGTACAAGGACTTGAGGTGGGCCAGGCGTTCCTGGCTGATGTCGCACATCACCTTGAGTTGGCAATCCGCCAAAGCGCGGAAATTGCGGATCAAATTGGGGCCCCAATAGCCACAGCCCACCACTCCCACTCGAATCTGTTTGTTCATAAGGTTACTGTCTGCCGGCAGTTTTGGCGGCGTCCTCCCGCCATCCACCCCCGCCGATCCCGGGGTGCGTATCGAGGCCGGCGCCGGATCAACGCCGGCGGAGCTTCTCCCGTAATTGAACCCACAATGCGGCCGGGGTAAGCAACATAATTTTCAAATCCAACCAAGGATTTTTCGACCGCGCATAGGCGATGTCCAAGGCGATCATCTCCTCGAAAGTCGTGCGGTTCTTCCCACTGACCTGCCACAAACCGGTGAGACCGGGCAGGGTATGGAAACGCTCGTGTTGCCAAGGCTGGTATTGCTTGGCTTCGAACGGCAGGCAGGGCCGGGGCCCCACGAGGCTCATCTCACCCCGCAACACATTGAGCAGTTGGGGAATTTCGTCCAAGCCCGCCGCCCGCAGGACGGCCCCGCAGGGAATGACCCGGGGATCGCCGTGGCTGTCCATTTTCACCATGGGCTTGCCGGATTTCATTAACTTTTCCAAATGCCCCTCATGCACCTTGGTGTCGGCATCGGTGTGCATGGAGCGGAATTTGTAGCACATGAAGGGGCGACCCTGAAGGCCCACCCGTTCCTGTCGAAAGAGGATCGGCCCGCGCGAGACCACGCGGATGAGGAGCGCGATCGCCAAGCTGACGGGCAGCACCACCGGCAGGGACAGCACGATCAGCCCAATGTCCAAGCCCCGTTTCCAAGTGGGCGATAGGATGGCGGCCGGCGGTACCGCGCGGAGGTAGCCCGGAGGGGTGGGCACCTCCAGCCGGGCGGGGTTCGGGGAACCCAAGGTTCCCATTCCGGGATTGGAAGAAGTAGACATGGCAATTATTAAGCTTTGATCATTCACGCCACGACCAGCCCTCGCAAACCTGCGAAAACCGCGCGCCTCGACTCACGCCCAACCAACCCGAATTTATCCAATTCCCAGCCATTTGAGTACAAAGCTCCGCACGTGTAGAATTACCCACACTTTCTCAGGTTTCCAAAGCCATCGGCGCTCTGAAAATGTTTACGAACCAACCGAACTTAATACCGGGCCGCCAACTTAATGCTTCACCGCCAAAGCGGGTAACTTGTTGGCCATTTGATTCTTCACCGGCGTCACCACTGCCCGGTCAACTTCCACTGGAGTGGGGCGCCCCAACACTTCAAGCAAGATCTGTACCCTTCTCCGTGCCGGCAGAACTTTAAGCACCACTGCCTGCATCCCCGCGAAAGCACCCTCCGACACCACGACCTCGTCCGCCGGCAGGAGATGATCCTGCACGGGCATCGGCTCCTCGTCGGCGAAACAACGGCGGAGCTCCTCAATGGCCGCCTCCGGCACTTGGGGAACCCACAAACCAAAGCGCACCAAACTGCTGATGCCGTTCACGTAGCGCAGGTCATCCAAGCCCTGCGCCAACTCACAGCGAACAAAAATGTAACCCGGAAAAAGCGCTTCAACCACCCGCACCGGTCCCCGGCGGGTGGCCCTTTCCAATGCCAAACGGGGATGAAAGACTTCCATCCCCAAGGTTTTGCGCACGTTGCCGGCGGCAATATGCTCGTGTTTTGGCTTGGTGCGGGCGCAATACCAAGCCAAGCCGGGGCGCTCCATGATCAATCCGCCACCCCGGACCAAAGGTTCATCGTCACCGCCCTGCCGGCGGCGGACCAAGCCGCTCCGCCAGCCAAAGCTACACCCAGTGACTTTACGTTTTCCGTCGAGCTATTCACAAATGTGAAGTCATCGTTTGCCGGGAATGCAGCCTGCCGTTCGGTCGCCCGGCTTAACCGGTCCAAGGCCCGGCTACAACTGAGCCGTTGGCTCCCAACAAGTTGCGCACATTAAGCCCGCAAAGGCCCGTTGGGTCAAGGGCTTTTTTTGTTACGGTTTCGCGCTTGCCCCCACTCTTTCCGGTTTCCCGCCCGCCGGCGTGGCCCGGTCGGCTTGGCCCTTGCGATCCCCACCCCGACGGGGTAAAGTGGCGCCATGTTGCGTCGCTTGATCCGCCCGCGCCGATCCAGGCTGGAGTCGGCGGAAGCCCAAGCGGCCTAGTTCAATTTCGCCCCAAACATCCCCAAGCCGCCCATGATCCCCCCACCCCCGGCGCCCACCCGCCCCACCAATCGACTGGCCCGCGAAAAGTCCCCTTATCTGTTGCAGCATCAGCATAATCCGGTGGATTGGCACCCTTGGGGGGAGGAGGCCTTTGCGAAAGCGCGCGCCGAGAACAAACCCGTCTTTCTCAGCATCGGTTATTCGACCTGCCATTGGTGCCACGTCATGGAACGGGAATCCTTCGAGGACGCGCATTTGGCGGACTACCTCAACCAGCACTTCATCAGCATCAAGGTGGACCGGGAGGAGCGCCCGGACGTGGACAAGATCTACATGACCTTTGTGCAGGCCACGACCGGCCAGGGCGGCTGGCCGCTCAATTGCTTTCTCACCCCGGACCGGCACCCCTTCTTCGGGGGCACGTACTTCCCGCCCATCGCCCGCCAAGGTCGGTCGAGCTTTCTGGACGTGCTCCGCCACTTGGCGGAACTCTGGGGCGCCCGCCCGGAAGACCTGCGGCACAACGCGGGCCAACTCCGCGACCAATTGGCCGCCCTGACCACGCAGGAACCCGCCCGGGACGAGCTGCCGGACCCGGCCGGACTGGCGCGCGCCGCCCGTTCCTTCATGGCCGCGTATGACCCCGCCCACGGCGGCTTCGGCGGCGCCCCGAAGTTCCCCCAACCCAGCCAACCCGCCTTCCTGCTCCGCCACGCCGCCCGAACCGGCGACGCCACCGCCCTCCGGATGGTGGTGCATACCGCCGATGAAATGGCGGCGGGCGGCATCCACGACCAACTGGGCGGCGGGTTCGCCCGCTATTCCGTGGATGCCCGCTGGTTGGTGCCGCATTTTGAAAAGATGCTCTATGACAACGCCCAGTTGGCGGGGCTTTATCTGGATCTGCACGCCGCCACGGGCGAGGCGCGCCACGCCGAAGTGGCCCGCGATATTTTGCGCTACGTCCAGCGGGACATGACCCATCCCGGCGGGGGCTTTTACTCGGCGGAGGACGCCGACAGCGAAGGCAAGGAAGGTAAATTTTACTGCTGGACCCGAAAAGAGGTTGCCAAGCTGCTCTCCGAAGCGGAATTCCGCGTGGCGGCGCGCCATTGGGGACTCACCGAGGCTGGCAATTTTGTGGACCACAGCGATCCTGATCCGCTCCCGCACCAGAATGTGCTCCATATCGCGGATCCCGCGCTGACGGAGGCGGAACGCCCCCTCCTGGCGTCGGCCCGGGCGCGGTTGTTCGCCGCGCGCGCGCACCGCGTGCGACCGCACTTGGATGACAAGATCCTGGCGTCTTGGAACGGTTTGATGCTGGGCGCCTTCGCCCGCGCCTACGCGCTGCTGGGGGAGGAATCCTATCGCGAAGTGGCGGAGCGGAACCTGGCCTTTCTGCAGGCGCACCTTTGGGACGCCGTCACCCGCACCCTCCACCACCGATGGCGCGACGGGGAACGCGACCAAGTGCAATTGCTGGATGCCTACGCGTTTCTGCTGGCCGGGGTGATCGATCTCTACGAGGCGACCCTCGCCCCCCGGCACCTGGCCTTCGCCACCGATTTGGCCGACGCCGTGCTGGCCCGCTTTTACGATGGCGTGGCGGGCGGTTTTTGGCAGAGCGCGGACGCCCCGGATTTGATTCTGCGCATCAAGGAGGACCATGACGGCGCGGAACCTTCGGGTAACTCCGTGGCGACCCTCGCGCTGTCCCGGCTGGGGGCCATCACCGAACGGGCCGATTACCGGCAGGCGGCCGAACGTACGCTGCAACTTTTCGGAACGCGCCTGCGCCAATCCCCGCAGGCGGTGCCCTATTTGCTGCTGGCGGCCGATTTTGCCGCGACAACGCCCCGCCGGGTCGTTCTCGCGGGCGCCCCCGACCACCCCGAATTTCGGCGCCTGCTTCGGGCGGTTCACGGGGTGTACCAACCTGGCAAGGTGGTGCTGGGCACCACCGGACCGGTCGAACCCTTCGCCCGCACGCTCCCGGTCCCCGCCACCCCCTTGGTGTATCTCTGCACCGGCACCGCCTGCCAGCCGCCCACCCGCGACCCCGCGCAAATCCAAGCTTGGTTGCGCTAATCTGCCGGGGAGGGGGCGGAGAGGATTTTAGATATAATACATCTTTTCCTTGTCCGCCCCGGCCTCCAGCAATTGCTGGAAGTTGATGCCATCCGCCGCGCGTTCGATCGCGTCCTGGAGTTGCCGCCAAGCCGCCTGCAATTCCGGCGGCCCCGGTTGATCGATGCTGCCGGGGGGTTCAAAGACCTGACCCTGAACACAGCGCAACACTTCGCCCAGGGTGATCTCGACCGGCGGACGCGCCAAGTGATACCCCCCCTCCTTGCCCCGCACGCTGCGCACAATCCGGCGGCCCTTCAATTCGATCAGAATCTGGACCAAGTAGTTGGGGGGCAAGCCTTGGTCCGCCGCGAGTTCCTCCACGCGGAGCGCCCCGCCCTTGGCATATTTGCGGGCCAAGCCGAGGACGGCCCGGGCCGCGTAGTCGCTCTTCGCCCCCAATTTCATGCGGCCTGCGGCCCGCGCGGCCCCGCGGGCGGGCCCCCCGCCAATTTCGGGTTGAACCCGTACTCCCGCAGGAACTCGGCCATCGGCGCCTCGATCCGCACGGGACGTTTTTGAAAAGGATCGCGGTACGCCAGCCGCCAGGCGCGCAGGGCCAGCCGCTGCCGCCCCTTCGAGGCGGCCGCCGGGTCTTTTCCGTACATGGGATCGCCCACCACCGGGTGCCCCGCCGCCGCCAAATGCACCCGAATCTGGTGGGTGCGTCCGGTCACCGGGTGCGCTTCAATGAGCGTCGTGGCCGCGCCGGCCGCCACCACCTTGAAATGGGTCACGGCATCCTTGACCACGGACGGACCGCCGTCCTCCTCCTCGCCCGGGAATTCGGGCGGAGCCGCGCGCGGCGGCACAAAGCCCTCCGGCACGATCCGCATCCGATGACTGCCCGGGACATCCGCCATCAAGGGCAGGGAGCAGGTCCACTGCGCCTCCCGGGGCGTCCCGTGCACCACGGTGAGATAGTACTTTTCCACCTGCCGGGTCTCGAAGAGTTCCGTGAGCGACTCCAACGCCCCCTGGCTCCGCGCAAACAAGATCACGCCGGTGGTTTCCGCATCGAGGCGGTGGACGTAGCGCAGGAACTTCAGGTTGCGCGAACGGGCCCACCATTCCCCGGCGTTCAGCCCCGATTGCAGGGCCAATTGCAGGTTGCGCGAGGTGCGGTCCCAAGAATCCGGCGCCAAGAGCCACCCCGCGGGTTTGTCCAAGGCGAGCACCGCGCGATCCTCATACAAGATCGCCATCGCGAGGTCCGCGTCGGGCAAATCAATCTGGGTGGGTTTGGCCATGGGATTAGCGGTGTTGAATGAACCGACCGATCCGGAGCACGGCTTCCTTCAGGTTGTCCATGCTGGTGGCATACGCGCACCGGATGAACCCCTCCCCGCACGCTCCGAACGCCGTGCCCGGCACCACCGCAACCTTCTGCTCAGCCAGGAGTTGCAGCGCGAAATCCCGCGAGGACAAGCCGTACTTGACCACACTGGGAAAGGCGTAAAACGCCCCCAGCGGTCGGATGCATTCGACCCCCATCTCCGCGAAGGACGCCGCGAGAAAATTCCGCCGCCGCCGG